>NZ_WTLD01000013.1:0-113911 GCF_011379025.1 Polaribacter sp. 11A2H
TTCTATTTTATATTGAATTAGTAAGGAAAAAGAAATGAATTTAATCAGTCATTTTGATGTTTATTTGGTATTATAGGTAACATCTTCGGCTAAAGCCAATATTATAACTCCATAATAAACATAGGCTGAGGCCTGTGTCAATTCATAAGGATAATAAATTAAATAGCATTGTTTTTTTAATAGCCTGTGGATTTATCCACAGGTTCTTAAAGTTTTGAGAAAATAATGGCTTTAGCCAAAATTTTACACAAATAAATTTTAAAATGATTGATAATAAATTTGAATTATTTTTTCTTAATATGCAATAGAAAATCTAATCATAGCCTTAGTTATGGTTCTATTTTATATTAAAATATTAAGGGAAAATAAAATTATTAATACGGCTTCCAAATAGTTTTGGCAGTAGCACAAATGGTATCGCTTCCTTTAATTTTTATAGTATGTGCAAAAGAATTGTTTTCTTCAAGTTCTTGCGTTAAAGACAGAACGGTATCACCATATTGAGCTTCAGCAATAAAACGACCATCAATTTCATGTAAAAAGAAATTATCTGTAATCTCTTCCGGAATCGATTCAATAACCCATTGTAAATATCTAATATTATTTACGTGTTTATTAGCGTCTGTGTCATAGCGATTGACTCTAAATTGTTTTGTATGATGAGGTGAGTCTACAGCAATTATTTTTTTCTTAATATCACGATGAATAGAGTCTTCATTAAGACAAGACCATTTTTCTTTAATTTCATTAAAAATAGGGATTGGTTTTCTTTTATCAATGTCAAAGAAAACCCATAAACCTTTTGCGCTGCCTATAATATTATTTTTTTCATCGTAAATAATATTTTCTCTATATCCTTTGATAAAAGAGTAGTGGGAGAGCCAAGTTCTTATGGTAATTTTTTCTTTATAGTTAGGATAACGGATCATTTGTAAAACACCAGAAACTAACACCCAACCTGCATTTTTTTCTAAGAGATCAAATAAACTATGTCCTATGGAATGAGAATGATCTGCAGCCGTTTCTTCTAACAAGGCTAACATTATAGTAGGTGTTGCAAGCCCTAATTTATTCACTTCAAAATACCTTAATTCAAATTGTTTATCAAAATAATTATGAAATATCATTTTATACAATTTTTAAGATTCATGAATTTTTAACTCAGTTTAAAAGAATTTTTAAATTCATCAATAATTTGTTGTGCTGCTTTTACAGGCGAAATTTTAGCAGTAACAATATCTTTTTCTAATTCTAAAAGTTCTCTTTTAATATTATTTGAACCATAAAACAAATGTTTTAATTCTTCATTAATATTATTATACATCCATTTTATTTGTTGATGGTTTCTATTTTTTAAGAAAAAACCATTATCGTCAACTAATTTTTTAAATTTTAAAATTTCATCCCAAACGTTATCAATTCCAATGTTTTTTATGGCTGAAGCAGTACTTGCTACTGGAGTCCAACCAGACTCTGAAGCCGGAAAAATATGTAGTGCATTTTGGTATTGCCTTTTAGCTAGTTTACTCATGGTAATATTATCGCCATCTGCTTTGTTAATGACTATCATATCTGCCATTTCCATAATTCCTTTTTTAATTCCTTGTAATTCATCTCCTGCACCAGCAAGCATTAAAAGTAAAAAGAAATCTGTCATTCCGTGAACCGCAGTTTCAGACTGACCAACACCAACGGTTTCAATTAAAATAACATTGTAACCTGCGGCTTCACAAAGCAACATGGTTTCCCCCGTTTTATTAGAAACACCACCTAAAGTATCGCCAGAGGCGGAAGGTCTAATATAGGCTTCTTGCAAAACAGACAATTCGTCCATTCTTGTTTTATCGCCTAAAATACTTCCTCTAGAACGCTGACTACTTGGGTCTATAGATAATATGGCAACTTTGTGACCTAATTTTACCAAATGCAAGCCGAAGACTTCTATAAAGGTACTTTTACCAACGCCAGGAACTCCTGTAATACCAATACGAATAGATTTCCCAGAACTTGGTAATATTTCTTGAACAATCTCTTTAGCGACTATTTTATCACTTTCTAAATTACTTTCAATAATAGTAATTGCTCTAGACAGAATTACTCTATCACCTTTTAAAACACCATCTATATAAGCTTGTGCAGGTAATCTTTTTTTAGGTTTGTAGTTTTTCATTTTAGAGATAGAAAGGTAGGTTTATTGCTAGAATTCCGTGTCTAACAAAGATACTAAAAATGAAAAAAACACCACTAATTAAAGGGTGTTTTTATAGTATGATGATGTTGTTTAATTCGCCATGAATTCACAAATTATTTAATGTAGTTTACTTGAGTAAATGCACGGATAAAAAAAATAGAAATTTTCTGTAGTCTGTTCGAGCGCAGTCGAGAACTATATTGTTATTTAAAAATAGTTTTCGACTGCGCTCAACCTGACATTTAGTTTTTTTTAAGAACAATTAATTTTTAATCTTAATAGCTTTTAATTTAATAAGACCTAAAAAATCTAAAACTTTTATAATTACATACGTCATGTCTATTTCATGCCATTTTACACCAAAATTAGGGCTACTAGCATGTTTGTGGTGATTGTTATGGTAACCTTCTCCCATCATTAAAAAATCGAAGTGAAAAAGATTCTTACTCGTGTTCTTCATTTTAAAGTTTACATAACCATAAATATGTCCAAACCAGTTGATGATTACTCCGTGAATTGGCGCCATTAAAAAAGCAATTGGCAATAACAACCATTGCCACCAAGCGGTTACAAAAAAGACAAAGAATAGAATGTAAAAGGTAATCCAAAGTAAGCGAGAAAAACGAGAACCAGCAAAAGAATCAAACGATTTCCATTGCGGTACATTTTTAGTAAAACGTTCATCAATAGCAATACGTTGCTCGTTTATATCTTGATAAATAGTTTTCGTTTTCCACATCATTGCAAACATATTTGCATCGTAAGAAGGAGAGTGTGGGTCTTTTTCTGTGTCTGTATATGCATGGTGCATTCTGTGCATAATTCCGTATCCGTAAGCGCTTAAATAACTAGATCCTTGAAAAACCCAAGTTAAAATAAAGGTGATTTTTTCCATGGTTTTA
This sequence comes from Polaribacter sp. 11A2H, assembly GCF_011379025.1. NCBI lineage: Bacteria > Pseudomonadati > Bacteroidota > Flavobacteriia > Flavobacteriales > Flavobacteriaceae > Polaribacter > Polaribacter sp. 11A2H. Next base: position 3,094 of record NZ_WTLD01000013.1, read on the forward strand.
GACATGGTAAATACTTGATGTGCCGCATAACGATGTAAAAAGAAAGATTGAAAAAACAATCCTCCATACCAAAGCACTATAATAAAAATAACTACTGCCATATTTAAAATTTTTGACAAAGGTAGTCTGCTATTTTAGGTGAAACAATGAACCTAAATCAATAAAAAAAGACTAGTGCGCTTTAATAACCAAGAACCAAGACTCGTTTTTATGATAAAAAGGACACCTTAAAAGTGTTATAAAATGTATAGATATTATTAAATACGTTTTCTAATTCGGCTTAATGCTTGTGCGGTTATACCAATATAAGAACTAATATATTTTAACGGAATTTCTTTTAAAAGTTCTGGACGTTCCTTAAATAATTTAAGGTAACGTTCTTCTGCCGTAAGATTTAGTAAATTCTGTTCGCGACTAGATTTTATTAGAAACAAGCGTTCTGCAGTTAACCGACCAATTAGATTACCAATTTGCGTTTTTTTATAAATTTCTTGTAAATCTGAATAAGAAATACTTAAAATGGTAGTTTCTGTAAGTGCTTGCAATTCGTAAGCAGAAGGTTTTCTGGTTAAAAAAGAATCGTACGCACTAATAAATTGATCTTTAAAACTAAAACCAAAAGTAATTTCTTTTTCAGGATTTTCTTTAGGGATATACAAACGCACCACGCCAGATTCTATAAAAGAAATATAATTTTCAATTTCGTCTAATTTTAAGAAAACAGTTTTCTTTTTAATGATACGAGGCTGTAATTTAGACGTAAAAAAGACCCAATCTTCTTGAGATATGTTGGCTATTTGCTGCAAGTATGCTTTTATCTGTTCCAAATGTATTTTTAGACTAAAATAGAGTCACAAATATACGTATTTCAAAAAATACAATACCTCTTATTTAGATGGATAAGAGTTAATTTTTGTACAATTTTAAAAGTTGATAACTGTAATTATTATCGTTTGTATTTAATTTTCTTATAAATTTGTATTTATGACCAAAAATCTTCCTCATTTACTATTCGAATCACAAAAACCAAATAATATAGGTATTGAAATATTAACAATAGAAAGTCTTTTTGAGCGTAAAGATGATCAAGAACATAATCCGGAAAAAGCGCATCAAGTTGCGTTTAATATGATTGTGTTTTACACAGAAGGAATAAGTAAACATTTGGTTGATTTTGTTTGGCATCCTGTTAAAAAAAACACCATTATTCATATTTCTAAAGGTCAAGTGAATGCTTTTCAGTTTAATGATAAATTAAAAGGTTTTATTGTTTTATTTACAGAAGATTATTTAAAAAAGCAGCTAAACTCCTTGCCAAAAAATGAAATTGATAGATTGTTTAATGCACAATTATTTTCGCCAATTATGCAAGTGCCAAGAACTTCTAATGTAGCAGAGTATATTCAATTATTTTATGAAGAATATAGAGATACAGAAGAAGATTACAACCAAGAAAGTACTTATAATGCGTTGTATTCTATCATTTTTTCTAAGCTAGAGCGTTTAAAACAATATCAAACTTTTCATTTAAAACATTCCGATAAATTAAATACATTCTTAAATTTTAAAGCTTTGTTAGAAACTAATTATAAGCAAAGTAGAAATGCTGATTTTTATGCAGAAAAACTAAACATTACCTACAAGCATTTAAATACCATTAGTAAAAACATTATTTCATTAACAGCTAAACAGTTTATTGATGCATTTTTAGTTTTAGAAGCAAAACGTTTATTGATGAATTCTGAAATTAAAAGTACAGAATTAGCCTATTTGTTAGGTTTTGAAGAACCTACAAATTTTGTAAAATACTTTAAGAAGCATACAGGTTTTACTCCAAATCAATTTAAAAAAGAATATATTTAGTTTTTGGGTTAGATATTTACCATTTTTATAGAGATATTAACCTTTTAAAATTCTGACTATAATTGCAGTTTTGTATCCAATTTAAAAATCAATTAAAATGAAAAGCAAGGTTTATAACAGATTAGAACGAGTTAAAGAGTGAAGAACAATAATGATGTTTAAAAAATCATTTAAAAAATATAAATATTAAAAGAAAGACTTTTGTAACCTAGCCTAAAGAGGGGTTATAAATTTAATTTTTCTGATAATTATCAATAGCCACATGTCCCCATTCAGCAATAGATTTTAGTAAAGGAATTAATGTTTTTCCAAATTCGGTTAAAGAATATTCTACTTTTAAAGGTGGTTTTGTTGTGTAAACCTTTCTAGCTACAATGCCGTCTTCTTCTAACGTTTTAAGTTGCAAACTTAATGTACGTTCTGTTACCGTTGGCATCATTTTTCTAAGTTCGTTGTAGCGTAATTTACCTTCAATTAAATGAAATAAAATAACCGTTTTCCATTTTCCTCCAATTAGGCCCATAGTAATACTTGCACAACATGGATATTCTTTACCGTTTACTTGATACATAATTTTAATTTTTTACTCAAAAATAGATACTATACTTTCCGACCGTTATTGCAAAGATAAAATACTATACTTACTTTTGCAACTATAAAATTTATAGTAATAAAGAACCATCATAAAATAATATAAAAAATGAATTTAACAGAAACATTAAACTGGAGATACACTACCAAAGAATTTGATACCTCAAAAAAAATATCTGCTTCAGATATGGCAGAAGTAAAAAATTTATTAAGGATGAGTCCGTCTAGTGTAAACTTACAACCTTGGCACTTTATTATTGCAGAAACAGCAGCAGGAAAAGAACGCATAGCAAAAGGTACGGAAGGGTTTTATCACTTTAACAAACCTAAAGTTGTTAACGCATCTGCAGTAGTATTGTTTTGTTCTAGAACAAGTGCAGATGATGTTTATATGAAACATCTTTTAGAGGTGCAGGATAAAGATGGAAGATTCCCAAATGAAGACATTAAAAAAGGAATGTATGGCGGAATGAATGCTTTTGCAGATATTCATAAATACGATTTAAAAGACGTACAACATTGGATGGAAAAGCAAGTCTATTTAAACATTGGTCAATTTTTATTAGGAGTTGCAAGTTTAAATATTGATGCTACACCAATGGAAGGTTTAGATATGAAAGCTTTAGATGAGGAGTTTGGTTTAAGAGCAAAAGGATTTACAGCAATTACCGCTGTTTCTATTGGTTACAGAACAGCTACTGATTTTAATGCTACAGATAAAACGCCAAAATCTAGATTACCAGAAAGCGAAATATTTACTGAAATATAAACGTAAACCTATTTTTAAAATTTATAGAATTAGGTATCTAGAAATATAGCATTAACCATAAAACTTCTTTTTAAAAGGAGTTTTTTTTGTTTACAGGTTCTATATTAACCATTTTTAATCCGATATCTTTCTTAATGAAACGGGTATTCTATTCTAATTTTGCATCATAAATAATAACAATTTTAAAAATTATGAAACAAATAATTATAGCAATAACAGTAGTATTTGCATTCACATCTTGTAAAACTATAAAAACAGATAATAATCAAAATTTAAAAGAAGGTATAAAGATGGAAACAATCAGTAAATTATCGAATAAACAAAAAACATTAGCCGTATTAAAGAGTATAGAAACTGGAGATAAAAACGCAGTAGCATTTATTAATCCGACTAATTATACACAACATAACCTTGCGGTTGCAGATGGTTTAGCAGGTTTTGGCGCTTTATTAAGTCATGCTCCAGAAGGTGGCTTTAAAGTAAATACAGTAAGAGCTTTTGAGGATGAAGATTATGTTTTTACACAGACAGCTTATGATTTTTTTGGTCCAAAAATAGGATTTGATATTTTTCGTTTCGAAAACGGACAAATTGTAGAACATTGGGACAATTTAACAGCAGTTTTACCTAAAAATGCTAGCGGACATTCACAAATAGACGGAACAACAGCAATTACAGATTTAGATAAAACGACTGCTAATAAAACATTGGTACATAATTTTGTAAAAGATATTTTAATTGATGGTAAAATGGAAAAACTATCTAATTATTTTGATGGAGATAACTACATTCAACACAATTCACAAATTGCAGATGGTTTATCTGGTTTAGGCGCGGCTTTAGAAGGAATGGCAAAACAAGGAATTGCTATGGTTGTTACAAAAACGCACAAAGTGTTAGGACAAGGGAATTTTGTATTAGCCATTAGTGAAGGAACTTTTGCTGGAAAAGCAACCTCTTATTACGATTTGTTTAGAGTCGAAAACAATAAAATAGCAGAACATTGGGATGTTATGGAAACCATTTTAAAAGAGTCTGACAGAAAAAACACCAATGGGAAGTTTAATTTTCCTAATTAATTTTCAACTCTAGGATTAAAGTGTCATTATATTTCACGTTTAAATCCACCTTTTTAGGTGGATTTTTTTATTTTTATAATATATAGCGAGTTTGTTTGTTCTTATAAAAGTAGACTTATCTTTGCAAAAAATATATTTAATGTCAAAAACTTTTTCATCTTTAGGAATTCATAAAGAATTAGAAGCACGTTTAGCAAAATTAGAAATTACAGTTCCTACTGCGGTTCAAGAAAAAACCATTCCTTTTATCTTACATAAAAAGAAAGATATGGTGGTTTTAGCAAAAACAGGAACCGGAAAAACAGCTGCTTTTGGTTTGCCTTTATTGCAAAAAATTAAAGCAGATGAAACACATATTCAAGTTTTAATTTTAGCGCCAACAAGAGAATTAGGACATCAAATTTATGACAATTTACTTTCTTTTTCTTCGGATGAACAAAAGGAGAAAATTGTTTCTATTTGTGGAGGAATCCCAATAAAACCACAGATTGAAGCGATTAAACAGCAACCTAGTATTGTAATTGCAACTCCAGGTCGTTTGGTAGATTTAATGAAACGTGAAGCGATTGATATTACAAAAATCAACTATTTTGTTTTAGATGAAGCAGATGAAATGGTAAGCGCTTTAAAGGAAGAAGTAGATGCTATTATAAAAGAAATTCCGAATGTTAGAAGAACGTTGTTGTTTACAGCAACAATGCCAGGAACCATCAAGCAATTGATACAAAACTATATGTCTAAACACGTAGAACATATAGAAACGGATATGGATTCTGTTGGGCATCAAGGCATCGATCATCAATATGTGGTGGTAGAACCGATAGAAAAATTGAATGTTTTAATGCATTTTTTATCGACTAAAGAAGGAGAACGCGGAATTATTTTCTGTAAAACCAAAGCAGCCGTTAATAAATTAGCTAAAAATTTAGCGATTAATAAATTTTCATCAGGTGCTTTACACGGTAGTTTAACTCAAGGGATTCGTGATCGTGTAATGGGACAATTTAGAGAAGGAAATATCGATATTTTGGTGGCTACAGATTTAGCTGCTCGTGGTATTGATGTTAAAGAAATATCTTACGTAGTAAATTACCATTTACCAGACAAATATGAAACGTATGTACATAGAAGCGGTAGAACGGCTAGGGCAGGTGCAACCGGACTTTCTTTAAGTGTGATACAACCAGAAGAATTAGAAGAAATTCCTGAATTTGAAGAAGATTTAGGGTTGGTTTTTAAAGAATATAAAAAAGCAGATGCACAAAGTATTGAAGATAATAATACCATTCTTTGGGCTAAAAAAGTGTTTAAAGCAAAACCAAATCGTGCTATTTCAGAAGATTTAAAAGCAGAGATTAAAACGATATTTCATCATTTAACCAAAGAAGAATTGGTAGATAAAGTTTTGTCTAATTATTTAGCACAAACAGCTAGTGCAAAGACAAAACCAGCGATAATTAAAAAGAAGAAAAAGAAATAAACAATATTATTTACCACAGAGGAACATAGAAAACATAGACTATATGAGCTATGTATCTATGTGGTGATTTTTGTAAATAGTAAGTTATATAAACTGTCAATGGTAGATATAAATATTTAAGTTCGTCTTAATTTTATTCAACCAGACATCATTAAAAAAGTAAATGATACCATTTACTAAAAAAAGAAATAAGTATGGCAAATAACATTAAAAGTCAACAAGATATATTATCAAAATTGCAGATTGAAGAGTTAAATCAAATGCAAAAAGAAGCGATTGCTACCATTAATAAAAACGACAATGTAATCTTACTTTCGCCAACAGGAACAGGTAAAACATTGGCTTTTTCTTTGCCTTTATTAGAACTTTTAGATCCAAATTTAGAAGAAGTACAAGCGTTAATTTTAGTACCTTCTAGAGAATTGGCAATTCAAATAGAACAAGTAATTCGTTCTATGGGCTCTGGTTTTAAAGTAAATGCAGTTTACGGAGGTAGACCGATGTCTAAAGATAAGATAGAATTAAAACATATTCCTGCAATTTTAATAGGAACACCAGGTAGAATTTCTGATCATTTTGCAAACGATCGTTTTTCTAAAGAGCATATTAAAACCTTAATTTTAGATGAATTTGACAAGTCTTTAGAGGTTGGTTTTGAATATGAAATGCGTAATATCATCAATCAATTATCTTTAAATAAACGCATATTAACTTCTGCAACACAAGGAGTTGAAATTCCTGATTTTGTAGGTTTAAGTAAACCAAACACCGTTAATTATTTAAAAGCGGTAACATCAAAATTACAAATAAGAACAGTACTTTCTCCAGCTAAAAATAAACTAAATACCTTATTACATTTACTAAATCATTTAGGAAATAAACAAGGAATTGTTTTTTGTAATTTAAAAGATTCTATAAATAATGTAAGTACATTTTTAGAGAGCAAGAATATAAAACATGGTTGCTTTAGTGGAGGAATGGAGCAAAAAGATAGAGAACGTTCTTTAATTAAATTTAGAAACGGAACCAATCAATTATTAATAGCTACAGATTTAGCGGCAAGAGGTATTGATGTGCCAGAAATGAGTTTCATCATTCATTATGAATTACCACAAGCAATTGAAGAATTTACGCATAGAAACGGACGAACAGCAAGAGTTTCTGCAGAAGGAACAGCCTTTGTTTTAAAATGGAAAGAGGAACGTTTACCAGATTTTATTAAACATGCAGATTTACAAGACATTTCTAAACAAGCAGAAAGAAGCCCTGTTTTTTGGGAAACTTTATTTATTTCTGGAGGTAGAAAAGACAAGATATCTAAAGGAGATATTGCTGGTTTGTTTATAAAACAAGGAAAATTAAGTAAAGATCAACTAGGTGACATAGAGTTGAAACAAGATTGTGCTTTTGTAGCAGTACCATCAACATTAACAGCCGAATTAATTGAGAAATTAAACAATTCTCGTTTAAAAAAGAAAAAAGTTAGAATTTACGAAGTGTAAGAGTATGAGTAATAAAGAATTAAAATCAGAAGTAAATTCGTGTATCAATACCCTTCAAAAATTATTGGAGGACACGAATCAGCTTTTTGAATTGCCAGAAGAACAAAGAGTCGCACTTTTTAAAGTTGCTGGCGAATTGTCTCGTCCAAATCGTGATGAATTTCAACGCAGACGTAAAGACGCTAAAAAAGCAGCAAAACGTAAAATGATTGAAGGCGATAAACACGCCAGAAAATCTACCGGAATTCGTTCTGCAAGAGAAGCTTCGTTGTTTGTAGCTCCAAAATTATTAGGAGCAGCTGCAATAAATGAAGATACGCCAGAATTAGAATCACCAAGAAATTGTTATGTGTGTAAAACGGTATTTACCAAATTGCATCATTTTTATGATACCATGTGTAAAGAATGTGGTGATTTAAATTACGCAAAACGTTTTCAAATAACCGATTTAAAAGATCAAGTGGCTGTAATTACGGGATCTCGATTAAAAATCGGATATCATATTACCTTAATGTTATTACGTTCTGGAGCAACTGTAGTGGCAACTACTCGTTTTCCTGCAGATTCTGCCATTCGTTTTGCAAAAGAAGAAGATTATAAAGATTGGAGCCATCGTTTACACATTCATGGTTTAGATTTAAGGCACATACCAAGTGTAGAAATTTTCTGTAATTATATAGAACAAAAATACGATCGATTAGATATTTTAATCAATAATGCAGCGCAAACTGTAAGGAGACCTTCTGGTTTTTATTTCCACTTAATGGAAAATGAAAAGAAACCGATAGATCAATTACCAAAATTGGCACAGACTTTATTACAAGATCATGAAAGTTGTTTAGAAGAATTGGCAGATTTAAGTGTCTCTACTGCTAAAACCGATAAAAATAACGTGTTGCCAGTTACTTGGCACGGACCAGAACCAGGAATTGGATTGCGTAATTCGGCAGAATTATCTCAAATTCCGTATAGTTTTGACAATTCATTACAAACAGCAGAAGTTTTTCCTGAAGGCGAATTAGACGCAGATTTACAACAAGTAGATTTAAGAAAAACAAATAGCTGGCGTTTAAAATTAGGCGAAATTGAAACTACAGAAATGGTAGAAGTACAGTTAGTAAATGCTGTTGCTCCGTTTGTGTTGTGTAATCGTTTGTCTAATTTAATGATGAAAGAAAATACGGGTAAAAAGCATATTATCAACGTTACAGCGATGGAAGGGAAGTTCCACCGATTTAAAAAGGTAGACAGACATCCACATACAAATATGGCAAAAGCTGCCTTAAATATGTTAACGCATACTTCTGCTTCCACATTTGCAAAATCTGGTATTTATATGAATGCGGTTGATACGGGTTGGGTTACAGATGAAGATCCTGCAGAATTATCTAAGCACAAAGTAGAAACACACGATTTCCAGCCACCGTTAGATATTGTAGACGGAGCTGCAAGAGTGATGGATCCGTTAATTGACGGAATTAATACCGGAAAACATTGGTCTGGTAAATTTTTAAAAGATTATTTTCCGATTGATTGGTAGCATTTATAGTATAAAGTAACAAGTAGAATAAAATTAAAAAAGGAATGCTGATGGTTTCAAATCATAAGTATTCCTTTTTTTTATTATTGATTATAGATGTTTTTTTGGAAGTATGCACCAAAATCAGTAACTTAGAAGAGTTACTTTAATGTAACATTATTTATGAACCTTTTAAATTTATACAATTATGTTGGCATTTAGAACCGAAATTAGAAACTCACCCAAAGAACAAACCTTAAAAATATATTTAAGCGATACCACATTAGATATTGCATTAAAAAATTTGTTAGAAAACATTAATGGTGTTCGTGTTGTAGAAGTACAAGAAAGTATAAGTAGAAATAGAGTTGAAGAAAATGTAACTGTATTTAAAAATGAAGACTTGTCTATCAATACATTAAAGGAGAGAATAGATGCTTTTTTAGAAATTTATTTTGAAGAAGTAAGTAGGTGAAATTGGTTTTTTAAACCGCCTATAAGTCGTTTTTTATTCTAAAGAATAAAAAATCTAATAAAAAACAGAAAAGAAAACAATTAAATGCTTGTATATTAGAAAAATGGAACCATCTTTGCAATATAATTAGTATTATAAATTTAACAACATTATTATGAGTAAAGGTACAGTAAAGTTTTTCAACGACACAAAAGGATTTGGTTTTATTACTGAAGAAGGAGTAAGCAAAGATCATTTTGTACACGTTTCTGGTTTAATTGATGAAATTAGAGAAGGTGACGAAGTTGAATTCGATTTACAAGAAGGAAACAAAGGTTTAAACGCGGTTAACGTAAAAGTTATCTAAGAAATATACTTAAAGTTTTATAAAAGCCCATCAATTAATTGATGGGCTTTTTTATGTTACAATTTTTTGTAGTTGTCTAGACTTAAATGTGCCAAGTTTGTAAAAAGAATTAAAAGAAGGTTGTCTATAAAGAGTTAAATCTTGTCATATTGAACTTGTTTCAGTATTTCAAATTACTGCAATTTAATCTTTATAAGAATCTGAAATAAATTCAGATTGACAAAAGCCTTCTTTTTTAGACAACCTTTTTTATAGTTTATTTAGTTTTGTATTTATTAGAATAGCGTTTCCAAAGTTTTGTTTGATGTGTTTCTAGGCTAATTTTTCTACCTTGTATAAACGCATCTGTTAAAATATTAGTTCTCATATCTAAAGCATCACCTTCAGAGACAAACAAGGTAGCATCTTTACCAACTTCTATGGTTCCAACCATATCATCTATTCCTAAAATTTTAGCAGAATTAGAAGTTAATAATTGCAAGGCTACTTCTTTGTCTAACCCGAATGCAGCAAATGTACCCGCATAAAACGGAAGGTTTCTAGTATTCATTCTCTCCATTTGTCCTTCCATACCTATAGCCACAACAATGCCTTTGTCTGTTAATGTTTTTGCAATAGAATATGTAGAATCATAAGCATCGTCTTCATTATCTGAGTTTCTGTGTGGTCTTTCTAAAACAACTGCAACATCATTTTTAACTAATAAATCAGCTACTTTATCAGCTTCATCTCCATGTACAATTACAATGTTTTCTACACCTAATTCTTTAATAATTGTAATTGCATCTGTAATTTCTTTTTGTCCGTTTACATGAATAAACAATTTTTGGTTTCCATTAAATAAACCTTTAGTAGCTTCATAAGGTAAATGTGTTTTATCGTTATTACTAGCTAAATAAGATTTAGCATTTTTAAAATAAGATTGAATGTCGTTTATCTTTTTAACATACTCTTTATCTGGCTTTAAAGCAGGATCTTCTCCTAACCACCATCTACCGCTTGTAAAACTACTTGGCCAATTAATGTGAATTGCATCATCTGTTTTTATACTTGCATCTTCCCAGTTCCAAGCATCTAATTGTACCACAGATGAAGTACCCGAAATGATACCACCTCTAGGTGTAATTTGTGCCATTAAAACACCATTAGGCCGCATAGATTCTACCACTTTACTTTCTGCATTATAAGCAACCAAACTTCTAATATGTGGGTTATTCGCTCCAATCTCATCTTCATCATCACTTGCTTTTACAGCATCTATTTCTACCAAACCTATAGAGGCATTTGTAGCAATAAAGCCAGGATATACATGTTTCCCTTTGGCATTAATGATGTTTCCTCTTCGAGCAATTTTTGCATTTGCATTTCCAACAAATACAATTTTTCCATTGCTAAACATTACTAAAGCATTTTCTATAATTTCTCCATTTCCTAAATGCGCTGTAGCACCTTCTATAGAATAATCTGTAGTTTGTTTGTCTGCGGGCGTTTGTTGTGCGATGCTATTTCCTACTAAGAAGAAAAATAGCAAACTATATATTATTTTTTTCATTATTATTTAGTTTTATATTTCTTCTAATGTATCACAGTGAAAATTTCTATCTTTTCTTTTTGTTGGAATTTGAGTTTTTGCTCCTCCCATTTTTTCCTGCAACATCATATTAATTAATTTGCTTTTTTCTTGCTTTATAGCTGTACGTTTTTTGATGTCTTCAGTTCTATCAAAAAACACTTTTCCTTCTATAATAGTTTTTTCAACTTTAGCATAAATAGACATTGGGTGATGGCTCCATAAAACAACATCGGCATCTTTACCTACTTTAATACTACCAACACGTTCATCTATATGTAGTAATTTTGCCGGGTTAATAGTAACCATATTCCAAGCTTCTAATTCTGTCATTCCGCCATATTTTACTGTTTTAGCAGCTTCTTGATTTAGTCTTCGAGACATTTCTCTGTCGTCTGAATTTATAGCAACCGTAAGACCTGCATCATGCATAATTGCGGCATTGTAAGGTATCGCGTCGTTTACTTCGTATTTATATGCCCACCAATCTGAAAATGTAGAAGCACCAATATTGCGATCTTTCATTTTATCAGCAACTTTATAACCTTCTAAAATATGTGTAAATGTATTTATTTTGAAGCCCATTTTATCGGCAACATTCATTAACATATTGATTTCAGATTGTACATAAGAGTGACAAGAAATATGACGTTCTCCGTGTAAAATTTCAACCAAAGTTTCCATTTCTGCATCTATTCTATATGGTTTTCCACTTTTCTTTATAGCGTCATATTCATGAGCTCTTGTAAAATAATCTGTAAAAACTTGTTCTACACCCATTCTTGTTTGCGGAAAACGTGTTCCGTTTGTATAACGAGATTGTTTTACATTTTCACCTAAAGCAAACTTTATAAATTTAGGAGAGTTTTTATAAATCATCTCATTTGCATTTTCTCCCCATTTTAGTTTGATGATTGCAGAACGACCACCAATAGGATTGGCAGAACCGTGTAGAATTTGAGAAGTTGTGGTTCCCCCAGAAATATTTCTATAAATATTAATGTCGTTAGGATCAATTACATCTTCCATAGTAACTTCTGCAGAAGAATTTTGAGCACCTTCATTTACAGCAGAAGCAGCAATATGAGAATGTTCATCTACAATACCAGCAGTTAAATGCTTGCCTGTTCCATCAATTTCTGTTGCGCCTCTTGCACTTAAATTAGAACCAATTTTTTCGATTTTACCATCTTTTAAAAGTACATCTGTATTTTCTAAAATTCCTTCTTTTTCACTGGTCCAAACAGTCACATTTTTAACTAGAATTGTTTCTGTTTTAGGCTGAACATAATTTCCAAAACCAATATTTGGATAACTTACAGGAACTACTGTAATTGTGTTATCTTCTTTTTTGATTTCTTTTTTTGATACTTCACTTTTTTGAACTTTTTTACTAGCAGACCAATAAGTTTTATTTCCTTCGGTATCAAAAGCATCACCTTGCATAACGTTAGAAGCATTTACAATTTTACCTAGCATTCTAGTAAAATGATTGTCTTCGTTTAAGGTGATAGAAATCCAATCATCAGTATAAGAAAATTTAGACTTTATTTTTTTATCACCAACCTTAATCGTTCCTGTTTGTTTAGCGCCTTTACCTGTAATTGATAAATTATAGTTTTTGTTATTTACAGACAACATATAATCTCCTGTAATATCTTTAATATCCATGTTATGAACTACATTTTTAGCTCCCTGAACCCAGTTTTCATAAATGGTAGTTTTAGCATCAAAAATATCGCCAGATGTAATAATAAAGTTTGCGTAGCTTCCTATATTTAAGTTTCCTATTGTGGTGTTTCCAATAATAGTTGCAGGAATTGTAGTTAGTGCAGCTAAAGCTTTTTCTTTATCAAAGCCATATTTTATTGCTTTCTGTAAGTTTTTATGAAATGAATTTACAGATTTTAAAGTGTGGGTTGTCAATGCAAAGTTAATTCCATTTTTAGAAAGTACACTTAAATTAGAAGGAGCTTGATTCCATTTACGCATGTCTCTTAAAGAAATATGTTGTGCCAATAAAGGATCTGAAACATCATAAGCATCACTAAAATTAATAGGAATTATAAAGTTTGCATTTGTTGCTTTTACATCATTAATTCTTTCAAATTCTTCTCCACTACCAACAATTGTATATTGCACACCAAATTCGTCTCCCACTTTATCTGCTCTTAAGGCATCTAAAACAGTTGAAGTTTCAAATATTTGAAGTAAATTTTTATTGTTGTTAAAAGCTTCTAAAGACAAATCTTTATTTTTCATATTGCCTTTTGCATACCAATCGGCATCATTAAAAACCTGACGAATTAATGCCATTGCACCCATTCTAGAACTAGGATATGCTTGCGTAGATTTTGCACTTTTATGAAAAGATAAATACTGTGCAGATTTTGTATTTAAAATTCGGTAAGCATCAGAAGTATTTGTGTTTAGAGCAATTAATAAACCATTTCCTTGTACAATTCCGTCATTAGAATGGGTGTTTACAATTCCAAAACCGGCATCAATTAAACTTTTCGCTTTTTTGTCATCAAATTTAAAATTATTGATTGGGTTTGTTTCTGGTCTAATATGATCATTCCAATAATAACCTTCTCTTGTTGGCTCGTATTGTGTTGTTCTAGACCTGGGTTGACTTTTTGGTTTCGCGATTCCAAAATCTGAATAAATATCAATAAATGAAGGATACATCGTTTTACCTTCTAAATCGATGGTTTTTGTTCCATTCGGAATTTTAATAGATTTACCAATGCTAACAACTTTACCATCTTTAATTAGTAAAGTTCCTTTTTTTACAATCTTATTATGCGTTACATAAATAGTTGCATTTGTAAATGCAAAAGTGGTGTTTTCAGTAGTTTTTACTCCGCTATCTGTAGGGAAATATTCTTGCGAGTGCATAGAAAAAGCCACAAATAAGGAGAAAAATAAGAGTACTTTTCTCATATAGGTTTGGTTTTGTAAATGAATTAAGTTTCTAAAATAATTAGAAGCATTTTAGAAAATGTTAAAAGCAGTTATTTTAACATAATTTTAAGAAAATTAAGCAGGGTTTACTTTGTCAAAATAAGAAATAAATAAATCTACCACATAATTGTAAGATTGTACACCTTTATCTTGTTTGTTGGCTTTTAAATAAGCATTGTATCCTTTTTTAACAAGCGGTTCAAAGGGATTTTTATATTGCTGCCAAAAGGTATAACTGGCATTAAAATCTTTAATAATTCCTTTGTTGACAGTTTTCCAAAGTACTTTGGATAAATTTTGGTCGCGTTTTCTCAGTTCAGAAATACAATAGCCAAAAGCCATTCTATAACTGGCGTATTTAAAATAAAGATCGTCATTATAATTAGCCGCCAAAAAACCAACAAAATTAGCTTCATTTTCTGCAGCAAAACCAATTTGATGTGCCATTTCATGACACGTAGTAGTTGGGTAACTTGTTTTAGGAAGTTTGTTGTTTACCTGAGCTTCTCCTGTTAAAGGATTTAAGTATCCTGCGGTTCCGTTGTAAGATTGTAACAAACTCATTAAAGAACTTTTTACAGATTTATGTTGATATTTTAACTGCGGAAAGTCTTCAGATAAATTTTCATAACCAGAAATAGCCATTGTGTACATTTCTTTTTGGGAATACGGATTTTCTACCTTTAAAGTATCGCTTTTTGTAATTTTAAATTGATATTCATTTAGCTTTTCAATTACATGTGCTGTTACTTTTTGAAGTTGCTCTGTAGTGTATTTTTTTTGTTGATACTGTAAGTTTTTAGCCAAAGGTTCTCTGTAATAATTTAAGCCCCAAAAGAGATAAAAACAAAAATAAATAACTGATATAATGGCAGTAAAATGAATAATTTTAGGAATAAAATCTCTGAATCTATTTTTTATCAACCTACATATAAAACGAATAAAAATAAAGAGCCCGAACGCCAATAATACATCACCGACAGAAAAAGGAATCCAACCAAAAATAATTCTAAAAAAGGATGCAATAGGAGGATAGATTCCATTTGAATAATATTTTTCTATAAACGCAGGGTTTTCTGCAGCCAATTGAATTAATACTATTTGTACAGGAAGTAAAAATGTTAGTAATACATGTTTTTTATTGATCTTCAAGGATACTATTTTTATATAAATAAGCGTTTATGTATATTCACAAAAGAGGATATAACAGTTTTTAAATATCCAACTTTGTTTGTAAAAATAACATTTCATTTTAGAAGTTGGCTGGTTATTAACAAGATAATAACATTTTTGTTTACAATAAATGTTTACAAATTAAAATGAACTTTTAGAAATTAATTTCAACCTAAAAAAGTACCTTTGTAGTAATGGAAAAAACGACTCCTGTTACGGGAAAAAAGATAGATAAATCAAGATTAATTAGTCTTGAAAAAGGCAAGATTCCTCCACAGGCGTTGGAGTTAGAGGAAGCTGTGTTGGGTGCAATGATGATTGATAAAAAAGGAATTGATGACGTTATAGACGTCTTAAGTTCAGATGCTTTTTATGATCAAAAACATCAAGAAGTGTATGCGGCTATTTATGAGTTATTTCAAAATTCTGAACCAATTGACCTTTTAACAGTATCTAACTTGTTAAAAAAGAATGGTAAACTAGAATTTGTTGGTGGAGATTTCTTTTTAATTCGTTTAACTCAAAAAGTAGCATCATCAGCACACATTGAGTTCCATGCAAGAATTATTCTTCAAAAATTTATTCAACGTAGATTAATTTCAATTTCTAGTGAAATTATAGAAAATGCGTATGATGAAAGTACCGATGTCTTTGATTTATTAGACGATGCAGAGGCAAAACTTTTTGAAGTTACCCAAGGAAACTTAAAAAAGAGTTCTGAAGATGCAGGATCTTTAGTAAAACAAGCCTTGGCTAAGATTCAAGAAATTGGTAACCAAGAAGGAATGTCTGGTTTGGCAACAGGTTTTACCAAATTAGATGCGTTAACTTCTGGTTGGCAACCATCCGATTTAGTGATTATAGCTGCACGTCCTGGTATGGGGAAAACGGCATTTGTAATTTCTATGGCAAAAAATATGGCGATTGATTTTGGTCATGGTGTTGCCGTGTTCTCATTAGAGATGTCTTCTGTACAGTTAATTACGCGTATGATTTCTTCTGAAACAGGCTTAACATCAGAAAAATTAAGAAAAGGAAACTTAGAACCACACGAATGGGAACAGTTAAACGTAAAAGTAAAACGTTTGTCTGATGCACCTATTTTTATAGATGATACACCCTCTCTTTCGGTATTTGATTTACGTGCAAAAGCACGAAGATTGGTGTCGCAACACGGTGTTAAAATTATTGTAATTGATTATTTACAATTAATGACTGCTGGTGGAAAATCTAACGGAAATCGTGAACAAGAAATCTCGATGATTTCTAGAAACTTAAAAGCTTTAGCAAAAGAATTAGAAGTGCCAGTAATTGCACTTTCTCAGTTATCTCGTGCGGTAGAAACGCGTGGAGGATCTAAAAGACCTTTATTGTCTGATTTACGTGAATCTGGAGCAATTGAGCAAGATGCCGATATTGTATCGTTTATTTTCCGTCCAGAATATTACGGAATGACAGAATGGGATGATGATGATCATTCACCATGTGAGGGACAAGGAGAATTTATTGTTGCAAAACACAGAAATGGTGGTTTAGAAAATATTCGTTTGAAATTTACCGGTCACTTAGCAAAATTCTCTGATTTAGAAGAAGGATTTAGCTCTGAATTTCAATCATCTATGAATGCAGATTTCCCAGAAGATCCTTTTGCAGGACAAGGAGGAGTGGATCCGAAAGATGCTTTTGGAAGTGATGATGATGATATGCCGTTTTAAAACATAAAGATTTTATTAAATTATAGAAATACACAATTGCTTTAAAGTAATTGTGTATTTTAGTTTTTAGAAAGAAGTACACCTAGCAATACTTACTTTTATATCAATTTAACTTTATTAAGTCCTTAAAATAATTGAAAATCTAAATGTCTTTCAGAGCCTGTCGAAGGACATTAAGTAATTAAGATAAAGTCTTCGATAAAGCTAGTGCTGAGTAAAGTTTAATTACTCAGACAAATATGTTGTTTTTATAATTATAATAGTCAAAAACTAAAAAAGTATTTTAAACGACTTTAAATAGTTAAATTGGTATTAAACTCAATTTAGGTATCTATGATATATGTTCTTTTTTAGAATTAAATTCACTTTATATTTTCGTAACTTTGAAAAGTAAATAATTATTTATGAATATTCAGGCAAGAAAATTAAGTTTAATAGAATATTTAGTTTCTCTAAAGGATGATAATCTGTTTGAGAAAATAGAAGAATCTGTTTTAGAATTGAAAGGTTCTAAATTATCAGTATTTACTGAGGAAGAACTAATTTTGAGAGCAAAGGAAGCTAATTTAGATTATAATAAAGGAAACTATTCTACTCAAGAAGACTTAGAAAAGGAAAGTAAGAATTGGTAGAATGGAAATAATTTGGTCTGATTTTGCTAAAAAGATGTTGAAAGAAATTCATTATTATCACAAAAAGAAAGCGAATAAAATAATTGCTGATAATATAAAAAAAGATATTTTTTCTACAACAAAACAGTTAGATAATTTTCCGAATTCTGGAACCGAAGAAAATGCCTTAAAAATTTTAAATCAAAACCATAAATATCTCATTAGTGGGAATTATAAAATTATTTACAGACCTATAAAAGAAGGCATGTTAATTACTGATGTTTTTGATACAAGGCAAAACCCAAAAAAAATAAATAATCCAAATAGATAGTTTTTTTGAAAAAACTCCTCACAATCTTAACATTTCTCTTACTCTCAAACTCAATTTGGGCATCATTTATTTATGTTCCTATGAGTTATGATAACCAAGGAAACCATTTAAAAGCCTACGGAATAGTCTATTTCTCATTAGAAGCAGGCTTAAAATCGAAATGGTTATTAAATTATGATGGAGGTGCTTTTTTAATAGAAAACAATAAAATAGCAGAAAATGAATGTAAAATACGTGGTGTTTCTTACCAAATAATTTCTGATGCAAAAGCGCAATTAATTTTACAAGAAATTTCATCACCATCTTCTAATCAGGATGCAGTAACTTTAGAAAAAGCACCAAAAATAGCGGTGTATTCGCCAAAAGATAAAATGCCTTGGGATGATGCTGTAACCTTGGTTTTGACTTATGCTGAGATTCCGTTTGATGTTATTTACGACCAAGAAGTTTTAGAAGACAAACTACTATTATATGAATGGTTGCATTTACACCATGAAGATTTTACCGGACAATATGGTAAGTTTTACGGATCTTTTAAAACGGCACCTTGGTATGTAGAAGAAAAATTAAGAGCAGAAAAACAAGCATCTGAATTAGGTTTTTCTAAGGTTTCTGAAGAAAAACTAGCCGTTGCCAAAAAAATAAGAGATTACGTAATTGGGGGAGGCTTTATGTTTGCTATGTGTTCTGCAGCCGATAGTTTTGATATTGCTTTATCTGCCGAAGGTGTAGATATTGTTGAGGCAATGTTTGATGGTGATGCATCTGAATTAAATTATCAATCTAAAATAAATTATAATAAAACCTTTGCTTTTAAGGACTTTCAATTGATTAAAAATCCTACAACCTATGAGTTTTCTACCATAGATATGACCAGTAAGCGCAAAATACCAAAAACATCAGACTATTTTTCTTTAGGTGAATTTTCTGCAAAGTGGGATCCAGTGCCAACTATGTTAACACAAAATCATACTGTTTTAGTAAAAGGATTTATGGGGCAAACTACTTCTTTTAATAGAAATACAATTAAAACAAATGTATTGGTTTTGGGTGAAAATAAAACCAATGGAGAAGCACGTTATATTCATGGAACAAAAGGAAAAGGAATGTTTACTTTTTATGGAGGACATGACCCCGAAGATTATTCGCATAGAATTAACGATCCAAAAACAGCATTAGATTTACATCCAACATCACCTGGTTATCGTTTAATTTTAAATAATGTATTGTTTCCTGCAGCAAAGAAAAAGAAACAAAAAACCTAGCTTTTGACTTTTAGAATTCACTTTTTTTAGAAATATCATTTTAATTATTGATAAAGCTATTTTGCTTACAATTAATCTTGTTAGTTGCTGTTAAAAAAATTACTTTTGTACAAATTAAAACAACAAAATGCCAACAACACAACAATTACAAGATTTTACGCAACAAGTTCGTAGAGATATATTACGTATGGTTCATAAAGTAAATTCTGGTCACCCAGGAGGATCTTTAGGATGTGCAGAATTTATTACATGCTTATATCAAGAAGTAATGGACTATTCTACAGATTTTACAATGGACGGAAAGAATGAAGATTTATTCTTCCTTTCTAACGGACATATTTCTCCAGTTTTTTATAGTGTTTTGGCGCACAGTGGTTTTTTTCCTGTAGAAGAATTATCAACTTTTAGATTGTTAAACTCTCGTTTACAAGGACACCCAACTACACATGAGGGCTTACCGGGTATTAGAATAGCATCTGGTTCTTTAGGGCAAGGAATGTCTAATGGTTTAGGAGCTGCGCAAGCTAAAAAATTAAACGGAGACGATAAAATTGTTTATACATTACATGGTGATGGTGAATTGCAAGAAGGTCAGAACTGGGAAGCAATTATGTATGCATCAGCAAAAAAAGTAGATAACATCATTGCAACAATCGATTTAAACGGTAAACAAATTGATGGTTCTACAGACGAAGTTTTACCTATGGGAAGCATCAGAGCTAAATTTGAAGCTTTTGGTTGGGATGTTTTAGATGTAGAAAAAGGAAATGATATTGATGCAATATTAGCAGGTTTAGCAGCAGCAAAAGCATTAACAGGAAAAGGAAAACCAGTTTGTATTTTATTACATACAGAAATGGGTAATGGTGTAGATTTTATGATGCACACACATGCTTGGCATGGTAAAGCACCAAGTGATGAGCAGTTAGAAAATGCATTGGCTCAAAACCCAGCAACTTTAGGAGATTACTAAAAAATAGCGTCTTTAGATTCTAAAATTAATATATTAAAAAGGCTTTTCGATCTAATTGAAAAGCTTTTTTTATGTTTTTATTTAGATTTCAACTGTAAGAATAGAAGTATATTTACAACTAAAGAATCATATTTATGAATCTTTAAATATAAGGCATCTAATATTTCAAAAAATTATATGAAAATAGGAATTGTTTGTTACCCAACATTTGGGGGAAGTGGAGTAGTAGCTACAGAATTAGGAATGGCTTTGGCAAACAAAGGTCATGAAGTACATTTTATTACCTATAATCAACCTGTTCGGTTAGATTTTTTATCTCATAATTTACATTTTCATCAAGTTGTAATAGAAGAATATCCTCTTTTTGAATACCAACCATATGAGTTAGCACTGTCTAGTAAAATGGTAGAAGTAGTTAAAAAGCATGATTTAGAAGTTTTACATGTACATTATGCGATACCGCATGCGTATGCAGCCTATATGGCAAAACAAATGTTAAAAGAAAAAGGGTTAGATGTTAGAGTTGTTACTACTTTACACGGAACAGATATAACTTTGGTAGGGAGCCATCCTACCTATAAAACAGCAGTAGAATTTAGCATCAATAATTCTGATGTTGTTACTGCAGTTTCTAATAATTTAAAAGAAACAACCAATAAGTTGTTCAATATTACAAAAGACATTAAGGTAATTTATAATTTTATTGATGTTGAGAAATATAATGATGCAAATAAAGAAGAGTGTAAAAGAATAGCATTAGCAAAACCTAATGAAAGAATTTTTACACACGTAAGTAATTTTAGACCGGTAAAGAGAGTAGAAGACGTCGTTAAAATTTTTAGTGAAGTAAGAAAAGAAATTCCGTCTAAACTTTTAATGATTGGTGAAGGACCAGAAAGAGCAAAAGCAGAGAAATTAGTAAAAGAATTAAAACTAACGGAAGATGTTTTCTTTTTAGGAAATAGTACAGAAGTAGCTAAAATATTATGTTACACAGATGTTTTTCTATTGCCATCGCAAACAGAAAGTTTTGGTTTAGCAGCTTTAGAAGCAATGGCTGCAGGTACTGCTGTAATATCTACTAATACAGGTGGTTTACCAGAAGTAAATATTCAAGGAGAAACAGGTTATTTAAGCAATTTGGGAGATATAGCAGATATGGCAAAAAATGCAATATCAATTGTAAAAGATGATGCTACTTTACAAAGGTTTAAAGAAAATGCTAAAAAACATACCAAGCAATTTTCATTAGAAAATATATTACCAGTTTATGAAGAAATTTATAAATCTTGTTATAATTGTAAAATTATTTAAATATAAAAAAAGCTCAAACAATTGTTTGAGCTTTTTTTATACCTATTATTAAGAAATCTTATTTTCCAAAAAGACCACCTAATAAACTACCAATTCCACCAGAACTTTTTTTATCACCTCCTAAAACCATTCCTGCAACATCATCAATAATACTACCATCACCATCTGCATCTAGTATTTTTTCTAAGAAACTTTGTTCATTTGCAGTATCATTTCCTCCTAACATTCCGCCTAATAAACTACCTAATCCAGAAGAGTCTGTCACGTTGTTTTCTTTAGATTGTTTTGCTAAAACGCCCATTAATATAGGTGCCGCTACTTTTAAAATATTAGCTACAGAACCAGCGTCTAAACCAGATTTCTGACCAATAACCTGCTCAACACCTTGTTGTTTGTTTCCTAAAATATGACCAAGAATTCCTGCTCCATCTTGTTTAACGCTTTCATCTACACCTCCGTTAAATAAGCCTCCAAGATTATCTAAAATACTACCATCATGTTTACCAGATAAAGCACCCATTATTCCTGCAGCACCTTCTGGCGTAGCCGCATTTCTTTCCATAGCTTTCATTAAAACAGGTAAAGCCATTGTTAAAACACTACTTGTTTTACTGGTGTCATTTCCTGTAGATCCAGAAACTCCTGAAATTATTTGTTTTCCTAAATCACTACTTAATAAGTCTAATATACCTGCCATTTTTATGTTTTTAATAATTAATATGTATGTTTTCTAAAAATTATGACACAATATACGAATAAAGTCACATATGTTTTATTATTTTTTTTACCTTTCAGAATCTTAATTTTTAAACTATTTAATGAAAAAACTAGCATTACACTGGAAAATTTTAATTGGTATGGTTCTTGGAATTCTTTTTGGTTTCATCATGAATACTATTGATGGAGGTAAAGGTTTTGTTATAGATTGGGTAAAACCATTTGGTACCATTTTTATAAACTTATTAAAACTAATTGCCGTACCCCTTATTTTGGCCTCTTTAATTAAAGGAATTTCTGATTTAAAAGATATTTCTAAAATTAAAAAAATGGGAATTAGAACTATGATTATCTACATGTTAACTACTTTGGTTGCAATTATAATTGGCTTAGGTATTGTAAATGTGGTAAAACCAGGAGTAGGTATGTCTGCGGATACAATAGAGAAGATAAAGGCCAAATATGAAACATCTTCTGATGTTGTAGACAAATTAACAAAAGCAAGCGCACAAAGTAATACAGGGCCATTACAGTCTTTAGTAGATATCTTTCCGAGTAATATTTTTACATCATTAAGTGATGCAAGTATGCTTCAAATTATCTTTTTTGCACTATTTGTAGGAGTTTCTCTATTACTAATTCCAGAGAAAAAAGCAAAACCATTAATGAATTTCTTTGATTCCTTAAATGAAGTTGTCATGAAAATGGTAGACTTAATTATGCTTTTTGCTCCGTATGCAGTATTTGCGTTATTAGCAAATGTTATTATTGCTTTTGATGATACAGAAATCCTTTTAAAACTTTTAGTTTATGCACTTTGTGTAGTTGGAGGTTTATTATTAATGATAGGATTCTATCTAATTTTAGTGAGTGTTTACACAAAAAAATCCCCTCTTTGGTTTTTAAAACAAATAAGTCCGGCGCAATTATTAGCATTTTCAACAAGTTCTAGCGCTGCAACCTTACCGGTAACTATGGAAAGGGTAGAAGAACATTTAGGTGTAGATCCAGAAGTCGCTGGTTTTGTTTTACCAGTAGGAGCCACCATTAATATGGATGGTACAAGTTTATATCAAGCCATTGCAGCCGTTTTTATTATGCAAGTAATATGGCCAGAAGGACTTACATTTTCTAATCAGCTTGTTATTGTAGCCACTGCTTTATTAGCTTCCATTGGTTCTGCAGCTGTACCTAGTGCAGGTATGGTTATGTTGGTTATTGTTTTAGAATCTATAGGTTTTCCTGCGGAATTGCTACCAATTGGATTGGCGCTTATTTTTGCTGTAGACAGACCTTTAGATATGATGAGAACTACTGTTAACGTAACAGGAGATGCTACTGTAGCTATGATAATTGCTAAGTCGTTAGATAAATTACATGATGATCCTAAACCAAAAGATTGGGATGATAATTATGATGATGTAAAGTAGTTTTCTATAACTTTTCTAACTCTTTAATATGATGTCCTTAAAAATAACAAAACCGATAGTTTCTGTAGCTTGGTTACAAGATAATTTAGATCATAAAAATCTAATTATTTTAGATTGTACGATACCAAAAGTTACTGAAAAGTCAAATGCCGTTAAATCTGATGAAAAAATACAGATTAAAGGTGCTATTTTTTTTGATATTAAAAACACTTTTTCTGATGTAAACGGAAAATTTCCGAATACCATTTTATCACCGAAAGAATTTGAATATAAAGCAAAAGAATTAGGTGTAAATAATGACAGTATTATTGTTTGTTATGACGATTTAGGGATTTATTCTTCACCAAGAGTTTGGTGGATGTTTCAATTAATGGGCTTTGTAAATGTAGCTGTTTTAAATGGCGGTTTTCCTAAATGGAAAGAGCATAAATACACTGTTGAAAATCAGCAAAATAATTTACCTTCAAAAGGTGATTTTAAAGTGAATTATCAACCAGAAAAAATAAAATTTACAGAAGACGTTCTTAATGCAATTCATAATGAAACTATTTTAATTGCAGATGCACGCTCTAAAGGTCGTTTTAATAGCACCGAACCAGAACCTAGAAATGATGTAAAAGGAGGTCATATACCTAATTCTGTAAGTTTGCCTTTTAGTGAAATTATAGAAAATGGAACATTCAAATCTGAAGCAGCGTTAAAAGATATCTTCAAAAAGATAAACCCAGAAAAGAAACCTTTTATTTTTTCTTGTGGAACAGGAATCACTGCATCTGTATTAGCTTTAGGGGCAGAAATTTCAGGGTCTAAAAACTATGCTGTTTATGACGGTTCTTGGACGGAGTGGGGAAGTACAGAGAATTTACCAATAGAAATTTAAAATAAAATATGATGAACATCAATTGGACAAAAGAAGAATTTCAAACTTACGTATTGTTGTACGCAGCACAAAGTAATTATATAGAAACTGAATCTGAAAGTGAGTATATTTTATCGAAAGTAAATGAGGCTTTATTTAATAGTATTCATACAGAGATTGTACATGATAATGACTATCAATCTATGGAAAAAATTAAAATGTATTTAGCTGAAAATGAATACACAGATATTGAAAAAGAAAATCTTTTAAAAGATATAAAAAATGTCTTTTTTGCCGATGGTTCCGTAGATGTTTTAGAACGAAATGTATTTCTCTTATTGAAAAAAATTATAGCGTAAAACTAAAAAAGCTTCACAAATTGTGAAGCTTTTTTAGTTTATATAAAGACTTAGAATCTATTTAGCAGGTAGAATTTTACCTACACATTCTCCAAAACCAATACGTACTTTATCATTTTTACAATGTGCACGCATAATTACAGTATCGTTATCATTTATAAATTTACGTTCTGTACCGTCGCTTAATTTAATTGGGTTTTGTCCTCTCCAAGTTAACTCTAACATAGAACCGTAGCTATCTTTTGTTGGGCCAGAAATAGTACCAGATCCCATTAAATCTCCAGCTTCTACAGGACAACCATTCACAGTATGATGTGCTAATTGCTGTGACATTGTCCAATACATATATTTAAAATTAGAATTAGAAACGATGGTTTCTTTTCCATTTTCTGGCTGTATACCAACTTGTAAATGAATATCGTAACTTCCTTTTCCTTTTTGTTTTAAATAAGGTAAAGGTTCATAAACCTGTTTAGGGCTTTCTACTCTAAAAGGCTCTAAAGCATCTAAAGTTACAATCCAAGGAGATATGGTAGATGCAAAACTTTTTCCTAAAAATGGGCCTAATGGTACATATTCCCAAGCTTGAATATCTCTTGCAGACCAATCGTTAAATTGCACCAATCCAAATATATATTCTTCCGTTTCTTCAATCGGAATTCTATCACCTAAAACATTTGCATCTGTGGTTATAAATGCCATTTCTAGTTCAAAATCTAATAATTGAGAAGGTCCAAAACCAGGAGTATTACTTCCTTCTTCAGGTTTTGTTTGTCCGTAAGGTCTTCTAATTTTTGTTCCAGATGGCACTATAGAAGAACTTCTACCGTGATAACCAATAGGTATGTGCAACCAATTTGGTAGCAATGCATTTTCTGGATCTCTAAATAAAGAACCTACATTGGTAGCGTGTTCTTTACTCGCATAAAAATCGGTATAATCACCTACAGCAACAGGTATTAACATTTCTACTTCGTCCATTCTAAAGATAATTTTATCTTTATGATTGGCATTATCTCTTAAAGATCCATTGGTAACATCAAAAACTTCAGCAATTCTGTTTCTAACCAAACGCCAAGTTTTACGACCATCCGCAATAAAATCATTTAAATTATCTTGTAGAAAAATATCATCCGTTAATGGTATCCCTTCAAAATAACCTAATTGATGAAAAGCTCCTAAATCTATTGCAAAATTTCCAATTCTACTACCTATAGTAATGATATCATCTCTTGTGATAAAAACACCAAAAGGTAAGTTTTGAATGGGGAAGTCTGAATCTTTATCTACTTTTAACCAAGATTTTCTATTCGGATTATTTGCTGTTATGATCATTATAATGAATTTTATTTTTCATCAAACCTACATAATTTTTTTTCATTTTAAAATAAAAAAACAATTAAAAACGCATTTTTAACAGTACTTTTTTAATAAAAATATAAATATAATAAAAAATGATAAAATATAGTTAAAACATGATTTTTACAAATATGATTTTATTATTTTTGATGCTACTATAAAAACAACAACAATGCAATTAGACAACCAAATTTTTGACCTTATTCAGGAAGAAAAAGAAAGACAGTTAAATGGATTAGAATTAATCGCTTCAGAAAACTTTGTAAGTGATGATGTTATGAGAGCCCAAGGTTCTATTTTAACCAATAAATACGCTGAAGGATATCCTGGTAAAAGATATTATGGAGGTTGTGAAATAGTTGATGTTATTGAGCAAATTGCTATAGACAGAGCTAAAGAATTATTTGGTGCAGAATATGTAAACGTACAGCCGCATTCTGGTTCTCAGGCAAATACAGCTGTTTATGCTGCTTGTTTGAAGCCTGGTGATACTGTTTTAGGGTTTGATTTATCTCATGGTGGCCATTTAACACATGGTTCTCCAGTAAACTTTTCTGGTAAATTATACAATCCTGTTTTTTATGGAGTTGTTAAAGAAACAGGAATTATAGATTACGATCATTTAGCTGCACAAGCTAAAGAGCACAAGCCTAAACTAATTATTGCTGGTGCTTCTGCATATTCTAGAGATATCGATTTTGAAAAATTTAGAGAAGTTGCAGATAGTGTTGGTGCTATTTTAATGGCAGATATTTCTCATCCTGCTGGTTTAATTGCTAAAGGAATTTTAAATGATCCAATTCCTCATTGTCATATTGTTACTACAACTACCCACAAAACTTTACGTGGACCAAGAGGTGGTATGATTATGATTGGTAAAGATTTTGACAATCCTTTTGGAGAGACTTTAAAAAATGGAAATCCTAAAAAGATGTCTACTTTAATTAATTCTTCTGTTTTTCCTGGAAACCAAGGTGGACCTTTAGAGCACGTTATTGCTGCTAAAGCGGTTGCTTTTGGAGAGGCTTTAACAGATGAGTTTTTAGAATATCAATTACAAGTAAAAGCAAATGCTGCAGAAATGGCAAAAGAATTTGTTGCAAGAGGATATGATATTATCTCTGGCGGAACAGACAACCACTGTATGCTAATAGATTTACGTAATAAAAATATTTCTGGTAAAGATGCAGAAATTGCATTAGGAAAAGCAGATATTACAGTAAACAAAAACATGGTTCCTTTTGATGATAAAAGCCCGTTTATAACTTCAGGAATCCGTATTGGAACTGCTGCAATTACTACGCGTGGTTTAGAAGAAGATGATATGAAAGCTGTTGTTAACTTTATTGATGAAGCTATTATAAATGCTGCAAATGAAGATGCTTTACATAAAATTGGTGAACGTGTTGCGCACATGATGAGTGCAAGAAGATTATTTGTAATGTAGACCACGTAGTGGTTTTAAGTATTCACTCTTGTGAATAAATATGAGACTAAAAAAGCATCAAGTTAATTCTTGATGCTTTTTTAGTTTTAAATATATAACGAAAGTTGTTTACCAACTTTTTACTTCTTTTTCGATGGCTTCACGAGTTTCGCCATATTTTTCTTGGATTTCTCCAACTAGTTTATCAAAAGATCCTTCTGCTTCCGTACTCTCATCATTGGTAATACGACCAAATTTTTCTTTAAATTCTCCTTTTATTTGTTTCCAATTTCCTTTTGCTGTATCTGAGTTCATATTCATTTCATTTATGTACTACAATAGTACTGGTTAATAATAGTGTAAATTTAGAAAGATTTATAATTGCTTATGAATGCTATCTATTAAAATTTTGACTCATTAGATAAAAGTTATTCTTTTTCTGAACTTTTAATTTTTTCAGCAATTTCATCTGCATCATCAGTAGCACTTTGAATTTGATTTTTTAGTTCACCTTTCTCTTTTTTCTTATCAATTTCTGCTACGATACTTTCTTTCTTGTTATCTGAATCTTTTTCATTCGTTTTTACCGTTCCTTTTAAGGGATGTAAACCTCTTTCGTGTTTTATAACTGACATATTTTTTAGTTTTTATGATTAATAATTAAATCAAATTTAAAAAATAAGCTAGTTTTAGCTTAACTACATTCAGTTAAATAATAACGCATTAGCTATTCATCAACTTCATTAGCACGCTTAATAATGTTTTCTGGGATAGCTTTTTTAGCTTTTGCCCCCATTTTCTTTAACTTTTCTACAGAAGTAATTAAGTTTCCTCTTCCTTCAAAAAGCTTGTTCATTGCATTGGAGTATTCGTTTTTACTGTCGTCAATTCGTTTACCAATACCTACTAAATCACCTAATAAACCATTGAACTTATCGTATAAAGCACCGGCTTGTCTTGCAATTTCTAAAGCATTTCTTTGTTGCTTCTCATTATTCCACATAGAATCTATGGTTCTTAAAGTGGCCAAAAGAGTAGTAGGAGTTACAATAACAATATTTTTTTCGAATGCTTTATTGTATAAATGATTATCATAATTTATGGCAACAGCAAAAGCAGGCTCTATAGGAATAAAAAGTAAGACAAAATCTGGAGATTCAATTTTATAAATATCCTCATATTTTTTTTCTGATAATTGATGTACATGTCTTTGAAGTGATGCCACATGTTCTTTTAAAAACTGTGCTTTTAAAGTTTCATCTTCTTCATTTATAAATTGCTCATAAGCCGTTAAAGAAACCTTAGAGTCTACAATCATTTTTTTATTATCTGGCAAATGAATAACCACATCCGGTAGAATTCTCTTACCATCTTCATTGGTAAAGCTTTGCTGCACATAATACTCTCTATCTTTCTCTAAACCAGATTTTTCTAAAACTCTTTCTAATACTAATTCGCCCCAATTCCCTTGTGTTTTATTATCGCCTTTTAAGGCTTTTGTTAGGTTTAAGGTTTCTTTACTCATCTGTTGGTTTAGCTCTTTTAAACCTAAAATTTGCTGACGTAAAGCAGCATGATAATCGATACTTTCTTTGTGAGTTTTGTCTACTTTATCTTCAAAAACTTTAATTTTTTCTTGTAGTGGATTTAAGATGATTTTTAAGTTTTCTTGATTCTGTTGTGTAAATTTTGATGATTTTTCTTCTAAAATTTTATTGGCTAATACTTCAAAATTATTGGTAAATTTTTCTTGTAATTTTTCTACTTCATTTTTATTATGCACTAACTTTTCTTGTACATTTTTAAATTCTGTTTCTAAACGTGTTTTATCAGAAATTAAAGTTTCTTTTTCTTTTTGAATGTGTCTTAGTTCCCCTTGTAAATCATCAATTGTAATTTCTGTATTTTTAAGTGTTTCATTTAGTTTAGAAACTTCAAATTCTAATACAGATTTTTCCTTTTCAGAATCTCCTTTTGCTTTTTCAAATTTTAATTTGGTTAATAGCTTGCCAATTAATAATCCTACAAGGCTAAATATCAGTGCAATTAAGAAGTAAATTATCATTTCGTTCATCATATCAAATTATAGTATTGTAAAAGTAAAAAATAATTCAGTTTTTTAGTTGATTAAGTTTTATCAACATTTGAAAACTCATATTTTTTGATTGTTTTTTGTAATATTTTCCAATGATTTCTTAATTGTCTTTTTATTTCTGGAGCATTTAAATCATCTGAAGCTCTATAGGCATATCTTAAATAATTACCTCTAAATTTTCTATCAAAATATTTAGTTTTTGCTATTCCATTAACAAAATAAGTTCTTTTTGCAGGAAGGTCTCTTGATTTTACTCCCTTAAAACTATATAATCTATAGAGTTTCCTCTTAAAAAGTGGAGCTTCATCTAAAAGTTTTTCTTCTTTAATATGTTCTACGCGTTTATGTTTTCTCTTTACAGTTTGTTTCATTTCTCTGTAAAACTGTGCAAGGTTTTTTGATTTTATTAAAGTTTGATGACCATAAAACTCAAACCCTAAGTAATTTAAAGGAACATTTTCTTGAATACTTTTGTCTTTTCTTATTTTAAAAGATTGAAGTCTATTATTCTGAGTTTTAAATAATGTCATTTCAGTTTTTTCTTCTGAAATTATTAAATCAATTTTTGCAACTTCATCTATAATGAATTTTTCAACAAAGTCTATTTGATTTTCCTTACAAAGAACAACAATGTCATCAGAATATCTTCTATAATAAACATCATGTTTAACTGATAATTCATTAATTACAATTTCATCAAAAGCTAACATATACATATTCGCTAACAATGCACTAATAGGTAAGCCCTGAGGAATTCCAATTAGTTTTTTATCTGAATTCTTTTTTTGATTTTTATGAATGATAATATCTGAATCTATAAGTTCTTTAATATTATCAAAAAAAGTATGTTTTCCATTTTTCTTATTTATTGCTAATTGCTTTTCATCAAAATGGTTATTCTTCGTTTTTAAATCGTCTAGTTTAACATAGGAAAACCTTGTAGCGGCTTTAAAAATATTATAATGATCTTTAGGTAATGTTTTATTTCCTAATATTTTTGCCCAAGCTAATTTCAGTTTTTTATGATTAAGAGTAGGGAAGAAGTTCTCAATATCTAAAACGAGTGCAACACAATTTTGTCTTTTTTTAATCTCATCAAATACATCTTTAGCAAAATGAACATTATTTTTAAACTTTACTTTATCTTCAGTTTCAATTCTTCTGTAAGCTGTTATAGCATCTGAAAGTAATTTGTTTTTATTTAAATAGGACTCATATTTTGGAGTTATAATTTTTTGAGTATAATAAGAATACACATGTGCGTCTATATGAGTTGCATATAAGATTTCCCTAATTTTAGTATTAGAAATTATTACTCCTTCTTTTGTTTTTTTATGAGAGCGCTTTAATTCACCTCCAAATTCAGACTCTTTATACCTACGTTGCTTTATTTCTTTAAAAATTAAAGGTAAAAAGGAATGTTTAGCAACTTTTTTGGGATTAGAAACATAGTGTTCAACTTTATCTCTAACAGATACAGGCGTCTTATTAGAAAAATGAGGATAGCCTCTATCTTTAAACCAATCTTTTTCTTTTTTATTTATCATAGCTAATAAAAGTAAGAGAAGTTCTCGCTCGGTATTTAATTTAATAAACGTAACATCATTAAATGACTGAGCTATTAACCGTGTTCACGATTCCCGATGCAATTGAACTTATCTTTGCCTATAGAGACATCAATGCAGCTAATTATTAATCTAAACCTTATTTACTATATGATAATAAATAGACCTAACCCCTTAGGGTTATTCCAGTTATTTATAGATTGCTTAGGAGTAATAACTAAGCTTCTACAGCTAACAAATAATATGTCGACATATTGTTTGTTAGGTGTAGAATTATACATACAAACTAATTCACGTATTTATTAATCCCTTTAAAAAAGGTCTGAATTAATTGAAATTAAAAATTTACAATGGCTCAATAAATGTTTATTAAAAATAACTAAAGAACTTCCTTACTTAGAAGTAAATATAAGATTTTTAGCTATCTTTAAAGAAAAAAGAACTATGAAAAATAAATATCCTATAGGTTGTATTGTTACCTTTAAATCTCATCCTTTATTATATGATTTTATGATTAAAGGTGATGGAAAATTAGTTCCTCCTTTTATGGTTGTAAAAGAGGTTTTTATTGAAGATGAAAAAAGGAAAGTAGCAGATGATGTTACAGGAGAACAAATTGCAGAAAGAGTAAAATATACATGTGTTTTTTTTGATGATAATAAGACGGAGTTTAAAGAAGTTATTCTTTATGAATCAATGATAACTAGTTATAAAGAGATTTTTATAGCAAAAATGGATGGTGAAACAAAATCTAAAGAATCAGATTATAAATCTCTAATTAAAGAAGCTTCAGAATATAAAGTTCCCAAATATAATTATGGTAATATTATTTATTTCAAAACTAAGAAGTTTGAAATTTTTAAAAAAAGAAGTTCTATAAAATCAACCAGAGATATTATATCTGAAAAGAAAAATAATGGTTTTCAAAGAAAAGAAACCATACAATATGTTGTTAATTATTCAACACCAGAATTTATTTTATGTGGTATAAAAAAAGAAAATCATGATAATTTATTTTATCCTAATGGTGATGTAAAAAAAGTAGTATCAGAAGTTTTATACAAAGTAAAATGGTTTAATTCTAACCAAATGAAGTTTAGCGAAATTTATTTACCAGCAAAATGTTTTACAGATATTCAACCCTATGAAACAAAAGTTCTACATAATTCTGATACTAAAGATAAATAAAGCTTAATTTTGTTCTTTGATTAAAGAATGAAATGAAAACAATTGCAAGATTTATATTATTTACCATATTAGGATGGAAACTAGAAAACGATTTTCCTAAAGAGCCTAAAAAATATGTTGTAATCGCAGCACCACATACTAGTTGGTTAGATTTTCCAATAGCAATTTTATCTAGAATGTCTTCTGGAACAATGGTTCATTTTATTGGTAAATCATCACTTTTTAAAGGGCCTTTTGGTTTTTTATTTAAAGCACTAGGTGGTACCCCTGTAGATAGAACTCAAAGCACAAATATGGTAGATGCCGTTATTGATGTGTTTAATACTAAGCAAGAATTTAGATTAGGTATTTCGCCTGAAGGAACCCGAAAAAAAGTAGATAAATGGAAAACAGGGTTCTACTATATTGCAAAAGGAGCAAATGTTCCGATCGTTATGGCAACCTTAGACTTTAAAAATAAGAAGATAAAAATATCTAATCCTTATTATACAACAGCAAGTATAGATGCTGATTTTGAGGTGTTTCACTCGTTTTTTAAAGACGTAAAGGGGAAAAACCCTGAATTATTTTAATTATTTGGTTTGTTTTATAAAAAAGTTTATATTTGTGCGTTACATATAATTATTGATAGAGATTAGGGGCTTTATTTTTAAGAAATATGTTACGCAAATAGTATCATGCTATGATATTGAGTCTTCAGGATACTGAAGACTCTTTTTTTTTATGCAAATTTCACAGAAATTTTTTCTGCAATTCCTATAATCACTTCTGTTGCTTTTACCATAGACTCTACAGGTACATACTCATATCTACCATGAAAATTATGTCCACCAGCAAAAATATTAGGACAAGGCAAACCTTTAAAAGATAATTGAGAACCATCTGTACCACCACGAATTGCTTTAATTAAAGGTGTAATTCCTAAATCTGTCATTACTTCTTCTGCAATATCTACAATATGCATAACTGGAGTAATTTTTTCTTTCATATTAAAGTACTGATCTTTAATAGTAACTTCAATTAAATCTTGATTGTATTTTGTATTAAAGTCTAACGCAATTTTTTGTATTAAATTTTTTCTTTTTTCAAATAAATCTAAATCATGATCTCTTACAATGTATTCTAAAACTGTTTTTTCTACATTTCCATTGATGTCATGTAAATGGAAAAAACCTTCATAACCTTCTGTTCTTTGTGGAATCTCGTTTGTTGGAAGTGCTGTAATAAATTCATTCGCAATGAGCATAGAATTGATCATTTTACCTTTTGCATATCCTGGGTGTACAATTTTACCAGTAATGGTTACGATTGCTCCGGCAGCATTAAAATTCTCATATTCTAATTCTCCAATCTGACTTCCATCCATGGTGTATGCCCATTCTGCACCAAATTTATCCACATCAAACATGTGAGCTCCTTTACCAACTTCTTCATCTGGAGTAAAGCAAATTCTAATTTTACCGTGTTTAATTTCTGGATGCTGAATTAGGTATTCCATAGCGGTTACAATTTCTGTAACTCCGGCTTTGTCATCTGCACCTAAAAGAGTAGTACCATCCGTTGTAATTAAAGTCTGACCTTTATATTGCAATAAATCATCAAAATAATCTGGCGATAAAACGATGTTTTCCTCTACATTTAAAATAATATTATTGCCTTGATAATTTTCTACAATTTGAGGTTTTACATTTTTACCTGAAAAATCTGGACTTGTATCTATATGCGCAACAAAACCAATGGTTGGCACTTCATAATCTAAATTACTTGGTAAAGTTGCCATAATGTAGCAATTGGCATCTAAATCTACCTCTTTCATACCAATTTGTTTTAGCTCTTCAACTAATACATTGGCTAAATCCCACTGTTTTTCG
The DNA here is from genome assembly GCF_011379025.1 of Polaribacter sp. 11A2H. Taxonomy (NCBI): domain Bacteria; kingdom Pseudomonadati; phylum Bacteroidota; class Flavobacteriia; order Flavobacteriales; family Flavobacteriaceae; genus Polaribacter; species Polaribacter sp. 11A2H. Next base: position 37,506 of record NZ_WTLD01000013.1, read on the forward strand.
GTACTCGGAAAAGCAGCATTGTTAGGGTCTGACTCTGTGTCAATCGTTACGTATTTTATAAATCTATCGGTAATATGTTGTTTTTCAATCATTTTATTGAATGTTTTTAATTTTTTCCATCAATGCAAGTCCGTTGCATAATCTTTTGTTAACTAAAGAATCTCCATAAACTTCTGCCTTTGCAAGTATAAAGTTTTGATCGTTTATTTTGATAAATACATGGCAAACTTGGTAGTCAAATTTTCCTTTTTTTCCTTTTGAAACTGTGTAATACGAAGGTTTTTCTAAAAAATTAGTCTCTTCAGATTTTATGTTGATAAGACTTTTTGAGACATCTTCTTGCGCTCGTTCCAGTTTAAAAGACGTATCAAAATTAATACTTTTATTGATAAATGTAACATCTAAAAGCAAAGATTCTGTTAATTGTTTGGTAGTATCTGCTGTATAAATGGAAGATTGTATATCGTCATAATACAAATTTGTTTTCCATGATTTTGGTAACTCAAGAGAAAACAAATTTTTAACGTCTTTTACTTCTTCTAAGTCCTTAAAAGTAGTGGGGTTACAATTAAAATCTTTACTGATTTTTGTTTGATCTGAACAGGAAAAAAAGACCAGTGAAGCGAGTATTATGAAAAGAATATTCTTCATGAAAAATATTTAGAGGTTTTAAAGATCACTTTATTTTAAAATTGGTTTTAAAACAGACCACACATTTTTAGCCAATATTTGATGTCCTTCTTTTGTTGGATGAATGCCATCTTTTTGATTTAAATCTGAGATACCACCAACATCCTCTAATAAAAAAGGAATTAAATACAAATCGTTTTCTGTTGCTAAATCAGGAAACATATTTTTAAATTCAGCCGCATATTCTTGTCCCATATTTGGTGGAATTTGCATGCCGGCTAACACAATTATTGTATCTGGATATTTCTCTTTAACAGCATCTATAATATCTTGTAAATTCTGTTTAGATTGTTTTAAAGGCACACCTCGTAAACCATCATTTGCACCTAATTCTAGTATAAAAATAGTAGGTTTTTGATTTAATACCCAATCAATTCTATTTTTTCCTCCAGATGTTGTTTCGCCACTAACACCAGAATTTACTATGTTATAATTTAACTGTAAAGCATCTATTTTCTGCTGAATGATTCCAGGATAAGCATCATTTACATCTTCTAAACCATAGCCCGCAGTTAAACTATCACCAAAAAATACAATTGTTTTTACACTACTATTTTCAGTCTGATTTATTTCAGTATCAGCAGTCGTTGTTTCTGCATTTGTTGCTTTTTTAGAAGCATCTTGTTTGCAAGAGAATATGAATATCAGTAAAAAAATGCAACAAAATTTTAAGAAAACCTTTTGAGATAAATTGTTGATATGTATGAGCAATTGATTATTTTTCAACATCGGAATATTTTAGTAAAAAATTAAATAAAAGTAATGTCAAATATATTAAAGATTAATGATTTAGAGAAAACTTATACGAGTGGTTCTAAAAAATTAACAGTAATTAGCAATATCTCATTTGAAGTAGAAAAAGGGAGTATTTTCTCTATTGTAGGTCCTTCTGGAAGTGGAAAAACTACGTTATTAGGTTTGTGCGCAGGTTTAGATTATCCAACAGCTGGAACTATTGAGTTATGCGGTAGCTCTTTACAAGGCTTAAATGAAGATGAACGCGCCGCATTACGTAACAAAGAAGTGGGGTTTATTTTTCAAAATTTTCAATTATTGCCCACCTTAACGGCTTTAGAAAACGTGATTGTTCCTTTGGAATTACAAGGCGAAAAAAATGCAGCTAAATTTGGAATAGCATTGTTAGAAAAAGTAGGTTTAGCAGATCGTTTACACCATTATCCATCTCAATTATCTGGTGGAGAGCAGCAAAGAGTAGCGTTGGCAAGAGCTTTTGCTAATAGACCTTCTATTTTGTTTGCAGATGAACCAACTGGTAATTTAGATGAAGAAACTGGCGAGAAGGTCATTCAATTATTATTTGAATTGAACAAAGAAGCGGGCACGACTTTAATTATTATTACGCACGATTTAGATTTGGCAAACCGAACGCAACAAATTTTACGATTAAAAGGTGGTAAGATTATTTCTAACGAAAAAACAAACACTATTAATGCGTAAAATGACTTCAAAAGTAAATTTTAAGTGGCTATTAAAAATGGCTTGGAGAGATGGAAAAGCAAGCCTTTCTAGGTTAATGCTTTTTATGGCATCTATTATTTTAGGTATTGCAGCCGTGGTTTCCATTCAGTTGTTTAGTGACAATTTAAAGCAAAACATAAAGCTACAATCGAAATCCTTAATGGGAGCCGATTTTATTATTGATAGCAAACAAATTCCATCAGAAAAAGTATTAGCTATTATAGATTCTTTAGGAGCAGATGCCTCTGAAGTCAACTTTGTTTCTATGGCTGCTTTTCCTAAAAATAATGGGACAAAATTAGTGAAAGTTAGGGCTATGGAAGGCAATTTTCCGTTTTACGGAGATTTATTAACCGAACCTGAAGAAGCTGGTGTAAAATATCAAGAATTAGGAGGCGCTTTGGTAGATGCTACCTTGCTTTTACAATACAATTTAAACCCAGGAGATTCTATTAAATTAGGTAAAACTACGTTTGTAATTACTGGTGCTTTAAAATCAATTCCGGGTACTACAGCAATTTCCTCTTCTGTGGCACCAGCGGTTTTAATTCCGTTTCGGTTTGTAGAAGAAACTGGTTTATTACAATTGGGAAGTAGAAAAGAATATCAATACTTTTTTAAAGATTCAGCAATAGATTTAGTTGCTTTAGATAAAAATATAGATCCTATTCTTAAAACAGAAAATGCAGATTTAGATACACATACAAGTACTAGTGAACGTTTGGGAAGAAGGTATGATAATGTGAGTAGGTTTTTAAATTTAGTTGCTTTTATAGCTCTTTTATTAGGCTGTATTGGTATTGCAAGTTCTGTACATATTTATATTAAAGAAAAACTAAAAAATGTAGCAATTTTAAAATGCTTAGGAGCTACTAGAAAGCAAACTTTTTTAATTTATTTGATACAAATTATAGGTATTGGTTTAATTGGTGGTTTAATTGGTGCTACCATTGGGGTTAGTTTACAATATGCTTTTCCGTATCTTTTACAAGATTTTTTACCTTTTAATGTAGCTATCTCAATTTCTGCTCAACCAATAATAATGGGAGTTACTTTGGGGGTTTTAATGTCTGTTTTATTTGCATTATTACCCTTGTTAGGCACTTGGTATGTATCTCCTTTAGAGGTTTTAAGAGGTTCTGAAGATAATTTACAAAAACCTAAAAAAGCACAAATTGCAGTAGTGTTGGCAATTTTACTTTTTATCTATTTGTTTTCTTTTTGGATGTTAAAAGATGCCGTAAACGGATTAATTTTTACCGTAGGTATTTTTATCACATTTGCAATTATGGCAGGTGTTGCCAACCTTTTTATAAAGTTGATTAAAAAATTCTTCCCAAGTTCTTGGGGATATACTAAGCGTCAAAGTTTATTGAATTTATTTAGACCGAATAACCAAACCATGGTACTTGTTTTAGCCATTGGTTTGGGCACATTTCTAATAAGTACACTCTATTTTACCAAAGATATTTTACTAGCAAAAACATCCATAGAAAATAAAAAGAATGATGCAAATATCATTTTAATAGATGTACAAAAAAAGCAGGAAACTGCCATTTTAGAAACCTTTTCTAGTAAAGGATTAGAAGTAATTAATAACATACCAATTATTACCATGCGCATGCAAAGCATTCATGGAAAAACCGTAAACGAGATTCGGAAAGATTCTACTATTAAAATGCAAAAAAGGATTTTAAACAGAGAATTTAGAGTTACTTATAGAGAAGAACTTGCGGAAACAGAAGAGATTATAGAAGGGGAGTGGATAGGAAAAAGGATGAAAGGAGTACCTGTAGAAATTTCCATTTCAGATAATTTAGCTGAAGATGGTCATTTAAAAGTAGGAGATCCAATTGTTTTTAACATTCAAGGGGTGTTAATGGAAACAATTGTAGGGAGTATTAGAAAAGTAGATTGGACCAGCATGAAAGTTAATTTTATGATTTTGTTTCCAACGGGAGTTCTAGAAAATGCACCTCAATTTAACGTAATGACTACACACGTGCCTAATAAAGAAGGTTCTGCAGAGTTACAAAGAACTTTAGTGAAAGAATTTCCGAATGTTACTATTTTAGATTTACGTCAGGTTTTTAGTCTTGTAGAAGAAATTTTAGATAAAATCTCGTGGATTATTAATTTTATGGCATTTTTTAGCATTTTAACAGGTTTTATTGTGTTGATCGGTTCTGTTAGAAATAGCAAATACCAACGAATTAAAGAAAGTGTATTGCTAAGAACTTTAGGAGCAAAAAGCAAACAAATTTTACAAATAACCGCTTTAGAATATGTCTATTTAGGTGTTTTGGGTAGTTTAACGGGTATTTTATTGTCTTTAATAGGAAGTCAATTATTGGCTACTTTTATATTTAAAGAACCTTTTATTCCGTCTGCTATTCCGTTTTTAGTTTTTCTACCAGGAATTACACTTTTAGTGGTATTGATTGGTTTGAGTAATTTAAAATCGGTTTTAAAAAGTCCTCCATTGGAGGTGCTGAGAAAAGAGGTGTAGTATTTCTTATGATGAAGTTGTGTCTATTTAATTAAATGAAAATTGAATAGAAAATTTCAATTTTAGATTCTACACGAGTTCTCGATACAATTTTTAAAAAAAGAAAAATCACTCGAACTGACATTTTATAATGAGTTTTAAATTCTTTTTTTCGATCAATAAGTGATATGTTAAGTTTTGCGCAATCGAAACCTATTTAGTTATTTAATAGTTCTCTACTGCGCTCGAACAAACAATGATAAGTACAAAAAGTGCTTTTAAAATCAATACGTTATAATTAATAAAAACATGAATCTGTTTACTTTTCAATATCTTATTAAAATCAATAAGAAAAGACTGTTAACGAGTGTACTGTTTTGGTTTTTATGTATATCAATAACAGGGTTTAGTCAAGATATATCAGATGTTTCAGAAGGAGGTATTTTACTTGAAAACACTATTGAGCAACCAGCAATTACGTATCCCAATTTTAAAGCTCCCATTTACAATGAAGATAAAGAAAGTTATTCAATTAAAGAGGTTCCGAGTCCTAGAGGCAGCGGAATTATGGGGTATGTATCAGACCCAAATGATTATATAGATGCATCTTCAGAAAATCGTATTAATCGCTTATTATATGAGTTAGAACAAAAATCTTCTGTAGAAGTTGCAGTAGTTGTAGTTACGAGCATTGGTGAAGAAATACCTAAACAATTTGCTGTAGATCTTTTCGAATTATGGGGAATTGGTAAAGCAGATACAGACAACGGATTGCTAATATTAACGGTAATGGACCAACGTAGAACAGAGTTTGAGGTTGGTTATGGTTTAGAACCCGTTTTAACGGATGCTGTTTGCTACCGAATTGGTGTAAATGAAATTATCCCTAATTTTAAGAATGGAAATTATGGCGAAGGATTGATAAATTCGGTGGTTAGAATCCGTGACTTTTTAGATAATCCGGCGGTTATTCAGGAAGTCTATGGTACAAGTATTGTATATCCAAAAGACAATAGTTATCAATGGTATCACTATTTATTATTTGGTTACGCCATTATTTGTATGTTGATGGTGCTTTGGTATTATGGTGTATTATTTCAAACGAAAATCTCTAAAGAAGATTTTTACGACAAGTATAATCGAGTGGCCGAATTAAAATTAGGATGTCTCATTGTTTTATTTCCGTTCCCATTATTTTTTATATCAAAATTATTAAAAAAACGCATGCAAGAGTATCGTACTGCTCCGCGATATAGCAAAGTAAATGGTCAATTATTACATCTTAAAAATGAATGGACTGAAAATGAATTTTTAGAAGCTGCTCAAATTTTAGAAGAAAATCTAAAATCAATTCGTTATGATGTTTGGGTAACGGCAGACCATAGTGATATTTTAATTTTAGAATATGAGGGAGCTAATAGTAGAAAATATAGTGATTGTGTAAAATGTAGTTATAAAACCTATGGAAAAAAATCTTCTAAACTACTAAAAGCTGCAACTTACGCGTCTCAAGGAGAAAGAATTGATTTTTACGAATGTCGTAATTGTAATTATCAAGATGAAAAGAAGATCGTTCTTTCGAAAAAAGTAAGAGCTAGTTCGTCTTCCTCTTCCTTTAGTTCTTCTTCAGGCTCATCATCTAGTTTTGGAGGTGGTAGTTCTGGAGGTGGTGGAGCAGGTGTTAGTTGGTAATCCTTTGCATCTATATTCGATCGAAACATAAAAATTCAAAAAAAACAGATTATTTATAGGAGATTTACAAAAACTTTGTATATTCGCAGACCTTTAGAAAAATAAGGTTTTTTTCTAAACTAAAGCTAATGTAAAGTAGCTGATTTGTAATCAGCAAGTTGTCGTTTTTAGTCTCTTTATAGAGTTTTAAAAAAGCAATACATTACAGAGGTAATAGTAGGTTCATTGAAATAATAAATTAAAGGGGAGATACTCAAGCGGCCAACGAGGACGGACTGTAACTCCGTTGACTACGTCTTCGCAGGTTCGAATCCTGCTCTCCCCACAATTTATCCTTTTCAACTCTAAAATGAATTAAATTTCTTCATAATTCATTGCATAAAATAGAAACACAGATACTCTTATTTTAGTTATTACCATAAAAACTACTATCTTATTTATATTAGAATTTCAATAGCTTATTTTATTCTAGTAAAAGTTAATTTCATTAAATGTAGATTACAAAGTGTTTTTAACACTAAAATTATTCCATAAATAATGAATAAAGTAGAAGCAATTATGAGAGAGAATGTTTCGTTATGTACTCTCGTAAAAGCCAAAATTGATTTAGTATAACTGTATAAAATCAGTATCTATTTCAAGTACTTAGTGATACTATATAAAATATGTCTAGTAACTTTTAATATTATTGAAGCATTAAAAGAAACTTCCTTTATTTTTTTTTAGTAAATTTGATTAAAATTCTTAAAAATGAGTCAGTTTTATAAAAAAATTAATTATTTATTAATTATCGTTTGTTTACCATTTTGTTTAAATGCCCAGTCTGTATTGTATGTTTATGGAGACGTTTCTGCAGATGGAAAAATTCCTTCTGGAGAACAAGAACCTTTTCATCAAATGAGATTGAATGATACTGGTATTTTGGGTATGAGTCAATTTTTAGAAGCATTAGAAGAAGTTGGTCTAGATGTAAAGGAAGCTTATGATCAGGAGTTAATCTTGAATTCAAAAACGTTAAAAACAGTTGATGTTTTAATTTTAGCGTCTAACCAACGTGTGTTTTCTAAAGAAGAGGCAGAAGCGGTAAGTGTTTGGGTTAAAAAAGGTGGTGGTTTAGTTGTTTGGTCAGACAGTGGTTTTGGTGGAGAATATAAACTTGTTGGAGTTGATAACCCAACGGGTAGAATTTCTGATAATAGTGTAACGGAACAATTTGGAATGCATTTTTTAACGGATAATGGTGCTGGAAATTACTTGGTACAGAATTATACTGAAGATCATTTTTTAAACAATTTTAATAAAAATGGTGGAATTCGTTTTAGAGGTGAAGGAGTTAGTTTTATTAGAATCTCTAAACCTGCTAAAATGTTAGCGAATGCACAAGAGGGTGGTTTAGGAGGAAAACTAATAGTAAATGATAATGATGGTGTCTTTAATCCTAAAACAGATGCTTCTTTAGCTATTTCTACAATAGGTGAGGGAAGAGTTATTGGTTTATTTGATCGTAATTTATTTTGGAATGCAGGAGCAGGTACTAGATTAAGTCATTCCGATAACAGAGAATTTACACAAAGATTAATGTTGTTTGCTGCCGGAATTACAGATTCAAAACGTATTCCTGTTCAAACTTCAAAAAATTCAAAAGAAATAAATACGCCTCCCACTATAGAAATTTCTCAAAAATTATCTAAAGATGGAAAATCATTAAGTATTGTAACTGTAATTACAGATAATGATGCTGATGGAATTGATGCTGAAATTAGTTGGAAGCAAGTAAAAGGACCTTCTGATGTTATTTTTGAAAACAATAATCCAAATACATTAACGCCAACAATTGAATTACCTGAAAAAGGAATGTATCGTTTTGAGGCTTCAATTACAGATGGAGAATTTGATTTTAGACGTAGCATAGAAGTTATAAGAAAATAGCATACTTTTTTAAATAATAAAAAAAACTCAGAGTTTAATTACTCTGAGTTTTTTTTTGTTAATTTCTTACTTGTTTTAATATTGAGTTCTTCTAATTAAAGAAAAACGGATATCACTTTTAATATATTAGGTTTTATAAACCTTTTCTGTTTTAGGTCTAAAATTTTAGCATCATTCTATCTGTCATTTATAAAAAAGTGAACTATTTTTTACTTTTATTCAATTAAACACTCTTCACACTTTCCTTGAAGCAATATTTGAGACACATCAACTTTACGGTTAGGAATATTAGGTATAAAAATATCTGTCGATAAACAATCTACTTTTCCACAATTTAAACATTGAAAATGGGCATGCACATCATGATGTTCGGTACTAGAGCAACCATTGCATTTTGCATACCATTTATGTCCGTTTTTACCTAAAAAAGAATGAAGGAAACCATCATCTTCTAGCTTGTCTAAAATACGATATATGGTTGTTTTATTCATATTTAAATGAAGACGCTCTATTAATGTAATTACAGAAATAGCTGTTGCTTGTTTCTCAAATTCATCAAGCAGTATTTTAACTGATTTTGTTTTCCTTAAAATTCCCATTACACAAATATAGCGTAACTAAAGTGTAGAAAAAAATAAAACCATATTTAACGCAACTATGTTGCAGTAGTTATTAATAATATTATATTTGCAACTCAGTTGTATTAAAGTAAATTATGATATTGATAAAACAAAAACCAGACAGTATAGGTGCCATAGCAAGTACATTGTGTCTTATACATTGTATTGCTACACCTTTTATTTTTATAGCTCAAAGTTGCGCGGTATTTTGTTTCGATAAAATACCTAGTTGGTGGGGTTCTATAGACTATTTCTTTTTAGTAATTTCTTTTTTGGCTGTATATCGTTCAACCCAGACAACTGCTAATTATTGGATAAAACCTTTATTATGGTTCAGTTGGTGTGCATTGTTTCTAATAATAATGAACGAAAAAATAGCATGGTTTGCTTTAAGTGAGCAAGCTATTTATTTTCCGGCAATTACATTGATACTATTACATCTATACAATAAAAAATATTGCCAATGCAATACAAATAAATGCTGCACTCATGAAGAATAAAGAACAGATTCAAATAATAGGAGACAATCATTTTTCAACAAGTATTAAAACACCGTTACGTGCTGATGCTTTTGATAAATCTGATGATGAAAAAATTAAAAATATAGAACATCATTTTAAAATGATAATGCAAGAAATGGGACTAGATTTAACGGATGATAGTTTATCTGGAACTCCTTATCGTGTTGCAAAAATGTATGTAAAAGAGTTGTTTTATGGCTTAAACCCTGCTAATAAACCAAAACTATCTACATTTAAAAATAAGTACGGTTATAAAAAAATGCTCATAGAACACAATATCACCATAGATTCTGCTTGCGAACATCATTTTCTACCAATAACAGGATATGCTAATGTGGCGTACATACCAAAAGACAAAGTAATTGGGTTGTCTAAAATTAATCGTTTAGTAGATTATTATGCACGTCGTCCGCAGGTTCAAGAAAGATTGGTACTTCAAATTCTTCATGATTTACAAGAAGTTTTAGATACAAAAGATGTTATTGTTTCGGTAACAGCAAAACACCTTTGTGTTTCTTCAAGAGGGATAAAAGACCAAAGTAGTTATACGACAACTTTAGAATACGGTGGCTGTTTTTCAAAAACCGCTATTCGAAATGAATTCTTAAAGGTATTATCAGATCAAAAAATGTAAAAAGATAATTAAACAATAATAGAAGATCCTTTAAAAGAGAAGCTGATTTTATACCTCAATTTTTAAGTACTTGTGGTACACAAACAAATAATTTTAGCATTAGAAATATTTAATCAATAGAAAAAATGAACAGAAGAAAGTTTTTTAAAAATGGATCGCTAATTAGTCTTGGTGCAGCTTTATTACATCCTTTTAATAATATAGCAAATACAATTATTGATGATATTAAAAATAAAAAAGCAAAGAATATTATCATTATTATTAGTGACGGAATGAGTATTGGAACTTTAAATATGACAGATTTATATCTGTCTAGAAAAATGGGTACTGGTACTAATTGGTTACAATTATATAAAGATAATAAAGTAAATAGAGCTTTAATGGATATGGCTTCTGCTAATTCTATTGTTACAGATTCTGCTGCTGCAAGCTCTTCTTGGGGTGGCGGTGTAAGAATTAATAATGGTGGATTAAATGTGAGTAAAAATGGGGAACCGCACCTTCCTATTTGGCAAAAATTTAAAAAAGCAGGTAAAAAAGCGGGTTGTGTAACCACGGTACCTATAACACATGCAACTCCTGCTGGTTTTTGTGTAAATTCTAAATCTAGAAATGCTCAAGAAGAAATTGCAGAAATATATCTAGAGCAAAAGTTTGATGTAATGATGGGCGGAGGAGATGCTTATTTTTCTTCAGAAAAGAGAAAGGATAAAAAAGATATGTACAAAGCTTTTGAATCTAAAGGTTATAAAGTTGTAAAAAACAGAAACGAAATGCTTTCTGCTGCTATTGACAAGCCTATTTTAGGTGTTTTTGATGATAATGGACTTCCATATTCTATAGATCAACAAAATAACAAAGAATTATCGCAGCAAATACCAACACTTGCCGACATGACTAAAAAAGCCATTGATACAATGGAAAATCATGCTAAAGGTTTTGTTTTACAAGTAGAAGCCGGAAGAGTAGATTGGGCTGCACATGGTAATGATATTGCAGGTCTTATATATGACCAAGCGGCGCATGATGAAGCCATACAAGTAGCCATGGATTTTGCTGAAAAAGATGGAGAAACTTTGGTTATTATTACAACAGATCATGGTAATTCTAATCCTGGAGTAATTTATGGAGATAAGGCGAATGATAATTTTGATGCTATTCAAAAATACAAACATAGTAACGAGTGGATTTTAAAAGGTTTTGGAAAAGAAACGTCTATATCTCAAGTAAAAGAAAGAGTAGATTATGCTAATAATTTTAGCCTTACAAATGAGGAGGCTACACTATTATTAACGTATTATTCTAACCTAAAAACAGAAAAAGGTCTTTACAACCCTAAACATCTTCCTTTTAAAGCTTTGGCAGAAATTCAAAAAAAACACAATTCTGTAGGTTGGATAAGTATGCATCATTCTGCAGATTATGTAGAATTGGCAATGTATGGACCAGGAAGTCAGCTTTTAAAACCTTTTATAAAAAACACAGACCTTCATTATTTAATGTTAGAAGCTGCAGAAGTTGAAAATAAATTTTAAATTGTATTCCTATTTTTAATGTGTAAATTATTTAGAATATGGAAGCTATTATTACAATTGTAGGTTTTTTAGGTGCAGGAAAAACAACGTTATTAAAACAGTTAATCAATAGTTTTACAGAAAAAGGTTGGAGTCCATTTTTAATTCTGAATGATTATGAAAATGCAAATATGGATGCGCAACAGTTTACAAAACAAGTTGAATTAAAAAGTATAAAAGCACTTAGTGGTAGCTGTATTTGTTGCAGTGGTATTGTAGAACTTAGAAATATTGTAAATAGAATTCCGCAAAGAAATAAAGGCATTACTTTAATAGAAGCAAACGGAACATCAGATGCTTGTTCATTGATGGAATTTTTGGGCGTTGGTATTAACGAACGCTTTTTACCGCCCATTCAAATATCTGTTATCGATGTTAAAAACTGGCAAAAAAGGGGAGAACATAACGAATTAGAATTAAATCAAATTCTAGTTTCTTCTTTATTTGTTTTAACACATGTAGATAAAACATCAAAAACTAGAGAAAATGAAGTGATCGAAGCATTAAAAAAAATAAACCCATTTGCAAAAATTATAAACATTCATAATTTAGATGCTTCATTACTACCAGCACTTTTACCTACTAAAAACAAGCTTCAAAAAATAGAACATCAAAAAACACATTGGTCTTCATGTTCTGTTGTATTACCTAATTTACCAAACCATAATGCCATCAAAGAAATTTGCAGAAAAATACCTAAAAGTATTCTTCGTGTAAAAGGTTGTACTCTAATTGGTACAGAAAAAAACTACACTTATTTTGAACGCACTCCAGATGGTGAAGCCTTTATTAGACCTTTTAAAGGCATTCCTATAACAGGTTCTAAATTATTAACAATAGGTCCAGGAAGTGACCCCCAATTATTACATAAAATTGTTAATAGTGTTCTTAATTAATATTTAAAACAACTATAAATCAGCATGAAAAAATTACCAGTAACAGTATTAAGTGGCTTTTTAGGAGCAGGAAAAACAACTTTACTAAATCATATATTACACAATAAAGAAGGCTTAAAAGTAGCCGTAATTGTAAATGATATGAGTGAAGTAAATATAGATGCTCAATTTATTGAAAATGAAAATACGCTTTCTAGAACCGAAGAAAAATTGGTAGAAATGTCTAACGGTTGTATTTGTTGCACATTGCGTGAAGATTTAATGATTGAGGTAGAAAAGTTAGCGGCTCAAAATAAATTCGATTATTTATTAATTGAAAGTACTGGTATAAGTGAGCCAATTCCTGTAGCACAAACGTTTACTTTTGAAAGTGAAGATGGTAAAATAGATTTAAGTCGTTTTAGCTATATAGATACTATGGTAACCGTAGTAGATGCTTTTAATTTCTTAAAAGATTTTTCGAGTGCAGATTATCTAACAAGTAGAGAATTGACCAATATAGAAGGCGATAATAGAACTATTGTGAATTTATTGACTGACCAAATTGAGTTTGCAAACGTGATCCTTATAAATAAAATTGATTTGGTTTCTGAAGATCAATTAGAAGAATTGCGAGCAATTATTCATAAACTAAACCCAGAAGCGAGTATTATTATAACAGAAAAATCTAAGGTTGTCTTAGAAAGTGTTTTAAATACCCGTTTATTTGATTATGAAAAAGCCGAAGCTTCTGCAGGATGGATAAAAGAATTAGAAAATGATCATGTGCCAGAAACTGAAGAGTATGGAATAAGTTCTTTTGTTTATAGAAGTAAAAAACCATTTCATCCAGACCGCTTTTTAAATTATCTAAATCAACGTTTTCCTCAAAATATTATTAGAAGTAAAGGATTGTTTTGGTTAGCCTCAATATCTAACCAAGCTTTAGTATGGAGTTCTGCCGGAGGATCTTGTAAAGCAGACAATGCAGGTGTATGGTGGGCATCTATGTCTTTTTCTGAAAGAATTAATGCGGCTTCATTTGCAGAAAATAAAGATCAAATTGAATCTGATTGGGATCTTGTTTTTGGTGATCGAAAAATAGAATTGGTTTTCATAGGTCAACATTTAGACAAAGAAGGAATGATTAGGCAATTAAACACCTGTCTACTTACAGATGAAGAATTAAAGTTGTGGAAAAATGAATTATTCATACAAAAAGATCAATGGCCAATAGCTGTGTAAAATAGGAGCGTGGTTTCTATAGTTTTAGTCAACAAAATATTACTTGGCAAGACTTGTCAAAAATAAAATTTACAGATACCTATTTTTCAGAATATGGTACTTATTTTATGTATCCCACATGTTCAGCATCAGTAAAAACTTTAGAAGGGAAACAAATAACAATTAAAGGTTATTTTTTAGAAGTTGTATCAAAAGAAAATATATACATGCTATCTAAAGGGCCAATGTGATCTTTTTATTTTTGTGGTCAAGGAGGTCTGGAAACAGCAATAGAACTTGAATTTATTAACAAACAAAACTTTAAAACAGATAATGATGTTAGTATAACAGGAACCTTAAAACGAAACAAAAATAATGTTGAACATTTTAATTATATACTTACAAGTTGCAAAGGAATATTAAATAAATAAAGTTTATCAAATTATTATTATAAATTGCCAGCTAATATCAACTTAATGAAAACAATCCATTTTATTTGCCTGTTTCTTTTATTTGCTTCTTGCAAAAATACAGAAAGAAGTCTCACAAAAATAACAGCTAAAAATATTACTATTGATAGTACAATTGTTGCATCAGCAGAAATTGATAACGTTATTATGCCTTATAAAAATAAATTAATAGACGAGATGGAAAGAGTTTTAACCTACACTGCTAAAGATTTAACCAAACAAAGCGCTCAAATGCAAAGTACTTTAGGTAATTTAATGGCAGATTTATGTGTAGATATTGCAAACCCAATGTTTCAAAAAAAAGCAAACACTTCTATAGATTTTTCGATGTTTAATAATGGAGGTTTAAGAACATCAATTGGTGCAGGAAATGTAACTAAAGAAAGTGCTTTTAAATTAATGCCTTTCGATAATGAGCTTGTTGTAGTAGAATTAACAAGCGATAAAGTGAAAGAATTAATCCATTATTTTATTCAAAAAAAGAGTGCACATCCTTTATCAAAAAATATAGATTTATTAATAAAAGACGATGGTTTTGAATTGAAAATAAATGGTAAAAAGTTCGATAAAAATAAAACATACAACGTTTTAACATCCGATTATTTACAAACTGGTGGAGATGGAATGGATTTCTTTAAAAACCCAAAGAAATTAACAAATCTTAATTATAAAGTAAGAGATGCTGTAATCGATTATTTTGAAAAAACAGATACTTTAAAAGTAGGAATTGATAATCGTATAAAAATTCAATAATATGAAAAGAAGAAACTTTATAAAACAATTTTGTGGAGCCTCTGCACTAGTAGTTGGTGGTTTTTCGTTGGCTTCTTTTGCAGAAAAACAAAAACGTCATATCACAATTTTACATACAAATGATACACACAGTCAAATAGAACCCTTTAAACCAAACCATAGCAGAAATGCAAATAAAGGTGGTATTGCAAGAAGAGCCACTTTAATTGAGCAAATACGAAGAGAAAATAATAATACGTTATTATTAGATGCTGGTGATATTTTTCAAGGAACTCCTTATTTTAATTATTTTGGTGGCGAGCTTGAATTTAAGTTGATGAGCATGCTAAAATACGATGTTGCTACTATAGGAAATCATGATTTTGATAACTCAATAGAAGGTTTATATAAGCAACTGCCAAATGCAAAGTTCGATTTTGTTTCCGCAAATTACGATTTTAAAAACACGGTTTTAGATACGCACGTAAAACCTTATAAAATTATAGTTAAAGATGGAATTAAAATCGGCATTTTTGGCTTGGGTATTGAGTTAGAAGGTTTGGTTAGTAAAAAAATGTACAAAGAAACAGGTTACTTAAATCCTGTTGAAATTACTCAAGACATTACAAATCAATTAAAAAACGTAGAAAAATGCGATTTAGTAATCTGTTTATCGCATTTGGGGTATAATTATAGAAGAGATCCAAATAAAATATCTGATTTAAGTTTAGCAAAAATCACTAAAAATATAGACTTAATTATTGGAGGTCATACACATACATTTTTACCAAAACCAACTATCGTAAAAAATATTGATGGAAAAAACACACTTGTAAATCAAGTTGGCGCTTATGGTATTAATCTAGGAAGAATAGATTTTTATTTTGATGAACAAAATAATAAAACATCAAAAGGAACTACAATCTTAGTTTAATTTTAGTTTTGTTTGTTATTACGTATTTGATGCATTGATAAATAGCCAGAAAAAGCAAACTTTTTCTGGTCTGATGTAAATAATAAGAACATTAGAGATTTAACCCATTTTACAACTGCTTTTTTTAATACAAAGCATTTAGGGTTAATGATTGCAAAGTATATTGTAAGAAACCAAACACATAAAATTTTAATGGTGTTAAGACCTTACCCATTTTATGCAGTAGAAAAACTAGTTAAACAAGTACAAAACAATACAGAAAACGCTTATATATGGCATACAATGGGTTCAGGTAAAACATTAACCTCTTTTAAAGCAAGTCAAATTATTATGGATTTGCCCAAGTAGACAAAGTACTTTTTGTAGTAGACAGAAAAGATTTAGATCACTCGAACTAACAATGTGGTTTCTGACTAATAATACGGTTCCTGAGAATCGCGTATTTAAAAAATATTCCTACATAATACCAAATACGAGATTCTACGGAATTTAAATAAATACGTGTTGTAGAATAATAAAACTCATGTTTATAGAATGTTCAGAATCTTCTGTGATATTTTAGATCATAAAGTACAAATCACTATATTGCACCAATAGTATGATTATTTAATATTATGGTTATGGCAACAATTAGGAAGACAGTTACTTTTACAGAACAACAAGACCAATGGATAAAAGCTCAAATTGAAGCTGGAGAATTCACCAATGACAGCGAGTATTTAAGAAATTTAGTGCGACAAGATCAAGCTCAAAACAGTGATTTTATTTCATTAAAAATTAAACTTCAACAAGGTTTAGATAGCGGTGTTAGTTCTAAATCGTTACCTGAAATTATGAAAGAAGTTGAAGCCAGAATGAAACAAGATGGCAGACTATAAACTTTCTATCAAAGCGGAATTCGATTTGACTGTAATGTATGAATTCGGCATATCAAAGTTTGGCCTTTCACAAGCTCAAAATTATTTCTTATCAATGCACGAAACTTTTAAAGTCCTTTCTAAAAATATTGATTTGGGTCGAGATGCCTCAGAATATATTAGAGAATTAAAAAGATTTAGGTATAAATCACATACTATATTCTATCTAATCACAACAGACGGTATTTTAATAATCCGTGTTTTGAGTCAGCGAATGGATTATGAGTTTAATTTGTCTTTAGATTAATATTGTTATAACTTATAGCTATTTTACCCCGTTCTTCAACGGTACATGCGCCATGTCATATTATGAAATAATATGTTTCATACTATTCTGCGTGTCGCCTGTCCTGTCTTTTTATTACTGGGTTACTTTGCTTTACGCATGCCATTTTATTTATAATATTCATAAATTCAATTCCTTACTTTAATTAAAATTGAAGAAGCGCATCTCTTTTGTTTTCCATCCCAAAATCTCTTTTAAATTCATTTGCTAGTTCCTTTAATTTTGCTAATTTTAAACAAAAAAAATTGCACCTATTTATGAATATTATTTCATAAAAAACTACATACATAAATGTCAGAAAACCAAGTACAATTACATCAAACATTATGGAATATTGCCAACGATTTAAGAGGTAATATGGATGCAGATGATTTTAGAGATTATATATTAGGCTTTATCTTTTATAAATATTTAAGTAAAAAAATGTCTTTACACGCCAATGTTATTTTAAAACCAGACGGTTTAGAATATCATGAAGTTATAGGACACGAAGCAGAAGAAATCTTATTACAAGAAATAAAATTAGATGCCTTAGATGCTTTAGGTTATTATTTAAAACCTACTGAATTATTTAGTGAATTAGCCAAAAGAGGAAACTCGGGCGGTGTACATAAATTTATTTTAGAAGATTTACAAAAAGTACTTACCAATATAGAACAGAGTACTATGGGGAGTGAATCTGAGGACGATTTTGGCAATCTGTTTGAAGATTTAGATTTAACAAGTAGTAAATTAGGTAAAACCGAAGAAGCAAAAAACGAACTTATTGTAAAAGTATTAACGCATTTAGAAGGAATTGATTTCGATTTAGAAAACAATGAAAACGATTTGTTAGGCGATGCCTATGAATATTTAATTGGTCAGTTTGCCTCTGGAGCAGGAAAAAAAGCTGGAGAATTTTATACACCACAACAAGTATCTAAAATATTAGCAAAAATTGTTACTACAGATAAAGAGCGTTTAAAATCTGTGTACGACCCAACGTGTGGCTCTGGTTCTTTATTATTAAGAGTTGCCAAAGAAGTAAAAGAAGTGGGTAGTTTTTACGGACAAGAAAGCAACCCAACTACGTACAACTTGTGCAGAATGAACCTAATTATGCACAATGTACATTATAAAAAGTTTGATATTTTTAATGAAGATACACTCGTAAACCCAAGCCCTAAGCATATAGACGAACGTTTTGAAGCCATTGTAGCCAATCCACCATTTTCTGCCAATTGGAATCCAGATAGTATTATTAGTGATGACCGTTTTTCTCCTTATGGAAAGATGGCACCTAAAAGTAAAGCAGATTTTGCCTTTGTACAACACATGATTCATCAATTAGATGAAAATGGAACTATGGCGTGCGTTTTACCACATGGTGTTTTGTTTAGAGGTGCTGCAGAAGGACATATTAGAAAATATTTAATTGAAGATAAAAACCAATTAGATGCCGTTATTGGTTTGCCGTCTAACATCTTTTTTGGAACAAGTATTCCAACGTGTATTTTAGTATTAAAAAAGAACCGCGCTTCGACTCCGCTCAGCGAACAAAATATCTTATTTATTGATGCCAGCAATCATTTTGATAAAGTAAAAACGCAAAATGTACTAACTGATGCACATTTACAAGAAATAATAGATACCTACAGAAATAGAGAAACCAAAGAGAAATACAGTTATGTGGCTACTTTAGACGAAGTTAAAGAAAACGACTATAATTTAAACATACCACGTTATGTAGATACATTTGAAGAAGAAGAAGCAATAGACCTTTTAAGTGTTTCTACATACTTAAAAAGTTTAGAAACTGACATTGCCAAAACGGATGCAACAATAGCAGATTTCTGTAAAGAGTTAAATATTGAAACTCCTTTTTAATGGCAGCAGAAAACAAAAATACTACTGCTATTACTAAAGAAACGTCATTGCGAAGCACGAAGCAATCTGCTCATCAGGAAGAGATTGCCACGGCAAAAAAGCCTCGCAATGACGTGCGTGTACCTAAACTACGTTTTAAAGAGTTTGATGGTGATTGGGAAAAGAAGAGATTAGGAAATATTGCAAAAGTAAGTTCGGGAGGAACACCCAGCAGAATAAATATAAAATTTTGGAATGGAAACATCCCTTGGATAACTACATCTTTAATAAATTTTAATATTATTTCAGATTCAGTTGAGAAAATAACAGAAGAAGCATTAATAAATTCATCTGCAAAATTATTTCCAATTGGCACTATATTAATGGCTATGTATGGTCAAGGAAAAACAAGAGGAAAAGTAGCTAGATTAGGAATTGAAGCAACTACTAACCAAGCTTGTGCAGCAATTATAGTTTCAAAAAAGATTGATGGAAATTATTTATATCAAAATTTGGCAGGGAGATATGATGAAATAAGAAAATTAAGTAATGATGGTGGTCAACAAAATTTAAGTGGCGGTATTATTAAACTTATAAAAATTTCAATCCCAAACATACAAGAACAACAAAAAATAGCGACATTTTTAACATCGGTAGATGATAAAATAGAACAATTAACCCAAAAGAAAACCCTTTTAGAGCAGTACAAAAAAGGCGTAATGCAACAAGTTTTTAGTAAGCAATTGCGTTTTAAAACTGATGATGGTAGTGATTTTACTAATTGGGAAGAGAAGAAGTTGGGGGAGGTTTGTGATAGTATTAAATCTGGAAAAAGTAAATCAAATGAAACAGGCGTTTTTCCTCTTTATGGTTCAACAGGAATTATTGGTAAATGTGATGATTTTTCACACGATGGATTTTTCATACTAATTGCAAGAGTTGGAGCTAATTCAGGTACAATTAATGTCGTAAATGATAAATTTGGTGTTTCGGATAATACTTTAGTTGTTGTTTGTAACAATGCTATAGATATAAAGTTTATATATTTTTATTTAGATTTTTATAATCTAAATCGATTAGTATTTGGTTCAGGACAACCACTAATTACTGGGGGTCAACTTAAATCATTAAAATTAAATATTCCATCCCTAAAAGAACAACAAAAAATAGCCACCTATTTAAGTGCTATTGATATAAAAATAGAAAACGTACAAACTCAAATAGCAAAAACACAAACCTTTAAAAAAGGGTTGTTGCAACAGATGTTTGTGTAAAGTGTCATTGCGTTTTGTAAGTCATTGCGAAAGAGGAACGATTGAAGCAATCTGTTTATTGTAACTAACAGATTGCCACGGCTAGATTGCTTTTGCTTCGTACCCTCGCAACAGGCTGTACCTCGCAACAGTGGTCTTGCAATGACGAGTTTGAAGGTAATGACACTCGAATCCGTCATTGCGAACGATAGTGAAGCAAACCCACGCAAGAGTGAGGACACAAAGAGGAGAAGAGTTCGAGTGTCATTGCGAAGTATGAAGCAATCTCACGTAAGAGTGAGAACGTAAAGAGGAGAAGACAGAGAGTAGAGCGTAACAATTAACAGATTGCCGCGGCCGAAAAAGGCCTCGCAATGACGAAGAGTAAGGCAATGACGGAACCTATTATGAAACCAGGATTTGTATACATATTAACTAATAAAAATAACACCACATTATACGTTGGTGTAACAGCTAATTTAGAACAACGCATAAAACAACACAGAAGTAAAGTTGATAAAAAATCGTTTACTGCGCGTTATAATTTAGATAAATTGGTGTACTTTGAATCCTTTCAAATGATAGGCGATGCCATTGCAAGAGAAAAACAATTAAAAGCAGGAAATAGAGCGAAAAAAATTGCGTTGATAGAAAGCGAGAATCCTAATTGGGTGGAGTTACTTTAGTCATTGCGAGGAGGAACAGCCTGTTGCGAGCTACGAAGTAAACTCGACGTGGCAAACCCACACAAGAGTGAGCACATAACAGTGAGAAAAAAAAGAGTAGAGAGTAACATTTACAGATTGCTTCGTCCCTCGCAATGACGAATTGGATGGGAGCCTCGCAATGACACTCGAATCCGTCATTGCGAACGATAGTGAAGCAAACCCACGTAAGAGTGAGAACATAAAAAGGAGAACACAAAGAATAGAGAGTTAAATAAACAGATTGCTTCGTGCCTCGCAATGACAAGAAAAAGAATATGAGTAAACAATCTGAATTACAATTAGAAAACAACCTAATTAAACAATTAGTTGATTTAGGATACGATAAGGTATCTGTTTTAGACGGCATTAACTTAGTATTGAATCTTAAAAATCAATTAGAGAAATTTAATAATTGTACGTTTTCAGATAAAGAGTTTGACAAGATTTTAAACCATTTAGAAAAAGGAAATGTTTTTGAAAAAGCAAAGACTTTAAGAGGTCGTTTTCAATTTGAAAACGATAGAGGAGAAGCTACCTATATTCGTTTTTTTAATAATGAAGATACTTCTAAAAATCTGTATCAAGTAACCAATCAAATTACCCAAGAAGGCACGTATAAAAACAGATATGATGTTACTTTATTGGTTAATGGTTTGCCTTTAATACAAATAGAACTAAAAAGACCAGGTTTAGAAATTAAAGAAGCATTTAATCAAATTAATAGGTATCAGAAGCATTCATTTTGGTCTAATCATGGCTTATTTCAGTACGTACAATTATTTATAATTAGTAATGGAGTAAACACAAAATATTTGGCTAATAATGAGTTACAATCTGTAAAACAAACCTTTTTCTGGTCTGATGTAGATAATAAAAACATTAAAGATTTAACCCATTTTACAACTGCTTTTTTAAATACAAAGCATTTAGGGTTAATGATTGCAAAGTACATTGTAAGAAACCAAACACATAAAATTTTAATGGTGTTAAGACCGTACCAATTTTATGCCGTAGAAAAACTAGTAACACAAGTACAAAACAATTCAGAAAACGCGTATATATGGCACACAACGGGTTCTGGTAAAACATTAACCTCTTTTAAAGCAAGTCAGATTATTATGGATTTGCCTACAGTAGATAAAGTGCTTTTTGTGGTTGATAGAAAAGATTTAGACTATCAAACCATGAAAGAATTTAACTCTTTTAAAAAAGATAGTGTAGACGTTACCAAAAACACCAATAGCTTAGTAAAACAACTCGCAAGCGATTCTAAATTAGTATTAACAACTATTCAGAAATTAAACAATGCTATTTCTAAAGAGCAGTATAAAAATAAGTTAGCAACCCTAAAAAATAAGCGAGTCGTCATTATTTTTGATGAATGCCATAGAAGTCAGTTTGGAGAAACGCACAAACTAATTACCGACTATTTTACAAATTCACAATTATTTGGTTTTACTGGAACACCAATTTTTGCAGACAATGCCTCTAAAAACGATTTAGGAAAAAGAACCACCAAAGACTTATTTGGAAAATGTTTGCACAAATATGTAATTACGGATGCCATTGGTGATGGTAATGTATTAAAATTTGGAATAGAATATATTGGTCGTTATAAAAAGAAAAGCAACACATTACTAGATATTGATGTAGAAGATATTGATAAAACAGAGGTTTTTAAAGATGAAAAACGCTTAGAAAAAATTGCTGATTATATTATTAGATACCATAGTACAAAAACAGATAACAAACATTTTTCTGCGTTGTTTGCAGTAAGTAATATTAAAAATTTAATTAAATATTACGATATTTTTAAAGCTAAGAAATTAGCTGGTGAGCACAATTTAAGGATTGCAACTATTTTTTCTTATGGAGCAAATGAAGCTAATGAAGATGCACAAGATAATTTACCAGACGTTGAATTTGATGTTGCTGCAGAAAGCGAATTAAGTTATAAATCTAGCCATTCTAGGGAAAAATTAGACGAATACATTGTAGATTATAATCAAATGTACAACACTAGTTTTTCCACAAAAGACAGCAAATTATTTGAAGATTATTTTAAAGACATTAGTAAACGTTTAAAAGAACGAGAAAAGATAAATTGTAAAGATGCTGACCGCTTAGACCTTGTTATTGTTGTAAATATGATGCTTACTGGCTTTGATGCCAAAAAAGTAAATACGTTGTATGTAGACAAAAATTTAAAACAACATGGTTTAATACAAGCCTTTTCTAGAACCAATAGAATATTAGGAGAAAAGAAATCCCAAGGTAACATTGTATGCTTTAGAAACCTAAAAAAGGCTACAGATGAAGCAATTACGTTGTTTTCTAATAAAGATGCCAATGAAACTATAATTGTGCCACCTTATGAAGATATTGCTTTAAAATTTGATGAAACTTTAAAGGCTTTATTAACAATTACACCAACACACCAAAGTGTCGATAATTTAATAGGAGAGGAGCAGCAATTTCAATTTGTACAAGCATTCAGAAGGCTTTTAAGAGCAAAAAACGTTCTAGAATCTTATGTTGATTTCGACTGGAAAAATTTAGGAATTGACGAGCAAACATTTGAAAACTATAAAAGCGAATATTTAGATATTAAAGATGTTGTAGATGAAGGGCGAAGAACACATAAAACATCTATTTTGAATGATGTAGATTTTGAGTTAGAGTTAATTCATAGAGACGAAATAAATATCGTTTACATTTTACAGTTATTATCTAAAATAAAAGTAAAAGATAAAACAGAAGCTCAAAAACAGAAAAAAGCAATTATAGACTTATTAGGTGGTGATGTTAAATTAAGAAGTAAAAAAGAACTAATAGAAAAGTTTATAGAAGAAAATTTACCACATATAGATAATGTAGATAAAATTCAAGATGAATTTGAAAAATATTGGCATCAAGAAAAAGTATTAGCTTTATCTAGAATCTGTGAAGAAGAAAATTTAGACCAACAACAATTCAACTCTTTAATTGAAAGCTATATTTATAACGGACAAGAGCCAATTAGACAAGACATTTTTAAGTGTTTGGATAATAGACCAAGTATTTTAAAAGCTCGTGAAATTGGTGAAAGAATCATCATAAAGATGAAAAAATACATAAACATCTTTATTGATGGAATGACTGCGTAAGCTAAATTCTAAAGGTTTTACAGTATTTAAATAAATGTAAATACTGATATTAAATATAATTTGTATGTTTGCATAAACTGTATTATAATTTATATTATGTTAAATAGGTTTTTTAAAAACAACAAATCATCCTCTTTTCCAAAGACTAATTAATAATATTACATACTCTGAGTATAAAAATTATAATCCTTTAAAACAACATCTATAAACTCAATATCTGTTTTATGGATCGATTTAATTCCAGTTACTTCTAAAACTTTAGATCTAAGTTTAATTAGAGTTTTAAAATCATTATATTTTTTTGCGGAATTAAATGTGTTTTTAATAATACGCACATCGTTATCAGACAGTTTAATAACATTTGGATATGTTGGTACGTATGCGTTGGAAATATTTTCTAAAATAGTTTCAGAAAATTTTACATCATCTTTTAAATAAATAACAACTGTATTGGCAATAATATCTCCAAAACGTTGGTAATTTTTAGTAAATAAAATTAAAAAGAAACCAATCATTTTTCCTATGAAAAAAAGTAATATTAAAAAAGCTATTTCTCCATCTAATCCTAATGAAGCTACATAAACAAATAGCAATGTAAAAAGGTTAAAATCTACCATTCTTAAAAACCAACGGATAATAAAATCTGTTGTAGAAGGCTTAAAACCATCAATATTAATAACTTTTAAATGCAATAATTTTTTACCAACGGTTTGTCCGTCTAGCAGTAATTCAGAGTATAAAGAATAAAATGTAACTGGCAACAGAATAAATACATCTATGGCGCGTAAAGACCAAGAATCTCCATCCAGTACGTTTTGAAACATACTAAAATCTAAAAATTTAATAGCAAAATAGAAATATGCAAACTTTATAACATTATCTATTCCAAAAGCAAATAGCCGTTGGCCAACATTTGCAAGGGTAAAATTGATGTTTACATTTTGTGCCGTTTTTATTTGGAGTCTTTTCATGCAATGGTTAAATTCGCTCTGTATGAGAGAGGTCGCTTTTATAAAGCAAAATAAAGAAAAATGGCTCGAATTTGAACAAGGTTTTTCAAATAAAGAGAAAAAAAGTCCAGATGACATTGCAAACCTGCATATAAAAATCATGAATGATTTGGTATATGCGCAAACCTATTACCCAAAAAGTAAAGTTACTCAGTATTTAAATAAGTTGGCTAAGTCTAGCTTCGACAAGGTTTATCACTCAAAAAGACGCAATAAAAATGTTTTATTATACTTCTTTTTTGACAAAGTACCACTACTCGCCTACCAATACAGAAAATATATTTATTTGTCTTTTATTATCTTTTTTGTTTGTTTTTTCATCGGTTTATTATCAACATTAAATGATAATTCATTTGCAAGACAGATTTTAGGCAACAATTATATAGATCAAACACTAGAAAACATAGAAAGTGGAGATGCCATGGCAATTTATAAAGGTGGCAGCAATTGGGGAACTTTTATTGGTATTTACGATAATAACCAACGTGTAGGTTTAAACATGTTTTTATCTGGTTTGTTTTTAGGCATCGGAACCGGCTTTTATGTTGTCTATAATGCCATTATGGTAGCGGTTTTTCAAGCATTTTTTTATCAAAATAATAGTTTATTTGACAGTTTAAAAGGAATTTGGATTCATGGAACTTACGAGATTTTTGGTATGATTATAGAAGCTGCAGCGGGTTATATTATTGGTGCTAGTATTTTGTTTCCAGGAGCATACAAACGTTTCGAATCTTTTAAAATAGGCATGAAAGCAGCATTTTATATTTTTATAAGCACCATTCCGTTTACCTTAGTAGCCGCTTTTTTAGAAGGTTACATTACCAGATATTCTAATGTTATGCCTACAATTTTATGTTTTTCAATTATTGGTGTTAGTTTAGCTTCAATTAGTTATTACTATTTAATTTTACCTTTTAAGGTAGCTAATAAACATCATTTACGTTAATGCAGAAAAAGGTATTTCTTTTCGTCTTATTTTTTACTTCCATTGCTTTTGGACAGGTTAAAAATGACAGTCTTCTTTTCTTAGAAAAAGACACTGTTCATTATGAGAAATCTATTGATTATGCAGAAAAAAGAACGTTTACAGACAATGTAAAAGAAAAATATAACGACAAAGAGTTTCAATATACAGAAGAAGAAATTGAAGAGCCGGTGTCTGAAGAACTCTCTAAAGGAGAATCTGCAATTATTGCAGCCTTTTTGTTTTTTATCAGTACTATTTTTCCTTATTTATTAGGAGGAATTATTATAATTATTATTTTAAAAACCTTGTTAGGTACAGAAACTAATTTTTGGAATTTTAAAAAGTCTAAAAAGAAAGTGTCGAAAAAGTTAATTTATGAAGATGAAGATATTCATGAAACGGATATCGATGGATTTCTACAAAAAGCCATCAATGAAAAAGAATACAGATTGGCAATTCGGTATTATTATTTATCGGTTTTAAAAATATTGTCTGATAAAAATTTAATTGATTATCATAAAGATAAAACCAATTCAGAATACCTTTTCGAGATTGAAAACACCACTACAAGAACTGATTTTTCGTATTTATCGTACGTATATTCTTATGTTTGGTATGGAGATTTTCCGATAGATGAAATCAATTTTAAATTGGCAGAAAGCAAGTATCAATCTTTTAAAAAATCTTTAAAATAATGATATTTCAACAACTAAAAAAATATACTCCACTCCTGCTCTTGTTCATTATAATAAGCTGTAATAAAACAGATTGGACAGAAAACTTTAAAGAGAAAGAGAAAAGTCCGTTTGGTAATTATATTGTTTATAATGAAGCTGAAACGTTGTTTAAAAATCAAAAAGTAACCTTGTTAAAGGAAAATATTTATGATTATTTAGAACTCAATACTGCTTTTGATAGCACCAAAACGCACAATTATATTACTATAAAAGACGGTGGTTATAAATTGACTAATACAGGAGTTGCAAAACTTTTAGACTTTGTTTCTAAGGGAAATAATGTGTTTTTAGCCTTTAATAGTTTTAAAGACAGTTTAAAATCTTCCTTAAAATTTACCACCAATAATTTAGATAAAGACGTTTATGAGGTAAAAGATTTAAAAAAGTTAGACGGAACTTTTGAGTTAAATAACAATGCTTTTTCTAAAACGTCTTTTTCTTTTGATAGAAATATTAGAAGAAATTACTTTCTACAATACAATAAAAATACCACTAGTATCTTAGGAACCTTTGCTGTAGATGGAGAAAAAGTTCCTAATTTTATTAAAATACATCATGGCAAAGGGGCTTTTTATCTACACACCCAACCTATCGCCTTTACCAATTATTATTTGTTAAACGGTAAAGAAGAATATGCGGCCAATGTATTTTCGTATTTGCCAAATGCAGCCATTATTTGGGATCCGCAGATAAAATCTAGTAAATATGAAGATAAAAAAGAAGATGATCATAATGTGTTTAAATTCTTTTTAGAGCATCCAACGTTAACGTGGTTTTTATTTGTTTCCTTAATTGGGTTATTATTGTTTATGCTTTTTAATGCACGAAGAAAACAACGAGCAATTCCTATTATAGAACCCTTAAAAAATTCGACAGTAGAATTTACACAAACCATTGCCAATTTGTATTTAAAAGAAGACGATCATACCAATTTGGTTGATAAAAAAATAGCTTACTTTTTAGAAAAGGTTCGCTCTAAATACCTTTTAGATACCACTAATTTAAATGCTGATTTTATAGAGAAATTAGCGGCTAAATCTGGTAATGATTTACAGAAAACAAAATATTTAATCAATACAATTATCACTTTAAATAATAAGATAGAATGCTTTGAAAGAGAGCTTATTGTCTTGCATAAAATGATAGAAAATTTCTTAAATAAATAAGATATGGAAACACCAAACAGCGAAGAAGTACAACAAGGAATTTCTTTTGAAAATAGAATAGATTTATCTGAATTACAAGAGTGTGTTTTTAAGATAAAAAAAGAGCTACAAAAAGTAATTGTAGGTCAAAAAGACATGATGGATTTATTAATCGTTGCATTGCTTGCAGATGGTCATGTTTTAATAGAAGGTGTACCTGGAGTTGCCAAAACCATTACCGCTAAATTACTAGCAAAAACGATTGATGTTGGCTTTAGTCGAATTCAGTTTACACCAGATTTAATGCCTTCAGATATTTTAGGAACTTCTGTTTTTAATGCAAAAACATCTGATTTTGAGTTTAAAAAAGGACCTATTTTTTCGAGTATGATTTTAATCGATGAAATAAATAGAGCGCCTGCAAAAACACAAGCTGCTTTGTTTGAAGTCATGGAAGAAAAACAAATTACTATAGACGGACAAACGTTTAAATTGCAAGAGCCTTTTGTAGTTTTAGCAACGCAAAACCCTATAGAGCAAGAAGGAACGTATCGTTTACCAGAAGCACAATTAGATCGTTTTTTATTCAAGATTAATGTAGATTACCCAAATGCAGATGAAGAATTACAAATTCTTTTAAAAGAACAAGCTTTAGAAAATACGACAAAAGCGAGTAAAATTGAAACGGTTATTTCTGGAGCTAAAATAGTTCAGTTTAGAAATTTAGTCAATCAGATTAAAATTGAAGAAAATCTATTAAAATACATTGCCAATATTGTAGTAAATACAAGAACAAATTCCTTTTTATATTTAGGAGCTTCACCAAGAGCAAGTATTGCTATTTTAGGAGCTTCAAAAGCATTTGCAGCTATTGAAGGACGTGATTTTGTTACACCAGAAGATATTAAAAGAGCAACAATACCCGTATTGCAACATAGGGTAATTGTAACGCCAGAAAGAGAAATGGAAGGTTTAACGAGTAAACAAATTATTGAGCAAATTATTGAGGCAGTAGAAATTCCGAGGTAAAAACATGCTTTAGCCTTTAGCATTTTGCTAAGAGCTAAAAGCTAACAAGCTAAAAGCAAACAACATTGAAACACTTTTACAACACATTATTTTTAAACAATCGATTTTTCTATATTTTAGGAAGCATTGCAGCTCTTTTTGTGGTTGGTTTTTTTATTCCTTTCTTTTTTGAAGTTTCTAAAGTGTTGCTTTTTATGTTAGTTGTTTTGGTGTTGATAGATATTTTTATTTTGTACAATACCCAGAATGCAATTGCGGTAAATAGGTGTTTACCAGAACGATTGTCTAATGGAGATGTAAATAAAATATCGATGCAATTACAAAGTTCATACAAGTTTAAAGCACATCTTTCTATTATAGAAGAAATTCCGTTTCAGTTTCAAAAGAGAGATTTTATCTTCAATATTATTTTATCAAAAAAAGAAGAAAAAACAATTCATTACGATTTAATTCCAACTGAAAGAGGTGTTTATTTATTTGGTAATATCAATGTATATGTAAGTTCTCCATTGCAATTAGCCACTAAAAAACATGTTTTAGGAGAAGAAAAAGAGCTAAAATGTTATCCATCCTTTTTAAAGTTAAGAGAATTCGATTTTAGAGCTTTTAACAATGATGCTGTTTCTTATGGAACAAAAAAAGTACGTAGAATTGGGCATTCTTTAGAATTTGAGCAAATTAAAGAATATGTTTCGGGTGATGATATTCGGTCTTTAAACTGGAAAGCAACTGCAAAGAGAAATCAGTTAATGATCAATCAATATGTAGAAGAAAAATCGCAACCTGTATACTCTATTATTGATAAAGGACGCGCTATGCAAATGCATTTTAACAATTTAAGTTTGTTAGATTATGCCATCAATTCTACATTGGCTATTAGTAATGTTATTTTAAGAAAGCAAGACAAAGCAGGTATGTTGTCGTTTTCAACAAAGTTGGAAGATTGGGTGGTTGCAGAAAAAAGAAACTCTCAAATGAGTTTAATTTCGGAAGCCTTACACAATATTAAAACAGATTTCTCAGAATCGGATTTTAGCACTTTATATGCCGTTGTTAAAAGAAAAATTACACAAAGAAGTTTACTAATTCTTTATACAAATTTTGAAACTATGGACGGTTTAAATAGGCAACTACCCTATTTAAGAGCGTTGGCTAAAAGCCATTTGGTGTTGGTTGTCTTTTTTGAAAACACGGCTTTAGAAGCCTTAACCACAACAAAAAGTGAAGATGTTTTAGGGATTTACGACAGTATTATTGCAGAAAAATTTATGTATGAAAAGAAAAGTATTGTAAAAGAATTGAAGAAATACGGAATTCAGGCTGTTTTAACAAAGCCAGAGAACTTAACAGGAGATACCATTAACAAGTATTTAGAGTTAAAGTCTAGAGGATTATTTTAAATAATATATATTTGCCGCTTATCAAACTAACGAAACACTTATAAAAAATGAATTGGTATTTAAAAGTTTTAAAAGAACATTACGCAGATTTTAATGGAAGAGCAAGAAGAGAAGAATATTGGATGTTTACATTATTTAATGCAATAATTTCTATTGTAATAAGTATTGTGTTTGCAGGGATCGGTATCGCTTTAGAGTCTCCATTATTAGGAGGTTTAAGCTATATTTATACTTTAGCTATTTTAGTACCGAGTTTAGCACTTGTAGCTAGAAGGTTACATGATGTTGGAAAAAGTGGATGGTTCATTTTTATTGTCCTTATTCCTTTAGTTGGATCGATTTGGCTTTTAGTTTTATTCTGTACAGACTCAGAAAGTGGTGCTAATAAATGGGGAGAAAACCCAAAAGGAATTGGAAACAATTCTGCTATAAATGAAATTGGGAGAGAATAACTCTTTTAAATATTAAAATACTATAGAAGGTTGCTTATTTAGCAACCTTTTTTTTGTTTATTTTTTTTAAATTTAACCATCTTTAACCCCTAAATAAAACTACTTTTGCCTCGTGAAAATTAGACAAAAATCAGAATCAGAATTTATAATTGTAATGGCATCTTTAATGTCGTTGGTTGCTTTTGCAATAGATGCATTGTTGCCTGCAGTAGCAGATATTGGTAAAAGCATACATATTATAGACCCAAAAAACAATCAATTATTTATTACCATGATCTTTTTAGGGATTGGTTTTGGACAACTTATTTCAGGGCCATTATCCGATAGTTTTGGTCGAAAACCTATTATCTATGTTGGTTTTAGCGTTTTTGTATTCGCTAGTTTTATTTGCCTTTTTGCAACCAATTTAGAAATGATGATTGTTGGTCGGTTTTTACAAGGAATTGGTTTGTCTGCGCCAAGAACTATAAGTATTGCTATGGTTAGAGATCGTTTTAACGGTAATTATATGGCAAGAGTAATGTCTTTTATTACGGTGATATTTCTTTTAGTACCTGTTATTTCTCCTGCTTTAGGTAAGTTATTATTAGACGCTTATGGCTGGAAATCTATTTTTTATAGTCAATTAATTATAGGAGTTTTTATAATGCTTTGGGTTTGGAAAAGGCAACCAGAAACTTTAGATATAGAGAAAAGAAAGGAATTTAAATTAGCCCTATTTATAGAAGGTGTAAAAGAGTTTCTAAAGTATAAATATGCTGTAATTTTTACTATATTTTCTGGTTTTATTACGGGGTCTTTTATGGTGTATTTAAGTGCTAGCCAGCACATTTTTGTAGAACAATACAATTTAGAAGAAGAATTTCCTTTTATATTTGCTAGTTTGGCAATTAGTATTGGAATGGCAACTTTTTTAAACGGAAAGCTAGTTGTTAAAATGGGAATGTTTAAATTAGTTTCCTTTTTTACGGTAATGTTTACTGTAGTTTCATTTATTTATATCTTATTTTTCTATGGAGAGTCTAATCCTAATATTTATATTTTATTAATTTTCTTCGGATTACAATTCTTTTCAATTGGGTTTTTGTTTGGTAATACTAGAGCTTTAGCAATGGAACCAATAGGACATATTGCAGGTGTTGGAGCCGCAATTAATGGGTTTGTTTCTACTATTATGGCAGTACCAATTGCTACTTTTATTGGTAGCTACATAACCGATACTGCACTACCTCTATTTATTGGCTTTTTTGTTTGTGGAGTTATTTCTTTACTTTTAATGCTACTTCTTAAATTAAGGAAAACTTAATGCTAAACGTTCAATAATACATCTTGTTACTTTATTTAATATAAAAGGTTAAAAAGAGCATTTAAAGTTGTCGGAATAATAGTATTTTGCACGATTGCTAATTTTAAATGAATGATAAATATATTGTATGTCTAAATTACTCTTCTGTTGTGTTTTTATATTGCTAACTTCTTGTAATTTAACAGATAAGAAAGAAAAAGTTTATAAAGGATACACTATTTACGGTGCTTTACCAAACACAAGCAATAGTGCTTTGGTTTATTTAATTAATGAGCAAAACAAAAAAATAGATTCTTCTAAAGTTATCAATAACACATTTCATTTTAAAGGTTTTGTAGCTTTACCAACGTTACATCAATTACAATTAAGAAATCAAAGAAAAAAACATACAATCATTCTAGAAAACACGAAGTATACAGTTGTTTTAGGTGATGACAATACATTTGTTTCTGGCGGAGATTTAAACACAAAACAACTTGCTTTTAATAATTTACAGAGTAATTTAAACACAAAGAAATTAGATGTTTTAGATGCATTTATGTCTGGTGAAATACAATTGGATAGCTTACAGAACGCTGTAAATAAAATTGAGATTGATCAAAAAGAATTAACTACAGAGTACATCATTTCAAATGCAGACAATCTATTATCTGCTACCCTTTTTTCAACAACACAGCACTTTAATTTAAAGGAACTTAAGGATTTATTAAGTAATACAGCGGTTGCTAAAGCGACAGTGTTAAAAAGTGTTTTAACTAAAGAGATTAAAAAGTTACAAAAAATTACTGATGATGCATTGGCAAAAAAGGCAATAGTAGTTGAAGCGAATGCTAAAAAAAAATATAGAAAACCTGCAATTATGTTTTCTGGAGATGGAATAAATAGAGAGTTAATTTCCTTAAAATCGATAATTAAAGGGAAAAAAATAGTGCTAATCGATTTTTGGGCAAGCTGGTGTGGACCTTGTAGAGTAGTAACGCCTAGAGTTAAGCAACTTTACGATAGGTATAAAAACAAAGGCTTTACAATTCTTACTGTTTCTGAGGATAAAACAAGAGAGGCTTGGAAAAAAGGAATTGAACAAGATAAGATGCTAAGTTGGCATCATATCTTTGATGATTTTGGTAGAATTTCTTCTATGTATGGTGTTAAAGCAATACCTTATATGGTGTTGATTGATGGAAACGGCGGCATTATTAAAGAAAAAATTTCAGTAACAGAACTAGAGTATCAACTTCAAAAATTATTATAATTATTTATGGAAATCCCTATAATTTATCAGGATGAGTATATTATTTGCGTTGCGAAACCCAATAATGTACTTGTACACCATGCACATCATTCTAGAAATGTTGCTGATGAAAAATCTCTTTTACAGCTATTAGATGAACAAGTAGGTGGTAAATTTTACCCAATTCATCGATTGGATCGAAAAACATCTGGTATTATTTTACTTGCAAAGGAAACGTATCATGTCTCTAAGTTTCAAGATTTGTTTACGGCAGATCAAATTCAGAAAACTTATTATGGGGTTGTTCGTGGTTTTTCTCCAGAATCTAAAATTATAGATTCTCCTGTAAAAGGAAGAGATTCTAATGTGCACAAAGAGGCATTAACTCATTTAAAAACGTTAGCGCAAGTAACTTTAGATATTCCTGTAAAACCGTATGATTCTTCTCGTTATAGCTTGGTCGAATTATCTCCAAAAACAGGACGAATGCATCAATTACGTGTGCATTCAAATAAAATAAGTCACCCTTTAATTGGTGATACAAAATATGGAGACAAGAATCACGATGTAATGTTTGAAGAAAATTTTGGTTGGAAAAATATGTTTTTACATGCAGGGAAACTAGAATTTAAACATCCGTTTACAGAAGAAGAGCTTGTTTTAAAAGCTTCTTTTCCTGATGATTGGAATAGTTTATTTAAAGCTTTTTCTTGGATGAATCCTGTTGGGTAAAAAAGTTGTTTCGCAGAGATTCACGGAGTAAAAACACAGAGTTTCACGGAGTTTTATTTTAAAATAATTTACTTAAAAAAGTATTTTACTTTTTTATTCCTGTGAAAACTATAATCTACAGTTCATTTTTACAAACGGTGTATTTCTGAAGAATTAAAAAATGTTAGAAAACAATTCTAGCTCTAATTGAAAAAGTTATTTCGCAGAGATTCACAGAGAAAATATCAAAAAAAATCTTTGCGAGTCTCAGCGATAAACTCTACGCATCTCTGTGTAATATTATTGCTCTATAGATTGTGCATTAAAACTAACCAACTCTCCTTCTTCAAAAATTGGCGTAATTTCTATAGGATTACAACAGACTTCGCAATCTTCTATATAAGTTTGTTGATAAACACTTTGGTCTAAAATCATTGAAATTTCTTCCCAGCAATGTGGGCACTGAAAAAAATGCTCTACTTCCACTATTCTATTACTTTTAGCACTAATTTACCTTTTTTCTCACCAGAAAATAATCTGTTGTAGGTTTCATGAAAATTTTCAATTCCTTCATAGATATCTTCGCGAGACTTTAATTTACCTTCTTGTAACCAAACTGCCATTTGTTTTGCCGCTTTACCAAAATCTTTAGAATAATCTGTTACTACCATGCCTTTCATTGTAGAACGAGTAACTAATAAAGACAGGTAATTACTTGGTCCGGCTACTTTCCTTTTGTTATTGTATTGAGAAATTGCACCGCAAATTACTACGGTTGCTCTCATTCGTAATTTACTTAAAGCAGCATCTAAAATTTTTCCGCCTACATTATCAAAATAAACATCAATTCCTTTTGGGCATTTTTGTTTTAGTGCAGTATAAATATTTTCTGATTTATAATCGATGGCAGCATCAAAACCTAACTCATTTACAATATAATCGCATTTTTCTTTTCCGCCCGCAATACCAATCACGGTACAGCCTTTAATTTTTGCAATCTGGCCAACAATACTACCAACAGCTCCTGCTGCACCAGAAACCAATACAATATCGCCTTCTTTTATTTTGGCTACCTCTAAAATACCAAAATAAGCAGTCATTCCTGGCATTCCTAAAATGCCTAAAAAAGTTGGCATTGAAGCCACTTTTTCATCTACTTTAAAACAGCCTTCTCCGTCTGAAACAATATATTGTTGTACGCCTCCCCATCCAGAAACACAATCACCAATTTGAAAATTAGGATTGTTATTATTCTGAATCACTTTACCAATAGAACCTGCTCTCATTACACTATCTAATGCTACTGGCGGAATATATGATTTGGTGTCATTCATCCAACCCCGCATTGCCGGATCTAAAGAAATATAATGTTGTTGAATTAAAATTTCTCCATCTTCTAAAGCAGGAATTGGGGTTTCTTCAAATTGCCAAGTATTTTTATCTGGTGCTCCTAGTGGACGGTTTTTTAAGGTGATTTGTTTGTTGTTCATTAGTAAGTGTTTAAGATCTAAAAATAGCAATTTTTAATAATCTATCAAATTTAAAAGCATTTTTTCTAATCTATTTTTCCCTAAATATTGATTTTCTAAATTTTTATCAAACGGAATTGGGGTTTCTAAACTAGCGACTCTCTTTACGGGGGCATCTAAGTGTTCAAAACAATTTTCATTGATTAAAGCAGAAATATCACTTGAAATTCCACCAAACAAAGAATCTTCTTGTACTATAATGGCTTTACCCGTTTTTTTAACAGATCTATATATAGTTTCTATATCTAAAGGCTGTAGGCTTCTTAGATCTATAACATCTGCACAGATATTTTTATTCTTTTCTAAAACATCTAAAACCCAATGTATTGCTGCTCCGTAACTGATAATTGTAAGTTGTTTACCTTCTTTTAAAAGTGCAGCTTTACCTATTTCTGTGGTAAAATAATTCTCTGAAACATCTTGGTAAACAGATCTATACAACGTTTTGTGTTCAAAGAAAAGCACTGGATTGGGATCGTTAATAGCTGCAATTAACAACCCTTTTGCATCTTGCGGAAATGCAGGGTACACAACTTTTAACCCAGGCGTTTTAGTAAACCAAGCCTCATTGGTTTGACTATGAAAAGGACCTGCTCCAATGTCTGCACCACAAGGCATTCTAATTACTACATCAGCTTTTTGCTGCCATCTATAATAAGATTTTGCCAATAAATTTACAATTGGATTAAAGCCAGAAGAAGCAAAATCTGCAAATTGCATTTCTACGACAGATTTTATTCCGTTTACAGACAAACCGTATGCAGCAGAAACAATTGCAGATTCACAAATAGGTGTATTTCTAACCCGTTCTTTTCCAAATTTAGCAACAAAACCATCTGTTATTTTAAAAACACCACCATATTCGGCAACATCTTGCCCCATAACTACTAAGTCGGGGTGTTTTATCATAGATTGTTCTAAGCCTTCAGAAACGGCATCTACAAATCGTATTTTTTTCTTTTCTATTGAAGGTAGAATTTTGTCTGGTACATAATTCTGATACACATCATTTAATTCAGTTTCTAAATTAGGAGTTATTTTTTCTTCATCAAAAGCTATTTGTAAATGTTCATTTATTTCGTGAACTATTTCTTTTTTAAGAGAAACCTCAAATTCATCGGATAAAATACCTTCATTTTTAAGAAATTCTTGATAGTTTTCTACTGGATCTTTAGTTGCCCAAAAATCTAAGTCTGCTTGCGGAACATATTTAGTACCACTCGCCTCTTCGTGCCCACGCATTCTAAACGTTTTAAATTCTAATAAAATTGGTCTTGGATTTTTTCGAACACTTTCTGCAAATTCACTAACTTTAGTGTATACCTCTAAAATATTATTACCATCAATAATGTGGCTTTCCATTCCGTAACCGATACCTTTATCTGCAATATGTTTACATTTAAATTGCTCTAAAGACGGTGTAGATAAGCCATAGCCATTGTTTTCAATACAAAATAGCACAGGTAAACTCCAAACAGCGGCTACATTTAGGGCTTCATGAAAATCACCTTCACTAGTAGCGCCATCACCAGAAAAAACAGCACATACCTTATTGTTTTTCTTTAACAAGTTAGCGAGTGCAATTCCGTCTGCAACGCCTAATTGTGGGCCTAAATGAGAGATCATGCCTATAATGTTGTAGGCTTGTGTACCAAAATGAAAGCTTCTGTCTCTACCTTTTGTAAATCCATTCATTTTTCCCTGCCATTGAGAAAATAATTTATATAAAGGAATTTCTCTAGTAGTAAATACACCTAAATTTCTGTGCATTGGTAAAATATATTCCTCTTTTTCTAAGGCAGCGGTAATGCCAACAGAAATTGCTTCTTGACCAATTCCAGAAAACCATTTAGATATTTTTCCTTGCCTTAAGAGTATTAGCATTTTTTCCTCAATTAATCGAGGTTTTAACATGCTTTTATAGAGACTTAATAACGTTTCGTTATGAATGGAAGGAGGTTTAATAAAATCAATTTTTGAAGACATAATATATAGATTTTATACTTATGCTAACAAACATACAGATAAAGAGATAGAATCCATAAAAAAAACCTTATCTTTTTACAGATAAGGTTTTTTAAATAGTGTTTAAAAAAGAAGCTTACAATTGTTGAAAAATCTCATGCATCATTCTCTTTTTATCATTGATGCTTTCTTCTAAAGCAATCATTGTTTCTGTTCTATTTACTCCAGGAATGTCATCTATTCTGTAAATAATGTCTTTTGCATCATTAGTACCTTTTGCTCTAACCTTGCAAAAAATATTGTATTTTCCAGCAGTTACATAGGCTACAGTAACGTTAGGTATATTTCTTAGATCTGAAATAACATTCTGAGTCATAGATGTTTTCTCTAAATACACACCTACGTGTGCTATAAAAGAATAGCCCATTTTCTCATAGTTTAATGTAAGTGTAGAGCCTTGAATAATACCTTCGTCTTCCATCTTTTTTACACGTACGTGAATTGTACCTGCCGATACTAATAATTGTTTTGCAATATCCGTAAAAGGAGTTCTTGCGTTTTCAATTAACACATCTAAAATTTGATGATCAATTTCGTCTAATATAAATTTTTTCATTTTTTACGTATTATTCAAATTACTACGCAAATTTATGAATTTAATTTAATTAAACTAACATAAAACTAATAAATACTTAAACTTTTTCTCCTCCGAAAACGATTTCGGAGTGTCCAATTTTAGAATTTAAACGATTTTCATCTACTTTGTTTAATTTTGAAACAAACTTACCCTCTATTATTTTGTCTTCATATTGATAGGCAACATCCTTTTTTGAGTCTGAATATCTATGAATAACATCGTAGAAAATTTTATCATTATTCGGAATGTTAAAATAATCCTCGTAATTAATAAACGTAGTTGAGTTTGCAATGTGATGCAATCCTTGTAGTATCGAAAAGAAGGTATATTTTCTAGCTTCCTCTCTATTATAATCATCTGGATAATGGCCTGATTCAATTAAAATAGTATTGTAACCTAATTTTTGAAAATTATCTCCCGTTGCTGTTGGGTAAAATTCATCAGTATATCTACCGACAAAATTAGGAATCACGTTTTGCAACATCGTATTCATACTTACAATTACATCCATTGTTGCTATTCTTCCCTTTGTAAGACCTCTTGTAATTTCTTCCGAAGGAGCTAAAAAAGATATCGTTGCTGGGTTCTTAGTTCCCTCTACGCTAAAAATAGTTCTTTGGTCGTGTAGATTAAAGCAAAACTGCGGATTAAAATCTTCTAAAATACTGCGTAAAAGCTTACTTTCCTTTGCTTCTCTGTTAACGGCATCTCTGTTTAAATCAACATTATTGGCATTAACTCTAGTGTATGCTAATGCGCCATCGGGGTTTAACATTGGTATAAAAACCAACGTACACTCTTCTAGTATTTTTGTAAAAGTGCTCTCTGTAGAATTTAAGATACAGTTAAAAAGATCAAACAATGCTCTTGTACCTGTGCTTTCGTTTCCGTGCATTTGAGACCATAATAATATTTTTTTAGAACCCGTACCAATTTTTAATTGATGAATAGGTCTGTCTTCTTCTGAAGTACCAATTTTAGAAACCTCAAATTTAGAAGTGTATTTAGAAAACAAGTTTTCGATGTCTTTATAAGTAATCCATTTTCCTTGTAACGCATTTTCTTTTTCTGCGGAATAAATATTTTCTAAAAAATCGATAGGTAAAGTATTCATGTATGCTGATATTTTTTTTCAAAAATAAAGAATTTTTAAAAGCTAGCTATCATATAAATTTAATCATATACATATTATTTGTAAAAATTAATAGGCTTAAAAATTAATTGAAGTACCGTTCTCTAATTTTAATTTATGGAATAATTGGTTGCTATTTACACATTTACATTTGTTAATAGTTTACAAGTTACAATTGTAAATTGACCAATTGTTACAAATGTAAAGACTTCTTTCGGTTACGGATGTTACCTTTGTAAATTGCATTCTGTAATCAAGCCGATACTAAATAGTATTGAGTAAAATTGTATAGTAATCTTTTATAACTTAAATTCAAACAACTACCTTTTAGAGCTTTATATAGTTTACATAAACCTTTACTTTATATGTAAAAGAACTGTTAAAACTGTTTACAATTATATCTTTTGTCACGACAATTAGATTGTATACATTTGTATAAAGAAACAATATTACAATGGTAAACATATCTGAATTTACTACACGTTTAAAACAAGTGATGGAATTTCATCAATTATCTGCCTCTATGTTTGCAGATAAGGTTGGCGTACAACGCTCCAGTATTTCCCATATCCTATCCGGAAGAAATAAACCAAGTTTAGATTTTATTCTAAAAGTAACTACAGAATTTAATGACGTAGATATGTATTGGTTGTTAAACGGAAAAGGTAGTTTTCCTAAAAATGCAGAAACGAAAGCAGCTAATGCTCCAACTTTTTTTAATGATTCTTCTTCTGAAAAGGTTGGGAAAAAAATACAACGTATTGTTGTTTTTTATTCTGATGGTACTTTTGATGAATATCAGAAATGATAAAAATTTATTAAACACAGATTGTTTAAAACAAATTCTCTTTAAATAAACTTGAAGTTATAGAATTAGTATAATTTAGTATTTATGAACACAATTGATATTAGAACCGTAAATGTTGTACAATATTTGCAACCTTTACGAGAAGGCGGATCTTTGCCTGCAATCGTAAAAGCTGACGATGGCTTTTTATACGTACTTAAGTTTAGAGGTGCAGGTCAAGGTAAAAAAGCATTAATTTCAGAATTTATAGGAGGCGAACTCGCAAGAGCGATTGGTTTAAAAGTGCCAGAGTTGGTTTTTATGAATTTAGATGATTCTTTTAGTAAAACAGAACCTGATGAAGAAATTCAGGATTTATTAAAATTTAGTGTCGGTTTAAATTTAGGATTACATTTCTTATCGAGCGCAATTACGTATGATCCTTTGGTTTCTGTTGCAGATGCGCTTACGGCTTCTAAAGTAGTTATTTTAGATAGTTTGATAAGCAATATTGACAGAACCGCTAAAAACACCAACTTGTTGAATTGGCATAATGAACTTTGGATTATTGATAATGGAGCCAGTTTTTACTTTCATCATAATTGGGCGACTTGGGAAAACCATTTAACAAGAACTTTTCCTTTAATAAAAGACCATGTCCTTTTACCAAAAGCTTCGCTTTTACAACAAGCTTCATTAGAAATTAAAACGATGATAAATGCAGATGTAATTAATGAAATTGTGGCAAATATACCGGAAGATTGGTTGATAAACGAAGGAGATGTTTTAAATCCTACTGAAATGAGAGCAGCTTATAATCGTTTTTTAAACGCAAAACTTTCTATGATTGATGAATTAGTAAAAGAAGCGGAAGATGCAAGATAAAGTTACATTTGAATATGCTATTATTAGATTGGTACCAAAAGTAGAACGCGAAGAATTCTTTAATGTGGGTGTTATTTTATTTTCTAAACGTAAAAAATTCTTAGATATTAAATTCCACATTAATGCGGATAAGCTAAAAGCATTGGCGCCAGAATTAGAATTAGATACTTTAAACAATTATTTAAATGCTTGGAAATTAATTTGTGAAGGAAAAGCTGCGGGAGGAAAAATTGGATCCTTTGAAACGTCAGATCGTTTTAGATGGTTGGCGGCCTGCAGAAGCACCATTATACAGAGTTCTAAAACACACCCTGGTTTATGTAATGAGCCTGAGAAAGAATTGAATGATATTTTTGAAAAATATGTTTTGTAAAAATAGAAAATCACCTTTTTAAAGATTAAAATTAGTATAAAATCAGAATGGATTTATTAAAGAAAATTTTAGAATTCGAACTCTTTAGTCTTGGAGCGTATAGTTTAAAAGTAAGCACGCTTTGTATGGTGTTTCTTATTATAATATTCACAAAAATTGTTTTAGGGATTTTAAAAAAGTCCATGTTTAGAAACAAAGGTGTAAATGAATTTAATGAAGGTAACACGTATTCGTTATTTCAAATTATAAAATATGTAGTTTGGATTGTTTCTTTCGGATTAATTTTAGAAACTTTAGGTATTAAGGTAACCATATTAATTGCAGGTTCTGCAGCTTTGTTAGTGGGTGTTGGTCTTGGATTACAACAAACCTTTAACGACGTTATTTCTGGAATTATTTTACTTTCTGAAAGGTCTATTAGAATTTCTGATATTTTAGAAATAGATGGAGATATTGTAAAAATACAAGAAATTGGTTTGCGAACATCAAAAGGATTAAATACAGATGATATTTCTATAATTATCCCTAACTCTTTAATTACAACGAATAAAGTGATTAACTGGAGCCATCAAACACACTTAAATCGTTTTAGAATTAATATTGGTGTTTCTTATGAAAGTGATGTAGAGTTTGTTATTAAAATTCTTAATGAAAGCGGTAAAGAACATCCAGAAGTAGATCATAAAAAACCTATAGAAGCTAGATTAGTAGGGTTTGGAGATTCTTCTTTAGATTTTCAACTCTTATTTTATAGTAGTTCTATCTTTGGTTCAGATAGAATGAAAAGTGATATCCGCAGAGTTATAAGACGTAAGTTTGTTGAAAATAACATTGCTATTCCTTTTCCACAAATGGATGTGCATGTAAAACAAAACTAAATAGTTAAAAAAAATCATAAAAAATGCAACTTTTATATTAAACCCTTAGTAGAAATATAAGTCCAAACTATATACTTTTTAAATTAAATAATATCATGACTAAAAGAAAGACTCCATTCTCATTTCAAATTAGAATTATTCACAGGTATTTAGGCTTTTTCTTAGCAGGAATTATGTTTGTGTATGCATTAAGCGGAATTATAATGGTTTACAGAAATACAGATTTCTTAAAAACAGAAGTAATCACTGAAAAAAAATTAGCTCCAAATTTATCTGAACTAGACTTAGCGCCCATATTTAAAAAAGGAGCAAAAGTAATAAAACAAGAAGGTGCTGTTTTATATTTAAGAAATGGAAATTACAACCAAACAACAGGTGTTGCAACGATAAAAAAAATGCAATTGCCCTTTGTGCTTGATAAAATGGAAAAACTACATAAAGCAAATACCAGCAGTCCTCTTTATTTTTTAAACATCTTTTTTGGAGTTGCGTTGCTCTTTTTTGTTTTTTCTGCTTTTTGGATGTACGCACCAAAAATGCCTGTTTTTAAAAAAGGAATGTATTTTGCTGTTGGCGGTGTACTTCTAACAATTATTTTATTGTTTATTTAAAACTAAAAATGAGTTATACTTTAAAGGTTTGGTTATTTACAATTATTACCTCTCCTCTACTTTTAGCGTTCATTTCTGTAGATTTTATTAATGATTCTAGTTTAGATAGCATCTTAAATTCATTTAAAATTACTTTTATGATGATGCTTTTTGGAGCAGTTTTATCTGTACCAACAATGGTTGTTTTTTGGTGGATTCAAAGTAGTTTAAATGCTAAATTACCAATATGGAAACATAAAACTATTTTATCTATTTACTCTTTAACAGCTATTTGTGCAACTTTTTATGTTGTTGATTATAGGTCTGTTACTAGTTTTTCTGAACGAACAAGCGGTATATTAATTGCTGCTGTAACAATAGTTTTAGCTATTTGGTTTTTTAATTACAATAAATTAAAGCAACTTAATAACGAATAGTTTTTTATTTTAACTAATGTCTTCTAATCCCCATTTATCTAAATTCCTTAAAATACTTTCTAAAGATTGTCCTCTTTTAGTCAATTTATATTCTACTTTTGGCGGAACAACAGGGTAGACTTTCCTAGAAATAAGTCCATCTTTTTCTAACTCTCTAACCGTCTGTGTAAACATTTTGTTAGAAACACCTATTATGTGTTTTTGTAAAACTCCAGACCTTAAACCACCTTCTAATAAATGGAATAAAATTAAAGGCTTCCATTTTGTACCTATTAAATTCATAGTATAATTTAAAGGACATGTAACTTTTTCTATCAAATTTATAATTTTATTGTATTGATAATCATTATTTTACTCGTTTTGGTAACTATACTACTTTTAGGTAAGTTATTGCCAAATAGGCAAATATAATTTAATTTTGCAACGTAAATTAAATATTATGAAAACAAAACAAGAGTATCCTAAATCATTTTCACACATAGGTCTTACCGTTCCAAATATTAAAGAAGCTGTAAAATTTTATTCAGAAGTAATGGGCTGGTACATTAT
The DNA here is from genome assembly GCF_011379025.1 of Polaribacter sp. 11A2H. Classification (NCBI taxonomy): domain Bacteria; kingdom Pseudomonadati; phylum Bacteroidota; class Flavobacteriia; order Flavobacteriales; family Flavobacteriaceae; genus Polaribacter; species Polaribacter sp. 11A2H. The sequence goes on from NZ_WTLD01000013.1 coordinate 81,275, forward strand.
TATGGAGCCTTCTACTGTTAAAAAAGAAGCAGACACCGCAATTGGAATTATGTGTATTGATGTTTTTGGCGAAGATTGGACAGAATTTGAAATTGCACATTTATCTACTTCAGACGGAATTGGGGTTGAGTTATTTTCTTTTCCGAAAGGCATAAAAGAAGCACCAGAATTTAGTCCTTTTAATACAGGCCTTTTTCACTTTTGTATTCAAGACCCAAATATTGAAGCATTGGTAAATAAAATTGTGGCGTACGGAGGGAAACAAAGAATGCCAATTAGAGAATATTATCCAAAAGACAAGCCTTTTAAAATGTGTTATGTAGAAGATCCTTTCGGTATCGTTTTTGAAGTGTACACACATAGTTACGAGTTAACCTATTCTTCTGGAGCGTATGCTAAATAAAGTTTAAGTACGTTTTAAAAATTGCAATAAAAACTTAAAATGTTAGTTGATTACTGCTATATTGACTAACATTTTCTTTTAGAAGCTTTTTCCTGCTTTCACTACTCTCTGCTAGTGCTCGTTTGTAACAAGTACAGAAGCTGGTGTTCTATATGTTATTGGCACTCGTTACAAATGAGCGCGAACAACAGCCAACAAACAAGTCTAGACCAGATTGAAACGGCATCCTTTTTAATTGTTATTTAATAAGCGTCATTGCGAGGTACGAAGCAATCTATTTGCGATAAATAAATTGCTCTGCTAGTGCTCGTTTGTAACGAATATAGAGCCTAATGTTTTATATGTTATTGGCACTCGTTACAAACGAGCGCGAACAAAAGCTAACAAACAAGTCTAGCCCAGACTGAAACGGCATCCTTTTTAATTGTTATTTAATAAGCGTCATTGCGAGATACGAAGCAATCTGTTTGCGGTAATTAAATTGCTCTGCTAGTGCTCGTTTGTAACGAGTACAGAGCCTAATGTTTTATATGTTATTGGCACTCTTTACAAATGAGCACGAACAAAAGCTAACAAATAATTCTAGCCCAGATTGAAACGGCATCCTTTTTAATTGTTATTTAATAAGCGTCATTGCGAGGTACGAAGCAATCTGTTTGCGGTAATTAAATTGCTCTGCTAGTGCTCGTTTGTAACGAGTACAGAGCCTAATGTTTTATATGTTATTGGCACTCGTTACAAACGAGCTCGAACAACAGCCAACAAACAAGTCTAGCCCAGATTGAAACGGCATCCTTTTTTTGAGGTACGAAAAAAAAGATATAGTGGAAAGCTGGAAATAGCTTCTAAAAAAAATAGCATTTTTACACTTTTAAATATCCTGCTATTAAGTTGTTTTCTAAAGTGATTTTTGGAACCTTAAAATTAAAATAATCTTCTAATGGAATTTCAAACCCTTTGTGATTTAAGTAATTATTTAAAGCGGTATTTAATCCTTGGCTGTACAAATGATGCTCTGCTCCTGTTGGATCTTCGTGATATAAATCGTTTTCTGCAAAGCCTTTAAATTCCGGACCAATAATGTTAATTTCAAACTCGTCTGGGTTTTTACCAACCGGACTGTGGCTTGTACACGCAAATTGATGCCAAAAAGCAGATTGAATACAATTATGATAAAATAACTGACGTACAACTTCTAAAGAATCGATGGTTTCTTGTGCTGTTTCTGTAGGAAAACCGAACATTAAATAGGCATGTACCATAATGTTTTCATCAGAAAAAGCTTTGGTTACTCTTGCTACTTGCCCAATATCCACCCCTTTTTTCATCTTTGCTAATAACCTATCTGAAGCAACTTCTAATCCGCCAGTTACAGCAATACAACCAGATTTAGATAATAAAGCACACAATTCTGGCGTAAATGTTTTTTCGAAACGAATGTTGGTCCACCAAGTAATGTACACTTTGCGTTCCATCAATTTATTAGCCAAGGCTCTTAACATTTTTGGCGGTGCAGCTTCATCTACAAAATGGAAACCTGTTACTCCGGTTTCTGAAATTATTTTCTCTATTTTATTGACTAAATCGTCTGCTGTGGTGTTTTCGTAATTGCTAATATAATCTAGTGTAACGTCGCAAAAAGAACATTGTTTCCAATAACAACCATGAGAAATGGTGAGTTTATTCCACTTTCCGTCAGACCACATTCTGTGCATCGGATTCATAACATCTAAAAAAGATAAGTATTTTTCCGTTGGCAAACCAATGTAACTTGGTGCGGGTAAATTTTTATGATGAAAAATGGTATTCGGAATTTTATTAGCATACACAACCTTATTATCTCTACAGATATAAGTTCTTTCTAGCTTGTCCTCGCCTATTTTACCTGCAATAAATTCGGTAATTCTTAACAACGGACCTTCGCCATCATCTAGCGTAATAAAATCTACAAAATCGAAAATTCTAGGATCAGACAAACGTCTTAATTCGGTGTTGCAATAACCACCGCCCATGGCAATTTTTATATCTGGATAGTTTTGTTTTATAAACTGAGCACAACGCAACGCAGAAAACAAGTTTCCCGGAAAAGGAACCGTAAAACAAACTAAATCATAAGTGTCTTGTTGTATTTTCTCGTCTAACAAGTACAGCATTTCGTCTTCTATTAACGTGGTTTCGAACTGTAAACATTCGTCTAGTTCATCGAAACTAGAAGCGGCTCTACCAATTTGTTCTGCATAACGTGTAAACGAGAAAAACTCATCTACATTGGTGTTTATAAAATCGCCTAATTCTTCTACAAATAACGTGGCAATGTGTTTGGCTTTGTCTAAAATACCTAGTTTACCAAATTCTGTACTTAAATCGTTTTTTAATTTTACACGTCTGTGTCCGTGTGGTAAATAGTCTTTATGCACAATTTGATACGCTGCCGTTACTTCTTGCACTCTCAAATAATCCATTACAGAATCTACCTTATTTATGTATTCTTCTTTTTGTTGCCAAACTAAAGGCAATTCTTTGTTGCCTAGCATTGCTGCTTGCTTAAAAATTGCGTCTATAAATTCTTTTGTAAATACCGCCGTAAACAACTCTATACTTAAATCCATCTGTGTTGTTTGCACGTCTTTAGAATCTAAGAATCCTTTAATATATGCGGTTGCAGGGTACGCAGTATTTAATTGTGTAAATGGTGGCGTTATTAAAAGTGTGTTTATAGACATAAATAAAATAAAGTGCAAAGATGCATTTTTATTCTAATGTATAGAAAGGTAAAAATGGTTATCATTTAAAATTATTCTGTAAATAAAAATGGGTTTTCTTACTATTATAACTCTTTTAAAACTTTATAAATTATTATAAAATAAAACTAATTACTGAAACCCGTAAACTTAAAAGGTTTTTTATTTATACGTTTGTTTTTGTTGTTTAAGCGGTAGGTTAAACCTTTGTAAAACAATGATAAATATATTTTAAAAAGCTGTTTTTCTTATTGATTTTTTAGCACAAAAAAACTAACTTAGCTAACTTCTGATATAAAACATTGAAACTATTTTATATCATTCGCTTAAATATAAGCAAAACAAAAATTAGAATAAAAAAGAAAAACTATGAAATTAGAAAAGATATTAGATAAACTTGGCTCACTTGAAAAAAACTCGTTTATTAAAGTAATTGATAATATCATCTCAAAAAAACCAAAAAACAGCAAGGAAATTGATGTGATTTTAAGTTCATCTGATAAAGGTTTAAAGTCAGTAGATAATAGAAATATCAATAAAGTATTTGCTCTAATTTCAGATGAATTTCAAGAGCATATAAAATCTGAATTTCAAGAAATAAATACTCAATTAGATGTTTTAATTGATATTATAATTCGGGACGGAAACTGTATAATGAAACAAGATTGGTTTTCAAGGTTATATGACAATGAAATAAAGAATTTAAAAGGTAAAATTAAAGTTCTAAATACAGATTTTGATAATGACAAATCAGAATTAAGTGAAACTAGAAAAAGAGATTACAGAATTTATAAATTTTGCTTACATACCGCATATTATAATGATGAAGAAAACAATCGTGAAGCTAAAGTTTCTTCAGATGAACTTTCTATAATTTTAACACTATCAAAACAGTTAGGACTTTCTCAAGAAGAAATTAAATTAATAAATTACTCTATTTTACCTATTAAAAAGGTTGATATTCAAGAAGTAATAAAAGGGTTAAAAAATATTGGTATTATTTTTTACTCAAATAAAGAAAGTACTATCTATGTTGCAGACGAAATGGTTAGACTTTTAAGAAAAACTCGTAAAAAAGAAATAGCAACAAAATATTACCGTAGAACATTAAAACTTTTAAGAGAACCTATAATAAATCAAATTTCAAAAGACCATAACATAGACAGAAAATTGTCTTATTCAGAAAAAATAGAAGGAATTATTAAAGAAGGGGTTTCATATACAGATTTATTATTTTCTGGAATTTATAAAACAGGAAGTACTCTTACTGAAAAGAAAAAAACTCTGAATGAACTTTGTGAAAAAGGTCTTGATATTAATAACCTAAAAGGAAGTACTTTAGATGAAAAAATAAATAGTTTAATTGAATATTTTGAAAATATTGAACGAGACGAAAAAGTTGGAATTTCTCTTGACGGTTTTGAGAAACTACTTTCTGAACTAAATATTACGTTACCTAAATTAAATAAGCAAATAAAAGAACAATTTGAACTACAAGACGAATTTGTTTTAAAGGCTGACTTTTTACTTGATTATAATATCAAACCAAGAGATATTTTAGATTTAATAATAAAAGAGGATAGAACAAAATTCATAAAAGATAACGGAATTAAACAAAGAGGTGATGATATTTTAAATATTTTAGAACATTATAAAGATGTAGAAAATCTATATTTAGAAAATTATGAAAATGTAGCTTACAGAAACTTAAACCTATTAAAAGAAAACGGAATTACAATAAAGGAAAGTGAACTCGGTTTAAAATTTGAAGAACTTACAAGTATCATTTTTAAAGGAATTGGATTTAATGTCGATGACAAATTTAAAAATCAATTAAATACTAAAAAGGATATGATGGATATTCTTTTAAATTTAGGAAACCAAGAAATTATAATTGTTGAATGTAAAACAAGTAAAGAAAGAGGTTACAATAAATTTAGTGCAGTTTCTAGACAATTAAAATCTTATCAAAATTTAGCATTAAAAAATGATTTACGAATTGTGAAAATATTACTTATTGCACCTGAATTTAGTGATGATTTTGTAACAGATTGTGAAATGGATACAGAAATGAATTTATCTTTAATTACTGCATCTACTCTATCTAATATTTCGGAAGCCTTTAAAAATTCAAAATACACTGAATTTCCACACGTATTATTCAGAGATATTATTATAAACGAAGAAAGAATATTAAAAGCAATAAGTAAATAATGTCGGTAATTAATTACTAGCTTTTTATCACTTTGTAAATTTTCTCGGTTTTCCCCAAACATTTATCTCTTAATAAACTCACTGTTTATAATACTTTATCAAACAGAATTAACAACATTTGTTTTTTTGTCGTTTAAACAGTAGGTTAAACCTTGTATAAAATAAGAATATCTTAAAAAGATATTTTTATTTTATACTTTTTACATCAAAAAACATATTTTCACGAACTTCTGATATAAAATATTGAAACTATTTTATATTATTATAGTTAGCAACAATATTGACTCAAAACAAAAACTTGCCGTAAAAAAATTACGGAACACATTTTTTATTATATATTTGACAAAAAAATAAATTGTGATAACTAAATTCTCTGTAACTAATTTTAAAGGCTTTAATCAAGAATTTATTTTTGATTTAAAGAATACCAATGGTTATAATTTTAATAAAGCTAGTATTAAGGACGGTGTAGTTAACAATGCCTTAGTATATGGACATAATGGTGTTGGTAAATCAAATTTAGGTCTTGCTCTTTTTGACATTGTAGGTCAATTAACTGATAAAAACATAAATCAACATGAATATGATTTTTATTTAAATGCAAATAATAATTCTGATTTAGCAACTTTCCGTTATGAATTGCTTTTAAATAATAGTATTGTAGTCTATGAATATGAAAAAAAAGACAACAAAACTGTTATTTCAGAAAAGTTTTTTATAAATGATAATTTGCTTGCTTCGATAGATAAGAGAAATAGTGAACATGCAAAAATTAATTTTAAAGGTACAGAAAATTTAAAAAAAGAGTTAACTAACAACAATTTGTCTCTATTAAAATATATAAAAAACAACTCTCTTCTAGATGAAAACAAAGAAAATTCAACTCTATTAGAATTTTATAATTTTATTGATAAGATGCTTCTATTTAGGTCTCTTGAAGATAAAAAATATATTGGTTTGGAAGTTGGAGCAGTAAGTGTTCAACAAGATATTATAAATAGAAAAAATGTACCTGATTTAGAACTTTTTTTAAATAAAGCTGGGATAAAATGTAATTTAAGTGTAATTAAAGAATTTGATAACGATATACTTACATTTAAATTTGGTGATAAAACGATCCCTTTTGCAGAAATAGCATCTCAAGGAACTAAAGCTTTAGCTATTTTTTATTTTTGGCTACAAAGGTTAAAAGAGAATTCTGTAGTTTCTTTTTTATTTATAGATGAGTTTGATGCTTTTTATCATCATGAACTATCTGAAATAATAATCGAAGAATTAAAAGAAACAGGTGTTCAATTTATATTAACCACTCACAATACTTCTGTTATGAGTAATGATTTATTAAGGCCTGATTGTTATTTTTTAATGTATAAAGATTCTATTAAATCATTAGCTAAAAGCACTAATAAAGAACTCAGAGAAGCTCATAACATCGAAAAAATGTATAAAGCCGGTTCCTTCGATGTCTAACATACTATTCATTTTTGAAGGTGAGAAAACTGAACAGTTTATAATAAAAAATCTTACAAAATATTTTATAAATGAGCAAAATAATACTTTAATTACGTGTGCTTATTGTGCGGAAATTTATCAATTATACGATGAGATATCTAAAGATATAGATTTAGATACTTTTACCTTGTTGAAAAAAATTAAAGCTAACAAAGAAGTTCTTGCTCAATATTCTAGAAATGATTTTGCTGAAATTTATATGTTTTTTGATTATGATGGACATTCAACATTAGCCGATGATAACAAAATTATAAATTTATTGAATCTTTTTAACGAAGAAACTGAGAAAGGAAAATTATATATAAATTATCCAATGGTTGAGTCATTGAAGCATATTAAATCTATTGAAAGTTTTAAAGATTCAAAAGTAAATGCAAAGGAAAATATTAGATATAAAGAATTAGTAAACTTTGAATCTAGAAATGAATATAAACAAATAAATAATTACTCTGAAAAATTATGGCTTCAAGTTATTAATTTACATATAATGAAAGCAAATTTTATTACAAATGACAAATACATTTTGCCTTTAAATAATATTTCTCAATTTAATATTTTTGAAAAACAACTAGAAAAATATATTAATATTGATAATACTGTTTCTGTACTTAATTCATTCCCTATTTTCTTATTAGATTATTATGGTTTTTTATTTATAACAAACCTTATTGAAAAAAAATAATTTTTTAAAAAAAAATATTGATATTTTAAATTCCTATTTAAACACGTAATAAGGCCCGCTAGTACTTGTTCACTAATTTTCTTATAATAAATCCTTGCCGGTAACAAAAAAAAAATGAGAAACTACCTACAAACATTTGGCATTTTAACCGAAAAAGAAATCGATCTTTTTGAAAGTAAGGTTCAGAAAAAGCAATTAAAAAAAGGCGATTTTTTCATTAAAGAAGGTCAGACATCTAAAGAAGTCGCATTTGTAGTTTCTGGTTTGTTCAGGTCGTTTTATTACACTTCATCAGAAGAAGAAGTTACCTACTGTTTTACCTTTTCTAATTCATTTGTTAGCGCCTACTCTTCTTTCTTGTCTCAAACAAAAACAATTGAAAATATTCAGGCATTAACAGCTATAGAATTATTAACAATATCTAGAGAAGAAATTTTACTATTAGAGAAATCGAGTACCAATTGGCTAAAATTTTTTAAGTTAATTACGGAGCAAGAATACATTAAAATGGAAAAAAGAGTTTTCTTGTTGCAAAAAGAATCTGCAGAAAAAAAATATAAAGATTTACTTATAAATCAGCCAGAATATTTGCAAGCAATTCCTTTAAACTTTTTGTCTTCCTATTTAGGCATCACCCAAAGACATTTAAGTAGAATAAGAAAGTCAATTACGAATTAGACATATGTCCTTTTAAAAAAGTACAGAAGTATTGTTCTTTGCACAAAACAAAGAACAATTATGAAACAAGTACTAATAATAAATGGACATCCTGATAAAGAGAGTTTTAATTATGCCTTATCAGAAGCTTACCTAAAAGGAGCAAATAAAACAAATGCTATAATTTCTAAAATTAACATTGCAGAATTGGAGTTTAATCCTAATCTGCAATTTGGGTATCGCAAAAGAATGGAATTGGAGCCTGATTTAGTTTTAGCCATTGAAAAAATTAAAAAAGCAGATCATATTGTTTGGGTGTTTCCAATGTGGTGGTATGGTTATCCTGCACTTATGAAAGGCTTTATAGACAGAACATTTTTACCATCAATTACATATTTACCGATTAAGGGAAAAGCATTACCCGAAAAACTACTGAAAGGAAAATCTGCACGTTTAATTATTACCGCAGATACACCAAAATGGTATGATTTTCTGGTAATGAAAAGTCCGGCAATAAACCAGTTAAAAAACGGAACACTAAAATTTTGTGGAATAAACCCTGTAAAAACAACTTATATAGCTTCAATAAAAAATTCAACTTCTGCTTTTAGAGCAAAGTGGTTAAATAAAGTAACCTTGTTAGGAGAAAGCGTTAAATAACAATTGCCAATACCGTATATAATTTATAGACTACTTCTCGCCTAGTACAATAATTCTTGCTAATCTATCTTAAAAAATTAGCAACTAATAAAACAAATATCTAACATTCTATACAATGCTGGATGTTTGCTTGTAAACAACTTTTATTTATCAAACAAGTACTCTCTTAAAAAAATAAGAATTTTATTTTTTAAACTTTAATATTGATTTTCCTTAAAACAGCCTAATAAATATTTACATTTGAAATATCAGTAAAAACTAATTACAGAAAATAATGAAAAACCTAAGAGCACAAACAGACGCTAAAATTGCAGCAGGAAGAAAGAATAACCCTAACTTTATGAAAGGGATTGATGAAATTATAGCAAAAGCAAAAGATTTTGAAGAAGGTAAAAATGCGCTTAAAGTAGGTGAAAAAGCACCAAGTTTTGAGTTGCCTAATGCTGAAGGGAATTTAATTTCATTAGATGTTTTATTAGAAAAAGGTCCTCTTGTAATTACATTTTATAGAGGTGATTGGTGTCCGTATTGCAACTTACAACTAAGAGCCTTGCAAGCAAAGTTAAACGAAATTAAAGCTTTGGGAGCTTCATTAGTTGCTATTAGTCCGCAAGTACCAGATGGTTCTTTAACAAAAAGCGAGATTAATGAAATGGATTTTATAGTATTGTCTGACCAAAATGCAAAAGTAGCATCTAAATATGGAGTTGCTTGGGAAGTACCTGAGTTTATGGCAGAGCACATGCGAGTAGATCGTAATCTTGATTTAGAAAAGATAAACAATGGTAATGGCAGTATATTGCCAATTCCTGCTACATTTATATTAAGTAAAAATGGCGTTGTTGCTTGGAATTATGTAAATGTTGATTATAGAACACGTTCTGAACCTAATGAGATTATTGAGGCTTTAAAAAAGTTATCTTAGTAAACTATTAAGACTATGTAAATAGTAGTATTTTAACACATTAAAAACCAATCTATGAAAGTTAAATTTTTAGTACTTTTTATAACCGCTTTATTGGCTGTTAATTATCAAACATCAGCACAAGAAAGTACAAAAGTTTTATTAGAAAAAGCACAAAAGAAAGCAAAAAAAGAAGGGAAATCTATTTTTATAAAATTTGAGGCTTCTTGGTGTAGTTGGTGCCATAAAATGACCAAAGACATGCATTCTAAAAAGACTAAAAAGTTTTTTGATGATAATTATGTAATTGTACCTATTGTTGTGCTAGAATCTTCAAAAAATAAAAATTTAGAAAACCCAGGTTCTCTAGATTTATTAAAAAAGTATGATGGAGATAAAGCTGGCTTACCCTTTTGGTTAATTTTAGATAACAACTTAGCGCTTATTACAGATTCTAATGATAATAATGGTCAGAATTTAGGAGCTCCAGGAAGTGCTGAAGAAGTAGAAGTGTTTCTAGAAAAAATAAAGAAATCTGCCATAAAAATTACACAAAAAGATGTAATAAATATTACAAATCAATTTGTTATGAAAAAATAGAACTCAAATGAAATTTGTTAAAACAAATAAACTCCTGCTGTTTTTTATCCCTTTGGTTCTTGTTACTTATTTAGGTATCGATAATTATTATAAAATTATTACCCAAAACGAGTTAGAAATTATAAAAAATAGTGCAGAAAATGATTTAAACGCAAAAGGAATTTTAATTAATGAAATCTATAAATATCTAGCTACAGATATTGATATTATTGATTGGCAATTTAATACAACAGGTTTTAATAAAGACATACATCCTAAAAGAGAAAAATTAGAAGACTTTTTTCTTCATTTTTCTAACCTACAAACTACTTATGATCAAGTTCGTTTTATAGACACTCTTGGTCATGAAGTTGTTCGGGTAGATTTTGATAGCGTTAACTCTGCCAAAGTTGTGGATTCTATTAACTTACAAGATAAAAGCAATAGGTATTACTTTAAAAATGCTAAAAATTTAAAGAAAAACGAAATCTATTTTTCAAATATAGATTTAAATATGGATTTTGGGAAAATTGAAATTCCATACAACCCAGTACTTAGAGTTGCTAAAAAAACATACAATGTTAATAATAAGTGGACAGGTTTAATAGTTGTTAATTATTTTATTAGCGATATTTTTAATAAATTATCTAATCAAAGCAATCTTAAATATACTTCGTTTGAATTAAATACATCTGAGGGTTTCTCTTTAATATCTAAAGATAAATACAAAAATTTTAGTCATATTACTACTAATTCAGATAGTTTAGCTTTAAAAAACACACATAAACAGTTGTGGCAAAACATACAGCAAAACAATGCTGGAAGCGATACTTATAAAGATGTTATTTACGTATTTAATAAATTAACAATTAATAACACTAGTTTAAAAAATAGTAATTATAAAGAGAATAAAACACTTATACTTATTCATAAAATAGATTTAAAGCAGGTTTATAAATCTCAATCTATTTATAATTTTTATAAGTGGTTATCATTTATTCTTAGTGCTATTTTAATACTTTTTATTCTAATTGGTATTCAGTATTATAATAACAGAATACGAATTCAATACAAAGAACTTCAGAAAAAAAATATTGAATTAGAGGGATTAAAAAATAAAACACAAAAAAACCTAAACATTAAATTAGACGAATTAAAGTTAACAGAAAGAAAGTTCTATTCTATTTTTAACAATGCTGGTATTGGTATTACTTTGGTCGATTTAAAAGGAAAACCAGAATTTACAAATAAAAAACTTCTAGATATTTTAGGATATTCTGAAGAGGAAATGACAAACATGACCTTTGCAGATTTTACACATTTAGATGATTTAAATACAGATCTTGAGAAGTTTGATAAACTGATTAAAAGAGAATTTGATTCTTATAATATAGAAAAACGTTATATTAGAAAAGATAAAACGGTTATTTGGGGAGATTTAAATGTATCATTATTACTAAATAAAGAAAATGAAATTATTAATGTAATAGGTGCTGTTACAGATATTACAGATCGTAAAGACGCACAAAAAGAGTCTAAGAATCTTAAAAAAGTTATAAAGAGTTTAAATTACATAGCAAATGTTTTAAATATTGACTCGATAGAAAATTCCTCAGAAATTAACGAGTCTATAAATTTGGTAAAACAAATAGAAAAACAATCTGATGATATTTTAAAAGCAAACAAAGCAAGAGAAGAACTTTTAAAAAACTTAGAGCATAAAAACACCGAATTAAACAACTATGCTCATATTGTTTCTCACGATTTAAAAACACCGTTACAAAGCGTATATACTTTAGTAAATTGGATTGAAAGTGACAAAGAAAACAAGCTAACGGAAGAAAGTGAAATGTACACTCAATTAATTCTAGAAAATCTAGAAAGAATGGAATCTTTAATTACTGGTATTTTAAAATATTCTAGCATTGATAATAATGAAATGGAAGAATATGATATTAATACACTCAATTTGGTAAACGAGCTTGTAAAGTTAATGGTTATACCAAAATCTATAGAAATTAAGGTTGATCAAAATTTACCAACTATAAAAGGAAATAAACATAGAATTCTTCAAGTTTTTCAAAATTTACTTCAAAATGCAATTAAAAGTATTGTTGATGAAAAAGGAGAAATAGAAATTGGCGTAACAGAAACGCCTCAATTTTGGAAGTTTCACATTAAAGATAACGGAAAAGGAATTGAAGAAAGGTATTTTAAAAAAATATTTGAACTTTTTCAGAGTGTTGATGATAGTGAAACGAAATCTGGTATTGGTCTTTCTATTGTAAAAAAAGTAATTCAGCTTTACAAAGGAGAAGTTTGGGTTGAAAGTGAGGTTGATAAAGGAACTATATTTTACTTTACAATACCTAAAGAAACACAAAATTAAAGGGTTTACTTTCTAAAAATTAAAAGAGGTTTTATCTATGTGTAACACATAAATAAAACCTCTTTTTTGTCCGTATAAACAGAAGATATTCAATTACTCATCATTTCATTGAAAAAAAAATTATAGTAATTTTGCCATTGATTCTTTTATAATTTCTGTATTTCTAACTTTATTTGGCGTGTTTTTTGCTTTTTGATCATTAATCATGGTTTTCATTAAATTAATAACCACTTTATCAAAATTAAAAGACTTGTATTGATTTCCTTTTACCACCATATCATCTACTAAATTCTGAATTGCTTCAGAATTATTACTTTCAGAGATTTGCTTAAATGCTTTTTGATAAAGATTTTTTGTAGCATCATCACCCGATAAAAACATTCCAGAAACCACACTTTTAGCAATAAAAGGTAATTCATTTTTGTCGTTTTCTTCTATGTAAATGCGCGTTAAAGGCGTTGCTAATATCTTTTTAATTTCGTCTGGTAATTCTTTAGCTTTAGCAATTGCTGTTGGTTTATCTATATAATACATGCCAACCAAAGATTTTCCTATAACAGAATAAGATTTACTTTGTAAACCTTTTTCAAAAATAGACTTCAATGCTGGATCTGTTAATTTACCTAAAGTTTCAATTGCAGTTGCTTGCACCAATGTTTTTTCATCTGAATTGGCAATTTTCATTATTTTATTAATAGCATCTTTTTTAGAAGATTTATTAATTAAATCTATCTTTTGTAGAGCAAGTATTCTAATTTTATAAGAAGCATCACTCATTGCAGCTTCCACCGCATTAAATGCCTCTTTTTCTTCTTGTTTTTTAGCTACTTCTAATAAAGCTTCTCTTCTATGTTGATAATTTTCAGCATTTTTCAACTGAAAAATATAATCACTTAACACCTTATTTTCTGTAATTTCACATAATAAAACACCATCTGCATTTATTTGAATTAACGTTGGTTGTTTTGTATAAGAAAATGTAAAAGATGCGTCATTTCCGTCAACAAAAACGTTGTGTCTTATTTTTTTACCATTTTCAAAAATATCTATTGCTAAAGGAAATTTAAATTCATTTACATTTGTTTGTAAAAGATTTACAGTTACTTTTTTCTGAATCGTATTGTAATCGTAAGAAACATCTATTCTTGGGTGGCCAGCACCAAAATACCATTGGTTAAAAAACCAGTTTAAGTCTTTACCTGTTATTTTTTCAAAAACCAATCTTAACTGATGTACTTCTGCAGCTTGGTATTTATTTTCATTTAAATAGGTTTTTAATCCTAAGAAAAAAGCTTCATCACCTAGGTAATTACGTAACATGTGTAAAATAGCGCCACCTTTGTTATAGCTAACTAAATCGAACATATCTTCTTTGTCTACATAGTTAAAACGGACTAAATGTTTATCAATATCTTGTCCATTTAAATACGCCTGACTATCATCAAACAAATGCATATCTGCGTCTAGTTTTCCGTATTTATGTTCTCTCCATAAATACTCGCTATAATTTGCAAAAGATTCGTTTAAAGTTAAATTAGACCAGCTTTCTGAGGTTACTAAGTCTCCAAACCAATGATGAAAAAGCTCGTGTGCAATGGTGTTTTCTTGCACATTTTCGTCAATTAATTGCCCTGGAGTTTGGTATGCTTGTTCTCCATGAATTACAGCTGTTGTGTTTTCCATGGCACCAGAAACATAATCTCTTCCTACAATTTGGCTATATTTATTCCAAGGATATTCTACTCCTAAAATATCAGAAAAGAAACCAATCATTTCTGGAGTTAAGCCAAAAATATCTTTTGCATACGGAGCATATTCTTTTTCTACATAATAATCTACAGGAATATTTTTATACGAATCTTTAATAATTTCATACGCTCCTACTCCCATAAAAAATAAGTAAGGAGCATGCTTTTGATCCATTTTCCAATAATCGGTTCTGTTTGTTCCATTTTCTATTTGGCTTATTAACTTTCCGTTAGAAAGTGTAACAAACTTTTTAGGAACCGTAATATAAATTTCTTGTGTAGTTTTTTGATTCGGACTGTCTATCGTAGGAAACCAACAACTGCTTGCTTCAGTTTCTCCTTGCGTCCAGATTTGAGTTGGTTTGTTTTTGTCTGAACCATCTGCATTAATAAAATATAAACCTTTTGCATCCGTTATTGCCGCACTACCTTTTTGTTTTACTTTTTCAGGACGTGCTATGTATTTAATATAAAGCGTAAATTCTTCGTCTTTTTTATATTCTTTTGGTAAATCTATAACAATGCTAGCATCGTCATACTTATAGTCTAATTTCTGATTATCTAAAGAAACCTGTTCAATAATCATTGCTTTTGCATCTAACGTAATTTTATTAGTTGCATAAAAATGAGGTTTTGCGGTAACCCAAGCTTCACCATTTAACTGTTTCTTGCTAAAATTAAAATCTACTTTTAATTTGGTATGTACTAAACTGTGTATTTTATCTCTTTCTGGTTTGTAAGTAGTGTAAGTTTGCGAAAAACTGATTGAACTCACTAAAACTAAAACAATAAACAGCACTTTTTTAATCATCATAAAATATATTTTCGTAAAGTTTCAAAAGTAATAAATAATTAGAGCGTAATTCGTTAATTAGCAGTTAAAAATAGCATTCAATTTACAGTGTAGTTTACACTAATAAAAGCTTAACCACTAAGTCACAAAGAAAATCGTATAGTTCTCTAAAAATTAAAATCTATTGTGAACTCTGCTAAAAAAATTACGTTCTCTTTGGTTTATTTACTCACCGTTTTCGGATTCTGTTTACATTAAAAAAAAACTTCAATTCCTGAGTTTTTGTGACATAAAAAAAGTTGACAATCCTAGTATTCAGTGATAAACTACTTCTGAATACTAGAACTGCCAACTTTATATTGAATACTGTAAATCTATTTCCCTTTAAAAATAGCACTAAATTGTTCTAAATTAAGATTATCACCATCAAATTTAACGCTGTTCATCATCTCTATAATTTTAGCAGGGTTCATGTTATCACCTAATAAACGGGCAACTCCTACTCCAATTTCATTACCATAACCGAAAGCAATTACTTCGTCTATAGATTCTGTATCTCCAGTATAATAAAGACTTACATTCATTCCTTGTGCTTTTAGAGACATTAAAGATTTATAATCTTCATTATCTTTAAAAATACTTTTTAATTTTAATCTCTCCACTTCATACGCAGCTTCATTTCCTTTAATTGGCAAAGCAACTACGTTTACTTTTCGTATACTTTTTAAAGTTTCTTTAACTTCGTCTGATACAGCATCTGATTTTAATTGTAAAAAACTTGTAGGAATATCTACGGTGATAAAACCAGATTTCTCTTGACTTTCCACTAAATATCCTTGTAATGATTTTTCATTTTTACATGAAGTAATCATAAAAACAAGTAATAAAAGAGAAAGTATTTTGGTTGTATTTTTCATGATTTATTTTAAGTTTTTGTTAATGAGTAGTCTCTTTTTGAGTCCTGTTTTAAATTATCTTTATCCTTTTAGTACTGATAAATTTATCGACAGCACTCGAACAGACATTAATTTACTTGTTTTTAGAAAAAGTATCTGCTAATTCAGACATTTTATTAATATCTATGTTTCCTGTTAAAGAAACTACGATTGCTTCTGCTTGTCCACTTGTTTGTTTATCAACTCCTTTAATAAACATTAATACTTCACTAACAAAATCTTTGTTTTGTGTAGATTGCACGTAAATTTTTACATGAGAATTATCGTCTTTGATACGCATTAACTGTGTTAAATTCTGTTTTTTAATTGCAGCATTTGCCATCGCTTCCATTTTACTTGCAATGTTTGTATCTTTTGTAGAAAACATTTTAAACTCTTTTAACTCTTGAATCATTTGAAAGACTTTCATTCCTTCATTATCATCTACTTGTACGTTTTTAAATTTAGAGATTAACTCAAAAGCATCTTTGGTTACTACTACCATATCTACTCCGTTCATATCCTCTAAAGTATCAAAAAAGGACTGTGCGCTTGTTACCATTGGGGCAATTACTAACGCTATTAATATTGCTATTTTTTTCATAATTTCTGTGTTTACTTGGTTTACTATTGTTACTTGGTTTTTATTTTAATATTTTTTTTACGGTGTCTTCATAAGTATATAAGGTAGCTACCGCTTGCTCTCCTTTTTGAAGGTTAGATGATAAAAGCATTAACCCTTTACTTATTTGATCGAATTGTTTTTTAGCTTGATATCTTTCGTATTCATTTTTACCAATAAATACACTAAATAATAAGACTACAGATGCTGCAACAGACAACCATTTTAAGTTTCTATTTTTAGATTTCTTAGGTTCTAACTTAATGGTTTTTGTGTACGTTTCATCTTTGCTAGTAGCAAAATAGTTAAACATGTATTCGTATTCTTGCAAATGTGGTGCAACAGACCCTCCTGTAAAATAGTTTCTTAAGGTTGTTTCTTCTTGCAAAGACGTTTCTGCGTTTTCGTATTTTTCTACTAATTTTTCTATGTTAGCTAACTCCATAGTTGTGTTTTTTAATTAATTGTTCTCTTATTGTTTTTCTCGCTCTAGATAGCGCAACTCTTACTGCTGTTGGCTTCATGTCTACCATTTTGCAGATTTCATCAAAATCATATTGCTCAATATCTCTTAATTGAATAATAATTTTTTGTTGCTCTGGCAAGTTTTCTATCAATTGGTGTACTTGGTTTACACTATCTCTATGTTCTACTTGCTTATCTAAAGACGTATCTTTTTCTTTATAATTACTGTGTATTAATGTTAAATTACTTGCTTGTTTACTTTTTAAACGATCATAACAATAGTTTTTTGTCATGGTCATAGCAAACGCTTCAACATTTTTATATTCAGCAATCTTTTCTTTGCTTTTCCATAATTTAAAGATCAGCTCTTGTGTAGCATCTTCAGCTTCTTCTGTAGAAACTAAAAGTCTTTTTGCTAAACGGAATACTTTATCCTTAAAGGGTAAAACAACTTTTAAAAAGTCTGACTGGTTCATTTGGTTTGGTTGATTTTTCTTGTAAACTGATACTAATTTTATGTTGTTATTATCGGTTTACATAATTAAGACGATGCACAATATCTTTTGTTACAACATATTTTAAAAATAATACTATTTCTTTTTATATTGCGTTGTATCCTATAAACATAAATTCATGACGTTTAAATTATTCCCTAAAGTAATTGTCTTTTTTATAATTTCCCTACTCTTTATTAATTGTGATAAAAGTGAAGATGGCATTCCCACTGATTTAGAAGTTGAAAATTTTATTTTGGGAGGTTTAAATGCTTACTATTTATGGCAAAGTGATGTTCCTGATTTGGCAGATTTGCGTTTTAGCAATCAGAATCAATTAAATAGTTATTTAGAAGGCTTTTCATCACCAAAAAATTTATTTGATAATTTATTATACACAAAAGAAAATGGGTATGATGTAAATGAAAAAGGGTACGACCGTTTTTCTTGGATTGTGGATGATTATGTAGCTTTAGAAAACTCTTTTCAAGGAATCATTATAAGTAATGGAATGGAATTTGTTTTATATTCAGAAAAAGACAGCAATACCAATGGTTATGGTGTTGTAAGATACGTTGTACCAGGATCAGATGCAGATACTAAAGGGGTGTTAAGAGGTATGGTTTTTAAAGCTGTTAATGGTACACAAATTACAAACAAAAATCTTCAAAATTTACTATTTGGTGACAATATTAGTTACACTATTAATTTAGCCAATTTTAATGGAGGAAACCCGATATTAAACGGTAATTCTATTAATTTAACAAAATCTCAATTACAAGAAAATCCTATTGCAAAAGTTGAAGTTTTTACGGAAGGAACTAAAAAAATTGGTTATTTATTATACAATCAATTTGCAAGTTCTTATGATAGTGAATTAAATGCTGCTTTTGCTACTTTTAAAGCAAGCGGAGTTACAGATTTAATTATAGATTTACGTTACAATGGTGGTGGATCTGTACAAACAGCAACTTATTTGGGAAGTATGATTACGACAGAATCTAACACAACTGTCTTTTCTAAACAAATGTGGAATAAAAAAGTAATGGAAAATAATAATGCTAGTAATGTTATAGATTATTTTACAGATAACATTTCAAGTACAAAAGAACTAATAAATAGTTTAAATCTTCCTACTGTCTATTTTATTGTAACAGAAGATACTGCATCTGCTTCAGAATTAGTTATAAATGCTTTAAGTGCATATATTGATGTAAAATTAGTTGGAACTAAAACAGTTGGTAAACAAGTAGGTTCTATAACTCTATATGATTCTGATAATTTACAGAGAAACGGTGCTAATTTAAACACAAATCATACCTATGCTATGCAACCTATTGTGCTAGAAATAACTAATGCTAATGGAGAAAACAACCCTAATGGTTATACACCAGAAGTTGCGTTTGAGGAAGATTATGGTCAAATTTCTGGAACTATAAATTTAGGGATATTAGGAAACAGAACAGAGCCTTTATTAAATAGAACGATAAATTATATTAAATTAGGAACAATACCTTCTGCAAAAACACCTGTTTCTATTAAAAAAGAACCAATTACCAATTCTAAATTGCAAAGACCTTTTGCTAATGAAATGTATGTGGAATTTAAAAAGTAAATCTATAATAACTAAACCTTGCCTTTGTTGACTAGATTGTCTCCCTCGTGCCTATTTATATAACGTGTTATTTTATTAAAAAACTAATCATTACAAATATCTCATTTAAGCTTTTTGTAAATTGATCGTTGACTTTTTATTGTTGTGTCACGAGCGGGACGCTCGCGCTAGCATGTATACACGTTAGATGGTTAGTAACCATTATTTGTACAGATAGAAATTCAACGACTCCGCTGTCGCGAGCGTCTCCCTCGTGCCTATTTATATAATGTGTTATTTTATTAAAAAACTAATCATTACAAATATCTCATGTAAGCTTTTTGTAAATTGATTGTTGACTTTTTATTGTTGTGTTACGAGCGAGATGCTCGCGCTAGCATGTATACATGTTCGATGGTTAGTAACCATTATTTGTACAGATAGAAATTCAACGACTCCGCTGTCGCGAGCGTCTCGCTCGTGCCTATTTATATAACGTGTTATTTTATTAAAAAACTAATCATTACAAAAATCTCATATAAGCTTTTTGTAAATTTCAGATTGACTTTTTATTGTTGTGTTACGAGCGGGACGCTCGTGCTAGCGTGAATGTAAATTCAATCGTTATGTAACTTTATTTGTTAATAATCTAATTCATATCTATTTCTAAGATACTGGAATCGTTATTGCCATAATTTCTAGCACTACTATATTTCCAGTCTATAGCATCAGTTACAAAACCGGTTTCTATAGGGTTATTATGAATATATTTTAGTTTTTGCTCAAATACCTTCAAGGACCAAATTTCAATTGGCTGATTATGTTGTTGCCAAAACTGTCTATTAGTAATATTACTATTCTTTCTCCCAGCTCTCTCAAACATCCAAAGCATCCATTTTTTTCTGCTTTCTTGAGGATTTTCTTCAATAATTTTCAGCATTTTTTTTGAAGTAAACCCCTTAAAGTCTCTAATTAAACCTGAAGGATCATTTAAAGCAGAACGAAAAATTAAATGGATATGACTTGGCATAATACAATATCCATAAATTTCCATTCCTTTATTCTTTCTACAATAATCTAAAGATGCTATAATGCACCAAAAATAAGCGTCTCTTGTAAACACATCAATCCAATTTACAGTAGCAAAACTGATAAAATAAGCTCCTGATTTTTCTCCAAATTTATATTTTCTGCTCATTTATATAGTTTATTATTTTTATCTGCTGGCGCGAGCGTCCCGCTCGTGCCCACACAACTATTTTATTAAAAAAAAAATCATTGCAAATATCTCATATAAGCTTTTTGTAAATTGCTTGTTGTATTTTATTTGTTGTTTCACGAGCGAGACGCTCGCGCTAGCGAATAATCAATAAAATATCATAAACTTTATATCCGAAGGCATAAAAAAACCGAATGAATTTATAAGTCTAAGTCCTCTAAATCGTCTATCCCCTCTTCAATTTCTTGATCAGTTAAAACATCGGGTCTAAATTCACTCATTAATTCTTCTCTCTTAGACTTTGCATATTTATAACCAGATTTCCACCATTTACGCATTAAAGTTTGATCAAAAACTAAAGAATTAGTTGTTAAAACAGTTGGGGTGTAATATAAATTTAATTTAATTCCTTTATTTGTAGCCGCTAATTTACCAATGGTAATATTGTGTCTTTCTACGTGTGCCAACATAAAATCGAACACATCAAACAATAAAGAGAATGGGTTTGTAGCGGGTAATTTATTAAACTGAGTAACTTCTGTTTCTAAAATAATAGCATCAATTTCTGTGGCTCCTCTTAAAATAGCTTCTCTAATGGGTACTAAAGAACCAAAACCTCCATCTGCATACTGACAATTATTTTTTTCTAGCAAACTCATAAAAGGTACATAATTGCAAGAACCCCAAATCCAATCACAAAAATCGTCATAGGTGCAATCGTTTATAGATTTATATTCAATTTGATTGGCTGTTAAATTAGAAACTGTTACAACAACTTCTTTGTTGTTATTTCTAATTTCATGATATATTTCTTTAGTAATTTTTTTCTTAATTAAAGTTCGTAAGTTTTTACTTTCTCCAAAAGTTTTTCTTCCGTTTAAAAAGTTCCAAAAAGTATTTAAATGTCGAATACTAACTACTTTTTCTCCGGCTACTTTTTTAATTTTAAAAGGATTATTACTAAAAATAGTTTTCTGATTTACATTGGTGTAAAGATCTTTTAGTTCATCTAATTTGCCCAAAGCTAAGTGAGAAACCATTAAACTCCCCGTAGATGTGCCTATAAATATATCGTAATCTTTATGCTCTTTTTTCATTAAGTATTGCGCAACTCCGCCTGCAAATGCCCCTTTACTTCCTCCTCCTGAAATTACCAATGCTCTTTTCATTATCTAAAAACGATTTGTTATTTTTAAAAAAAAGTCTCACTATTTTTATAGTAAATACCTTTAAAATTGTCATTCCCACCTATCTTTTTCAATCAAGACGAACACCGGCAGAATCTAAAATAATATTTTTTAATTTAAATATATTCTTACCTCTCCAATAAATAAGCGAATAAGTTTTAAAAAAACAACTATTTTAGAGCTATAAAAGTATCAAAAATGAAGAGAATAATCATATTTATTTTTGGTTTCCTAGCTTTTGTGTCTTGTGCAGACATTTATCAACCTAGAGAAATCAAGACTATTACCGTAAAAGAATTTAAAATAGACAGTGTTAGCATACGTGCAATTCAGGTTATTAATAAAAATGAAGTTGTATATGCAGGCTCAAATGGAAATATTGGTTTCTTTTCTGATAATGAGAATTCTAAGTTAAAACCTATTGTTTTAGAAATTAAATATCAAGATTCTATTCGCCCAAATTTTAGAAGTATTGCTTCAAATAATAAAGGTATTTTTGCTTTAAGTATTGGTAATCCTGCTTTATTATATCAACTTTCAGATGGAAAAGCAACCTTAAAATACACAGAGAATCACGAGAAAGTTTTTTATGATGCTTTGCAGTTTTTTAATGATAACCAACATGGCATTGCGGTTGGAGATCCTACAGAAAATTGTGCGTCTATTCTTCTAACTTCAGATAGTGGAGATACTTGGCATAAAATTCCGTGTGCTAATTTACCTAAATTTGAAGATGGTGAAGCTTTTTTTGCTGCAAGTAACACCAATATTAAAACTATTGGAAGTACAGTTTGGATAGCATCTGGAGGAAAAAAAGCACGCATTTTAAAGTCGGATGATTTTGGAAATACTTGGCAAATTTATAACACGCCAATTGTGCAAGGAAATGGACCACAAGGTATTTATTCTATTGATTTTGTTGATAAAAATAATGGAATTATAATAGGTGGTGACTACTCTAAACCTTTAGAAAATAATGCAAATAAAGCCATAACTAATAACGGCGGACTCACTTGGACTTTAGTTTCCGATAGACAAAACCCTAACTACAAAAGCTGTGTGCGGTATGTGCCTAAAACCAAAGGAAAAGAAGTTTTTGCTGTTGGTGTAACAGGAATTTCATATTCTAATAATGGTGGTATTACCTGGACAGAGGTTAGTAAAGAACCGTATTATGCGATACAGTTTGTAGATAGAAAAACCGCTTGGTTATCTGGTAACAATAAATTAGGAAAACTAGTTTTAAAGTAGCCATTATTGGTACTAAAATTACAGAAACTTAACCTATAATTAGATAATTAGTAACCTCACATTCTTATGGTTTTAAATAAAACTAAAAAAGCAATTCTTTTTAGCGTATTTACTATCTATATGTCTAGCAGGTAGTTAGTAGTATTTATCAATATTTTCACTAAAAAAGTATCTTATTAAATTGAAAATATTTACCTTTAATTAGGTTTATCAACCTTATCAAAAAAAAAGTATATTTGCCATCGATTTTAATTTATGGCGCTTAAAATGATCTCTAATAGTTAGCAATCAAATCTTTTTATTTGAGATACGGTAAAACCTAAAATTTCTATCTTTTTATAAATAATTCAAAAATTAAATAGTATGAAACAATTAATTACAGCAGTCGCAGCAATTTTAGTGAGTACAGCTTCTTTAGCACAATTTCAAATATCGGCAAGTAGTGGTTACGCAATGGGTAGTGCTGGGATGCTTACAGGAACTACAACAACTACAACAGGTACAGAAAACAATTATGGTAGTTATGGTGAAGGTTCGAATTTTCAGTTAAGAGGAACTTATTTTTTAAATGAAAAATTTGGGCTTGAATTAGGTTTGGGATATTTACATGGTGCAGACCAAACAATTAATAAAACATCTATACCAGGTGTTGCAGAAGTAAACGCCATTGCAAGAGCACGTGCGTTTGGAGGATCTGTTTCTATGATTTATAATTTTTCATCTAACTTTTACGGACGTATTGGTGCTTTAATTAAAGTTGGTGGTAAAACAGAAGCTGTTGTTTATAACAAATCTTTCTATACAGATGCAAATCCATCGCCCCAAGGATTACCTAATGGTTCTTATTCTGAAACAAATTATATAGAAGACTTTCATGGGCAATTTCCTTTAGGTTTTGTGGGTGCATTAGGATATTCTTATGATTTAAATGAACATTTTGCTCTTTTTGTAGAAGCAGAATACTACGGAATTAGTTTAAAAAGAAAGGATTCTGAATTTAAAGAATTTAATACAGATGTTGCTTTAGCAGATGGTACAGTCGTTGCTAATTTCAATTTAGAAAGTGGCTTGCCAAAACCTACTGGTGCTGGTAATGATGTTTTTAACACAACCACTTATGTAGATGAATTATCTCATGCAGAAGCAATTGAGCAATTAGCAACAGCAAAAGCAGCATCACAAGCAGGAGAAGCTACTCATATCAAAAAATTATCTCAAAAAGTTCCTTATTCTTCTTTTGGGTTAAATTTTGGAGTTACTTATAAATTTAGTGGTTCTAGTAAATAATAGTATTATCACCTAAGTACAAGTGGTTGTCTAAAAGTATTGCATTTTGAAATACTGAATTTGCTTCAGTATTTCAACTTATCAAAATTTATAATTGATAAGAATCTGAAATAAATTCAGGTTAACGTAAAACTTCACTTTAGACAACCACTTTTTTTATCTTCTTCTTTTTATAAATTAGCATCTTCTTGCCTGCTTCTTTGTAATTTTTTCTTCTTTTTTATATTGATAAAAGGTATTTTCATCCGTTTTAAAGCCTTTTAAACTCACTTATTCTAAGTGTATATATTATCTTTATTAATCTATTTACTAAGATAGTTTCCTCTTTTTACTTGTATTTAGGCTAAAAAAAATCCTGCCGAAGCAGGATTAAATATTTTATCTAAAGCATATAACCGTATTGTAATTATTTTATAATTATAATGAATAAAAAAAGTAATAAAAATTAAAGTTAAAATATTGACTTACAGTTACTTAAAAGATATTAACTAAACAATAGGTTTATGATCCTATTTTATCTCTTTTAATATCTTCTTTAAGAGATGCTACTTGCTGTTTATATTCTTCACGCTTTTTAAATATATAATTATCGTCTCCTTTAGGTTCTGCTGCCAAACGTCTTATACTTTCTTCGTCGTACTTAATAAAGTTGGTAACTTGTTTTTTTAATGTTTCTTTTTGAAAACCAACTTTAGTTAAAACATCACAAGCTAACGTTAAGGAAGTCTCTAAAGTTTCTCGATATATATTTTCTATTCCTAAATTAACCAACTCGTAGGCATCATATCTATTTCTTGCTCTAACCATTAATTCTACATGCGGATATTTTTTCTTAACCTGTTTGCTTATTTCATGGGCAGCATCTGGATTGTCTACTGCACAAATTAAAATTTTAGCATCTGCAATACCGGCAGACTCTAATAATCCCATACGTGTTGCATCACCATAATACACTTCAAAACCTAATTTTCTAAGATAATCTACTCGATTAGAGTCGTGGTCTAAAATAGTGGTTTCTATATCATGAGATTTTAAAAAACGACCTATAGTACTTCCAAATTGTCCAAAACCAACCAATATAATTTTTTCAGATTTTGTGTGTTCGTCCATGGGTCTTTTTACAGACTCTTTTGTCCCTATTCTAGGAAGAATTAAACGCTCATTAATCATACTAGCAATAGGTGTAATAGCCATAGTTAAGGCGGTAACAACAAGCATAATGTCTAGATGTTCTTGGTCTAAAATACTAGATTGAAAAGCAAAGGACAACAATACAAAAGCAAACTCCCCTACTTGCGATAAATTAAAAGTCAACAATAAATTCTGATCTATTTTTAATTTAAAAATAAGGCCTACTATAAATAAAACAATGGCTTTTATAAAAATAACAGCAACTAAAATACCTCCAATAGTAAAAGGACTATTAGCAATTACAATAAAGTTAATAGAAGCACCAACAGCAATAAAAAACAACCCTAACATAAGATTTTTAAAGGGTTCTAAAGTGCTTTCTAGCTCATGCTTAAACTCACTATTAGATAAGACTACACCTCCTAAAAAGGCTCCTAACGCTGGACTTAACCCAACATACTCCATAACAAATGAAATACCAAAAACAATTAAAAAAGCAGCTGCAATTAAGAGCTCTCTAACTCCAGATTTTACAACTTTACGTAACATAGGTACAATTAAATAACGACCAGCTACAATAATAAAAACTACAGATGCAATAATGGCTAAGGCTTGCAGTTCCATTGGCAAACCATCTAATAAATTTACGTGCCCACCATGATTATTGTTAACTGTTTTTAGATTAGAACTAGCCATTAACGGTATAGAACCAATCATAAAAATAACAACGATATCTTGAAACAATAAAATTGAAAAAGCAGAGGCGCCAGAAGTGGTATTCATCAATCCTTTTTCTTTTATAGTCTGTAGTACAATTGCAGTAGAAGAAAGTGCTACAGCCATAGATAATACCAAGGCAACTTTAGATTCGTAATCAAAATATATAAAGAGATAATAAGATAATAACATGGTTACAGAAACTTGTATACCTCCCATTCCTAAAATGGTTTTTCGCATGTTCCAAAAATTCTTAGGCTCAATCTCTAGACCTATTAAAAACAACATTATTACAACCCCAAACTCAGAAATATGCATAATATCTTGTCCTTCTTCTCCAATAACTCCTAGCATATAAGGCCCAATTACAACACCTGCTATTAAATAGCCCAATACAGAACTTAAACCTAATCGTTTGGCAATAGACACGCAAATAATTGCTCCTGCTAACAATATAATTGCAATAAAAAGTAGACTTCCTGTCATATTTTAACTTTATTTATTTTGTTACTTTTTATAATTACAAATGCAAAAGTTGTAATTCTTTATATTAAGTTCAAAGATATCACGATTATTAAATTAATTACTTATTTTTTTAAGAAATTGAATGTTAAAAATTAGATTAAATTAAAAGTGCTTTTTTTATAATATTAGAAAAAAAAAGCAATATATATTCTAAATAATCATGAATATACAAGCATAAATAACTTCTTTAAATTGAAAATAAAAAAGCAGTTTTAAGTGTTGACAATAATGCCGTAAATACGTTTCTTATTTCTTTTGATGATAAACTACATTTACAACTAAGTACATCAACTAATATAACATTTGCTACAGTAATATTATAAATAAGTTAGGTGCTGTTGTTTCGTAAAAAATAGATGTATCAAACAAAAAAGCAACCTTAAATAACATGGTTAAGATTGCAATTAGTAATTTATGTATTACCTATAACTGAGTTACATAGTACCCAGAAGATTGTGAAAAAACAAATTTCCTTTTATAAAATTAAGAAATGCTCTAAAAAGAATTAAACGCTGTATTACTAAACCTATTAAAGTATATGAACTTACGGAAATTAAGTTTCCTTCAAATATTGAATGATGATATGTCTAGAATTATAAAGACATTAATTGAAAAGAAATTTTAATACCTGTAATCACCATACCTGTACCAATAATGGCAATTATTAAACCCATTATTTTACCAATAACAGAAATTACGTTATTACCCACTACTTTTACTATTAAATCACTTAATCTAAAAGTATAAAAAGTAATTAAACTCATAGTTCCGAATATAGCAATAACTAAAATGATATGTATGGTTTCTACATTCGCCACAAAATTCATAGCAGTTACAATGGTTCCTGGGCCTGCCAAAATAGGAATTGCCAATGGAGACACCGCAATATCTTCATCAACATCTACATTTTTTATATTTTTTACATCAGATTTTTTAGATTGTAGCATTTCAAATCCAATATAAAAAATTAAAATACCACCTGTAATTTTAAATGCAGGAATACTTATATTAAACAACTCAAAAATATATTTACCTAAAAGAACAAAAACAGTTACAATTACAAAAGCAATAATATTACTACGCTTATTAATGTCTCTTTTTGTCTTTTTATCTAATCCTCGTGTTAAAGACACAAAAACCGTCATGTTAGAGATGGGGTTGGTTATAGCAAAAAAGCCTGTAAAGACAGTTATTGCAAAGGTTATTAGATTATCCATTTAGTATGAGGTTTGAACTGCAAAAAAATCAAATAACTTTTGTATTACCTAAGTAATTTTGTCTTTTTTTTCTGATTTTATAATTAGTAGGAAGATACAATTTAAACTTCTCCTTAAAAAAAAGAAATAGATTAATTATAAAAACCATATTATAGATGCTTTTAAAACTTAAAATAATAAAGTATTACCACGAATATGTTAAAAAGACCTTTTATACTAGAACTACTAAAAAACACCTTGTACATAAAAATATGTACGTCAATTAAGTTGTATATTTGCCCTTATTTTTTACATTAAACATTTACCTTTTTTTAGATATGCCTTTTAAAAAATTACATGCAGATATAAAAGAGATTTTAGAATCTCTAGAAATAACAACTCCTACTCTATTACAAAGTAAAAGTATACCTGTTATTAAAAGTGGTGCAAACGTATTTTGTACAGCTCCAACAGGTGCCGGAAAAACAACTACTTTAGTACTTACTACCTTACACAAATTAAAATGTGAAGAAGTTGGTACAGCACCAAGAGCATTGGTTTTAGTAGAAAACTCAGAAAAAGCCCTTGCATTACATGATGAATTTATAAAACTTAGTAAATATGATGCTTTGCGTATTTATGCTTGTGATGATAGAGAACACATAGAATTGTTAAAATCAGAAATATTTGAAGGTGTAGACGTACTTATTGCTACGCCTAAAACTATGAATAAATTGCTTTTATTAGAAGGAATAAACACAACGCAATTAAAGATTTTTAACATTGATGATGCTGAATTTTTAATTGAAAAAACGGCGTATGCAGCATTAATGGCAATTACACAAAGTATTCATAAATGTCAATATGTATTATATTCAGATAAAATGCACCCAATTTTAAAACGATTTGAGTCTTATTTTATGCAATACGCAAAAACAATATCTCTTAAATAAGATACGCTTTTAAAGCTTTAACTCTCCTCTAAAAAACGAACTCATAATGATACCTAAACTACATTATATATCTCAAGGTAATTCTCCAAAAGAACATCTAGAAAATATTCAGAAAGCGTGTTCGGCTGGAGCAGAATTAGTGCAATTACATATAAATGCTATTTCTGAAAAAAAATATCTAAAATTAGCATTAGAAGCTAGAGAAATTACGTCTCACTTTCAAACAAGATTAATTTTAAGCAATCACTATAAAATTGCAAAAGAAGTAAAAGCAGATGGCGTTCATTTAGAAAATAAAGATTTCTGTGCAACAACAGCATTAGAACATTTATATACTTGGCAAATTGTTGGCGGAACTGCAAACACCTTAAAAGATTGTAAAGCCTTAATTAGCAAAAAGGTAGATTATATTACTTTAAGTCCGTTTAGAGATACCAAAAACCAAGATAACTTACCTACCGCTTTAGGATTAAATGGGTTTTCTTTAATTGTTGAAGCTTTAAAAACTGAAACGCCTATTATTGGAGCTGGAGAAATAACGACAGAAGATGTTACGGCTATTTTAGAAACAGGTGTTTCTGGAATTGCTGTTTCCGATGAAATTTCAAGCAATTTTGATACTATCAAAAAATTCAACCAATTATTAAGTGCATCTTCCACAGAAGAGCAGCGACATACTTTTTAGTCAAAATTAGTTGCTTTAGAGCGTTTACTCTAAGTAAAATATCCTTTTTCGATTCAACTTTAAAATCAAAATAAATTGATATTATAAAGCTAACTTATTAATAGGTTTAGTTTTAAAAACATTTACACATACTACATCTATTTTTAAACAAATAGACAGGCTTAAAACTCTTCATTTATGAAATTTGCACATTTATTATACAATTACTTAATAACTACTGGAATCTCAGAAACGTACGCTGCATATATAAATATGTTTGCTTTGCTAATAGTAGTATTGATTATTACGTTTTTAATCGATTATATTATTAGAAAAATAATAGTACAATTATTTACTCAGTTTGCTTTAAGAAGTAAAACTAATTTTGATGATTTATTAGTTAAAAATAAAGTACCACGGAACGTAGCGCATATTATTCCGTTAATTTTTGCTTTAGAATGTGTGCCTGCTGTATTTTTAGATTTTCCATATATAGAAAATATAATTCAGAAAAGTTTAGAGGTATTTACCATTGTTTTAATACTTTGGATTGTAAGAAGTTTATTAAATTCTCTTAAAGATTATTTTAAAACCTTACCCAATTTAAAAGACAAACCAATAGATAGTTACACGCAAGTATTTATGATTTTTGCTTGGGTATTCGGAATTTTATCTGCTTTTGCTATTATTACAGGTATTGAGTTTATTAAATTTATTACCACCATTGGTGCTGCTTCTGCAGTTATAATCTTAGTATTTAAAGATACTATTTTAGGGTTTGTTGCCAGTATTCAGGTTTCTATCAATGATATGGTAAGAATTGGAGATTGGATTACTTTTGAAAAATATGGTGCAGACGGAGATGTTATTGAAATTAATTTATCAACCGTAAAAGTCCAAAATTTTGATAAAACCATTACCACAATTCCTACTTATGCCTTAATTTCAGATTCTTTTAAAAACTGGCGCGGAATGACTAATTCTGATGGTAGACGTATAAAAAGGTCTTTAAATATTAACTTAGAAAGCATTCATTATCTATCTACACAAGAAGTTAATGATTTAAAGAAAATTCAATCCATTACTACTTATTTAGAAAACCGTCAAGCAGATATTGACGCCTATAATGAGACCAATAATATCAATAAAGAATTACTGCTAAACGGTAGAAACCTTACCAATATTGGTGTTTTTAGAAAATATATTGAAACATATATAGAAAATCATTCTGGTACGAATAAAGAAATGATGATTATGGTGCGTCAAATGGCACCAGGAACGCAAGGAATCCCTATTGAAATTTATGCTTTTAGTAGTGATAAACGCTGGAAAAACTATGAATACATAATGTCGGATATTTTTGACCATGTAATAGCTGCAGTCCCTTATTTTAATTTACAAATCTTTGAATTGCCTAGTAGTTCTAATTTTTCTAACTTAAAATAATAATCTAAAAGAATATAAATAGGCGGATAATTTTACAACTACCCTCCTATTTTTCAATAGATATTACCCAATGTATTTATGTTAGCTTACATTTATAATACCAACTACTTCATAAAATCTTGTTCCGTTTACTTGTACTTTATTGTATAAAACAGTTGCATATTCATAATAGTTTTGCCAGTAGTAAGTAATTATTTTATGAGCTAAACACTTCAAATATAAAACTATTTGCTTTCTAAGTTAAATGTAAAAGACTGTTTGGGGTGTTAAACATCCAATCTAATAATTTTTTAGATATATAAAAAAAAGCAATATAAAATGTAGTTACTATGAATAAATTTGGTGTTATAATATCTAAATTTGATCCCGCCTTTTTAGGCTATTCTATTAAATAATGACTAAAAAAAAATCATTTAATTTTTATAAAAATGAGTAAAAATTTATCCAATTCCGTACTCTATTTAATGAGTATATCTGCA
Organism: Polaribacter sp. 11A2H; assembly: GCF_011379025.1. Classification (NCBI taxonomy): domain Bacteria; kingdom Pseudomonadati; phylum Bacteroidota; class Flavobacteriia; order Flavobacteriales; family Flavobacteriaceae; genus Polaribacter; species Polaribacter sp. 11A2H. The sequence continues at coordinate 112,722 of NZ_WTLD01000013.1, forward strand.
GGACTTGTTGTGGCAAACCTCTATTACAACCAACCACTGCTGCACCAAATGGTTTTAGAATTTGGAGTTAGTGAATCTGCTATAAGTAAAGTCCCTTTAGCTACACAACTGGGGTATGCTTTTGGATTGTTGTTTATTGTTCCTTTAGGAGATAAGGTTTCTAACAAAAAAATATTACAGTTCGATTTTGCTTTAATGATATTATCACTTATTGCTGCATCCTTATCTAGTACTTTATACCTTTTAATAATCAGTAGTTTTTTTATTGGCTTTTCATCAGCAATACCTCAACTATTTGTGCCTATGGTTGCACAATTATCAGACGATAAAGGTCGTGGTCGTGCCATCGGTATTGTAATGAGCGGATTGCTAATTGGTATTTTAGGAAGCCGTGTAATAAGTGGTGTTATTGGCAAATGGTTTGGATGGAGATTTATGTTTTCTGCTGCAACCGTACTTATGGTGTTGCTTTTTATTTTACTTCAATATAAATTACCAAAAATTAAACCAAATTATAAAGGAAGTTATGGAAGCTTATTAAAATCTATAGGGCATTATTTTAAAACAGAACCCTCGTTACGATTGGCTGCTTTACGTGGCGGACTTGGTTTTGCCGGATTAAGTGTTTTTTGGACCACCTTTGTTTTTTTAATGGAAGATCATTTTAATTACGATAGTGATATTGCTGGTGCTTTTGGTGTCTTTGGTATTGTTGGAGCACTTGGAGCAACCGTTGTAGGAAAGATGAATGATAAATATACCAGAAAGAGTATGATTATCTTCTCTACCGTATTATTAATGGTTTCTTGGGTTATTTTCTTCTTTTCTGGATATTCACTAATAGGTTTAGCTTTGGGAGTAATTATTGTAGATTTAGGGATGCAAGTATTACATATTACCAACCAAGTTACTATTTTTTCTAAGAATCCAGAAGCAAGAAACCGAGTGAATACAGTGTATATGGTTGGCTTTTTTATTGGTGGTGCTTTTGGTACTTTTTTAGGAGCTTATGCTTGGCAAAACTTTGGTTGGCAAGGTGTTGCTATTTTAGGACTTTTAATATCTGTTAGTATTTTAGTCGTTCAATTTATTTATGAACCTAAAACTTCAATCATAAAAGAAGTCTAACTGTTTACATAAATTAGTTTTTTCAAAAACACTAAAATAGCTGTTCTATTTTAATTGTTAAA
>NZ_WTLD01000014.1:0-99072 GCF_011379025.1 Polaribacter sp. 11A2H
TTTTGTTTTAAAGTGAAATCAGAGTTATTTTTTTAGCACATTATATAAAACTATCTATGTTGTTATTTCTACGATAGGTGAAATCTCATATGACTGATAACACAATACTTTATACTGTTATGTGATTTCTCTCAAAAAGCTCAAATGACAAACTGTATGTAAAAATTAATTATCTATGACGGTACTCGTTACAAACGAGCACTAGCCTTATCTTAATCTTTATTACTTTTGTCCATCTGAATTTATTCTAGATTCTACTTAATTCGTTAGAACGAAGTTTTTTGTTTTAAACTGGAATCTGTGTCATTTATTCATTAGATAGAAAGAGCTATGTTGTTATTTCAATGGTAGCAGATATCTCTTATGCTTGATAATACAATATTACATTGTTATTGGACTTTTCTTTAAAAGTTAAAAATGACAAACCTGTTGTAAAAATACCCATATGTAACGGTACTCGTTACATATGGGTATTAGACTTACCTTATGCTTTGTTATTTTGTCAATCTCACTTTAGATTTTATAAAGTATTATTTTAAGTATTTTAGGTACTAAAATAAGTTAAGTCTGAGTAGGTTTACTCCTTTATGGGGTTAGTAATTTATTTTATAATTATAATCTACAAGGAACAAAAACAGCTGTAATGGTAATTTAACAAGGTGAAATAGATTCTCAGCATGATTGGTATTAATAAATTTTCTTATTCTACTGCGTGAAGGATAGTAGGTGAAAAGCCAACAGTGAAGTGCGAACGAGGACTTGTAGCTGATAGCCTGACCATTTTAATCTATATATTATTTATATATAATTGGTGATTTTTAAATGGGCACGCCCTAAACATTCAATTTTAGAATTAATAAAAAAATCTCAGGTTAATTAATTAACCTGAGATTTTAAAACTTACACACTTTGTGAGACAGTGCCTATAAATGAGTGCATAATTATAAGATATAACGTACGCTCATTTTTAAAAATGTAATTTATTTATAGTATTAAACTCTATAAATTTTATTAAACAAGTCTTTATAGATTTCTTTGATGATTGCTCGTTTCATTTTCATGGTTGGAGTTAAATGTCCATCTTCAATAGACCAGACGTCTGGTGTTAGTTCAAAACGCTTTATTTGTTCCCATTTACCAAAGTTTAAGTTGCATTTATCTACTTCTTTCTGAATACGTTCAATTACAATATCTGAGTTAGCTATTTCTTTATTTGTGGTACCAATATTTAAATTTTTATGTTTAATCCATTCTTTGATAAAATCAAAATTTGGTTGTATAAAAGCAGCTGGCATTTTTTCTCCTTCTCCTATAACCATCACTTGTTCTATAAATAAGGATTGTTTTAGTTCACCTTCTAATAATGGTGGTACTACATATTTACCTCCAGATGTTTTAAACATTTCTTTAGTTCTACCTGTAATCTTTAAGAAGCCCTCACTATCTAGCTCTCCTTTGTCTCCAGTGTAAAAATAACCTCCTTTTAATACATTTTCAGTTCTTTCTAAGTCTTTGTAATAACCTAGCATTACATTAGATCCTTTAACTAAAATTTCTCCAGTTTCTGCAATTTTTACTTCAACGTTATCTATTACTTTACCAACAGTACCAACTTTAAAACCTTTATTTCTTTGATCATTTACAGAAATTACAGGAGATGTTTCTGTTAAACCATACCCTTCCATTATTGGCATTCCTGCTGCTGCAAATACCTTTGTTAATCTGGGTTGCAGTGCAGCACTACCGGAAACCATTATTTTTAATTCTCCTCCTAAAGCAGCTTGCCATTTAGAGAAAATTAATTTTCTAGCTATTTTTAATTGTGTTTCATACCACCAACCATTTACACCATAAGGTTCATACTTTAAACCTAAATTTACTGCCCAAAAGAACAATCCTTTTTTTATACCGGTTAGAGCCTCTCCTTTTAAAATTATTTTATCGTAAATTTTTTCATACAAACGAGGTACCGCAGTCATTACATTTGGTTTTATTTCTTGTGCATTTTCAGATAATTTTTCAATTGATTCTGCAAAATAAATAGAAACGCCACAATATTGATATAGATATAAAATCATGCGTTCAAATATATGACAGATCGGTAAAAAACTTAAACCAATAGATTTTCCATAATCAAAAGGAACACGTTTTTCTGAACTTAAAACATTGCTAACTATATTTCTATGTGATAACATAACTCCTTTAGGTTTACCTGTGGTACCAGATGTATAAATTAAAGTAGCTAAATCGTCTGTTTTTACATTGTTTTTTCTTTCTTCAACAATGTTTTGATTACTAGTGTCTTTACCAGACTCTAATATCTCATTCCAACTTTTTTCACCTATTATATCATCAAATGTATAAACAGCCTTTAAACTGGTGTTACTTTTTATCTTATTTATTTTTGTTAGAACCTCTATATCTGAAACAAAACAATAAATAGATTCTGAATGATTTAAAACATATTCGTAATCTTCTTCTGAGATCGTTGGATAAATTGGTACATTTTGTGCACCGGTTTGTAATATTCCAATATCACATATGTTCCATTCTGTTCTATTTGTAGATGAAATTACAGCGATCTTATCATTTGGTTTTATGCCTAAATTAATTAACCCTCTACTAATTTGGTTGGCCTGATCAATATATTGTTGCGTTGTAATAGATTGCCAACTACCATTGGTTTTAGAACTAAATGCTTTTTCTAAATTATAGGTTTCTAATTGGTAATAAGGAAAATCGAATAATCTTGTAACTTCTACTGCCATATATTCATATTATAATTGAAGTAGGCAAATTATGAATTTTAGATTGATTTAACAAATACTTACTATAAGAGTTTTTTATTAAGAATAATTTAATTTTTATACAACAATATATTCATATTATTAATTAATATAATATTTGTTTGTGAGTCTTGTATTCTAACTATTGTTTTATTTAAAGGGACTTCTATATTTCTCATAGAAATCTATTATTGTGATATTTAGAAAAAAAAAAGCTAGCTTTTTTTAAAAAGCTAGCTGTATACGGTTTTGGTTAGCCCCCTAATTCCAACCTCTTCCATTATGGGTGCAATCTATAATTAATTGTATAAATTATAGCAGGTATAAATACCTATTTTGCATTTATCAGGTGTTTATTAAAGCTTTTTCCGTTAATTTTAGTGTATTTGGAATCAATCTCGTAGTCAACTTTCATATTTGTAATATTAAATTCACCAGAGACTTTCATGTATTTGATGTTTAAGTCTTCTTTAAAATTGGTGTTTTTAAAAGACACACCATCTAAAAATTGCGTGTATTTATATGTTGCTACCTCTTTAAATATTGCATCTTTAAAACTTACATTACTATTAAACTTCGCGTATTTAAAAGTAGCAATTTCATAGTAGGTTGTATTTGTAAAATTAATTTTGCTATCAAATTTAGCATATTTAAAAGTGCTATCATCTTTAAATGTACTTCCAGAGAAATCAGTGTTTTTTTCAAAGCGAGAGTATTTAAACATTGCTTTATGCTCAAATATGCAGTTCTTAAAAATAGTTTCATTTTCAAAACTAGCTGTAAAAGTTAGTTCAGATTCTTTATCTGGTATATAGGCTAAAACATCATCTTTAAAAGTACAGTTGATAAAAGAAATATTTACATCTATTATTTTTTTAATTTCGTTAGTTGAGTTTTCAGAATTCCAATTAAACCAGCTACTTTTCTTTTTATTAGATTTTTTTTTAAGAGCTTCATTCATAAAAGTAAAATCTAATACACCAATAATAGTCGAATTATTTATTGAAATTGATTTTCCTGCTTTTATATCTTCCATAATAGTAGCGGCTTTAATTTTATTTTGAGCAATACTAATAGTAGAGATTAAAAATAATGAGATTGCAAATAGAACTTTTTTATTTTTCATTTTATGAATATTAATTGATATACATAATAATGACTTTTTTTTTTATAGATTGTGACACTTTAACCATATAAATATTTTAAACTCGTAATTACAGGAGTACAGCGTTATTTACAAAATGCAAAAAAGACCAAATAATTAAATTTGATCTTTTTAAACTCCATAGCAAATATACTTTGTATAATATAATTAAAATATTTCCCCCAAAACATTTTATAATAGTATATAAGTAGGCAAATATAGAAATAGTAGAACTAATTTTTTTGTAATAAATCGTAATAGTTATTTTTTAAAGCTTGCTTTACAATTATGTAATCTTCTTTAAAGTAATTTTTAAAAGAGTTTGAAGTAAATAATTTAAAATCTTTAGCAAAGTGAGATTCATCATAATAATCGTACATGAATATTAAGTCTTTTAATTCTATCTGACCTTTTTCATATTTTCTCATTAAATTTAGAAAACGTTTTATTTGAATATACTTACCAGGTGTTATACCAACCATTTTTTTAAACTCAGTTTCTAATGTCTTTTGCCCAAAAGGAATGGTCTTTAAAATATCATTTACAGAAATTAACCCTTCTTTTTTATTTATCAGTAGAATAACATGATCTATAATTATAGTCTTTTTATCTTCTAGGATAGGTAAAGAGTTTAGAAAAATAGAGATTTCTTTAAATAGGTTTTCATAATTATCTTGGTAATTTAAAAAGATAGTTTTTAATTTTTTTGATAAATTTGGTTTTAAAGAATCTAACGGAAGATGTTGGTTTGTTATTTTAGAAAGATCAATATTGGTTAATTTAAATAGTGTAGTAGGTTTAAAACTAATTCCACAACACAAACCTGCATTTTCTACAACAACAGGATATGATTTTATAAATTGTCCAAATATAGTTAGCCCTTTTAATTCTTTTTTACTTTTATTTTGTATGGTATATTGGTTACCAGAATAAATATAAGAAATGCTAGAAAACGCCATAGGAATTATGATAGTTGTAAAAGGCGTATCTTTTTTGGAGTATTCAATACTATAGAATTCATCTACTAAATGAGAAGCTGTTTCTGTATTATAATATTTTAAATTCATAAGGATAACTTTATCAACTCTAATAATTTTTGGAGTCTCAATTTATTTACAATCATTTTTTTGACTAAAAAATAGAAATTTAATCACTTTGTATATGTACTACTTTCAATTTTTTAGAAGAATTATCTTTAAAAAAGTAACGTATAATTATTAGGTAAGATTATTCGAACTCTTTTTATTCTTTCTTTTTTTAGTAAAAATAGATAAAACAGTAACAAATTAAAAACAGAATAGTCTTTTACGTAGTCATAGCGTAGTAATAAAACTATTAAGTACGTGTAATACTCAAATCTAAAATAAAAACCATGAAATTTAAATCAATTATTTTCTTTTTAAGCCTACTATTTTTCAACAACAATACCAAAGCACAAGCAACTATTCAGCTAAGTTCTAGTTTTAACAAAATTATAGTGAGTCCTCACATAGAAGCTGTTTTTATAAAAGGAACTAACCCAGGTATTGTAATAGAAGATATTAGTGTTCCTTTAGAAAAATTTAAATACGAAATAGAAAAAGGAACATTACAAGTCTATTTAGAAGGTGCTAAAACCTATACAAAAAATAAAAAAATAGTAACTAAAAATTACCAAAAGAAGGTTCCATTATATAATAATAGGGTAGTTAAAGTACTTATCACTTATGCAGATGTATCCTTGTTTTCTATAAGAGGAGAAGAAAAAATTACATTTCAAAACCCTTTAACTCAAAAAGAATGTACATTAAGGTTATATGGAAAATCTGAAGTTACCATTCCTACAATTAAAGTTGATAAATTAAATATCTCTATTTATGGGGATAGTTTTTTAAAGATGAATAAAGGACATGTAACAAAGCAAAAAATTACGGCCTACGGAGCAAGTAAAATAATGGCAACAAGTGTTATTGCAAAAGAAACTAAAATTACAGCCTATGGAAATGGCGTTTTTCAATTAAATACATCAGAACGAATTAAGGTAAATTCTTATGGAGAAGCAACTATTTTGTATAAGGGAAATGCACAACTTAAAAAAGGAATTGTTATTGGCGAATCTACCATTAGAAAATTAATTTAGACTTAGGGCGTTTCCAAAGGTCGGGCTTTCCGCTATATCTTTTTACAGAAAAAGTAAAAAGGATGCCGCTTTAATCCCTAACGCAAAACAGCTTTTAGATTTTTCTAAAAGCTGTTTTTTTATTTAAATGGTTTTGTTTTTATTTTAAAAATAAAAGAAATTATTCAAAGTATTTACACTGAACGGATAGATACAAATTATTTAAAATTTTAATAAATTGCTTTTATATAGCGAAGCTTAAACAAGTAATTTAAGTACTTTTGCAGTGTATAAATTTAATACACTCTATGCTTAAAAAGCACGTAAAACAGCTCTCGTTTAGTTTAATATTATTAAGCCATTTAGGTTTTTTAGCTGCTATTTTATATGAAAAACAGCAAAACATTTATGTTTCCATATTTGTTGTATTGGTAATTATATTACTTCTAATCAGATATAAAAAAACTTCATTAAAAGCCAAAAATCATGATTTAGAACATGTATTAACTGTTGCATTTGTTTTTTTTGGAGCCATTATTACCTACGTTTTAAGTGTTTCATTTAAATTAAGTAGTGTTTTAGCAGCAAGTTTAGTCGGTTTGGTTTTTAGTTTTGTTCCTACATTTTTTACAAAAAATAACTTTATTAAAGGAATGCCTACCGCAGTTTATTGTGGTGCTTTTGTTGGTATGACAAATGTTAATATTGCTCCAGATTATATATTTATAGCACTAGCAAGTGTTATAACAGGTTTTCTGTTAGTAGGTACAAAAGATGCTTTTCATGGTTTTGGAGGTAAATTAGGAACCTTAGCCTTTGGAGGTGTTACCCTTGCTTTTTTTATCACTTTTATAATTTCTAGATGGCTTTAGATAACTTTATATTATTAATTGTAGGAGGTCTATCTTCTATAATTACATTTCTTTTGCAAATAAAATACAAACAAGGACCTGTTAGGTCTTCTGCTTTGGTTGGTGTTTTAGTAGGTGTATTTGTTTTAGTATTTCCTAATTTATTATCAACTTACTTAACAGAAAATTTGCCACTAGTTTGTTTTGGAGCTTCTTTTATAGGTATGGTATCTTCAAAAATTATGTCAGATTATTTGCTAATAGGTTTTTCAGGAGTCGTTTTTACACTTATTTATTTTAATACAAGTAATTATTTTAGTGGCTTTGGAGGTGGTTTAGGATCTGCCGCTTGTATTGCCTTATTAGTAACTTTAAGTATCCCGGTATTAATGAAAAAAAGAAAATTAAGCAATGGGTTTTTATTATTAAGAAGGCAAATGCGTTCTAGAATGAAAAAGAAAAATTACAAATAAATTTAAATTCAAAAAAATATATAAAAAAAACAGTTTTTAGATTTTTCTAAAAACTGTTTTTTTTATACCAATATAATTATATGTTTTAATGAGATTTATAATGATGTTCTTTAGGTTTTCTTTCTCTAAAAGTACCTGCAAAAAGTAGACCACCAATAATTGCCATTAATATAAAAGTAACTTCTTCAAATAAGTTTGCAGAAGCAGTAATAGACGGATTAAAAAAGGAACTACTTAAGCCCATAAAAGACTTGCTACCTGGTACCAACATAATAATACCTAGCGTTAAATAGACCGATTTTGGTGTTTTAGAAATTCTACCAAATATACGGCTGATACCAACAACACTTAAAGTACCAATAAAAGTACTTACTAGAATACCTAAACCAGATGATAAAAATACGGTTATAAAAAAGGCAAAAATACCTGTTAAAACGCCAAAAAACATATCCTTCTTTCTTACTTGAAATATTGGTAAAATACAAATAGAAAATATGGGTATTGCAAAAAAGATAGTCCATTGTGGCATATCAGACACATAATGAGTTAAATCAATATCAAGTAAAGAAGTCATTAAGCCTAAGCCTAGTATTACACCAAAAAATTGTTTAAATAAAACAACCATTGCATCAAATAGTTTTGCGCCACCAGCAACCAAACTTTTAGAGGTTATTTCTTCTAACGCTGTTGTAATTGCCAATCCTGGAATAAAAATAATTATAGAAGCTAATATGGTTAACCCTAAATTAAAATCTGGAAAAATAAATGTTAAAAGACAAGCAAAAATAGTGACTACCAAAGCACATAAAGACTCAAAAACACTTTCTACATATTTAGATTTGTTAGCTAAATATACAAATAGATAAGTAAGTGTACCTAGAAGTAAAGAAAAGATAAAAGAGATCCAGTTTGTACCAATCATTAAACTAAAAGATCCAGCAGCAAAAGCATATGCTAAAGTTAATGTTAAATGATTTACCTCTTTGGTTTTAGCATGAATAATCTTTAATTCTTTGTCTATTTCACTTACCTCAATCTCTGTATCAATTACCTTGTTGGTTAGTTCATCAATTCTAGAAAAAGCACCTAAATTTAAAGATCCAGGCGGAATGCATTCAACATAATTGTAAGAATTGTTTTCATCATAAAAAACATAATTTACCCAAGTAGGTAAATCCATAAAACTACCTGTAATACCTTTTGTTTTGGCAACCTGTGTTAAATATGATTGAATTTTATAGGAAGGAATACCGTATATATGTAACGCTTTTCCAATTTCTACTATAAATTGATATTTTTCTGGAACTTTCATTTGTACTAATTAAACAGTGCTATTTTTATTGATTATTAGAGCCAAAAAAAGGGCTTTAAAAAAGCCCTTTTTTATATACTTTTTTTGAGGTATTATTTTGTCAACCAGTTTTTAGCATTTACAAAAGCTTCTAACCAAGGAGATACTTCATCTTTTCTTCCGGCTGGGTAATTTGCCCAGTTCCATTGAAAAGTAGAACGCTCTATATGAGGCATTGTAACTAAATGTCTACCAGACTTATCAGACAACATTGCAGTATTAAAATCTGATCCATTTGGGTTATTAGGATATCCTTTATAACCATATTTTGCAACAATATTATAATTTGCTTCTGCTTCTGGTAAGTTAAATTTTCCTTCACCATGAGAAATCCAAACACCTAATTCCGTACCCGCTAAACTAGATAGCATAACAGAGTTATTTTCTTGAATTTTTACAGAAGTAAAAGAACTTTCATGCTTCATAGAATCATTATGAACTAATTTACCATGTACTTTATGATCTGGATTTATTAAATCTAATTCCATCCATAATTGAGCTCCATTACAAATACCAACAGACAAGGTATCTTCTCTTTTAAAGAAGTTCTTTAACGCTGTATTTGCTTTTTCATTGTACTTAAATGCTCCAGCCCAACCTTTTGCAGAACCTAAAACATCTGAGTTAGAGAAACCACCGACAGCACCAATAAATTGAATATCTTCTAATGTTTCACGACCAGAAATTAAATCTGTCATGTGTACATCTTTCACATCAAAACCAGCTAAATACATTGCATTAGCCATTTCACGTTCAGAATTTGAACCTTTTTCACGGATAATTGCAGCTTTTGGACGAGATTGCTTCGTTCCTCTCGCAATGACAGGAAGTTTACCTGTAAAGTTCTCAGGAAATTTATACGTTAAAGGTTGATTCTTATAATTATCAAATCTGTCTTGAGCTAAGTTATTAGCGGTTTGTTTACTGTCTAATAAAAAAGAAGTTTTATACCAAACATCTCTCATTTCTGTAACATCAAAAGAGAAATTATCTTCGTTGTTTTTAATGTTTACTGTTCCTGAATTATTAGCAGTACCAATATTAAAAAATTCAACATTATTTTCTGATAAAATATTTTCTACAGAAGCATCTGCTTGGAAAACAATTCCTGAATTTTCAGCAAATAATACTTTAATAGAATCTTCTTCATTTAAAGCAGTAATATTAAAATCGGCTCCTAAATTTACATCAGCAAAACACATTTCTAACAACGTTGTAATGAAACCACCAGAAGCAACATCGTGTCCGGCAGTAATTTTATCGTCTTTAATTAAGTTTTGAATTGTATTAAATGTGTTTTTTACAAAAGCACTGTTTTTAACATCAGGAGCTTCATTTCCAATAGTATTTAAAACTTGGTGGAAAGAACTTCCTCCTAATTTAAACTCATCTTGAGAAATATTAATATAGTAGATATTTCCTCCATCTACTTTTAAAAGAGGTTCAACAACTTTGCTAATTGCGTTACAGTTTCCTGCAGCAGAAATTATAACTGTTCCTGGTGCAATTACTTCATCGTCCCCATATTTTTGTTTCATTGATAAAGAATCTTTCCCGGTAGGAACATTGATTCCTAATTCTATAGAGAAATCAGATACTGCTTTTACAGCTTTGTATAAACGCGCATCTTCACCTTCATTTTTACAAGGCCACATCCAGTTTGCAGATAAAGAAACTGAATCTAAATTATCTTTTAAAGGTGCCCAGATTAAGTTGGTTAAAGATTCTGTAATTGCATTTCTACTTCCTGCAGCAGGATCTATTAATGCAGCAATAGGAGAGTGCCCTATTGAAGTAGCAACTCCTTCTTTTCCTTTATAATCTAACGCCATTACACCAACGTTATTTAACGGAATTTGTAACGGACCAACACATTGTTGTTTGGCAACTTTACCACCAACACAACGGTCTACTTTATTTGTTAACCAGTCTTTAGAAGCCACTGCCTCTAATTGTAAAACCTGAGATAAATAGTTTTTAAAATTCTTAACTTTATATCTAGAATTTTTATAATTTCTAACAACTGTTTTGTCTGTTAAAATAGTTTTAGGAGAAGAACCAAACATGTCTTCCAAGGCTAAATCCATAGGTTTGTCACCTTTTGTTTTAGACTCAAAAGTAAAACGATTGTCTCCAGTTACCTCACCAACAGTGTACATTGGCGAACGCTCACGTTCTGCAATTTTCTGTAAAGTATCTATATGTTTTTCAGCAATAACCAATCCCATTCTTTCTTGAGATTCGTTACCAATAATTTCTTTTGCAGATAGCGTAGGATCTCCAACTGGTAAAGCATCTAAGTCGATTTTACCACCTGTATCTTCTACTAATTCTGATAAACAATTTAAATGTCCACCAGCTCCATGATCGTGAATAGAAACAATAAAGTTTTCTTCACTTTCTACCATTCCACGAACCGCATTTGCAGCACGTTTTTGCATTTCTGGATTAGATCGTTGTACGGCGTTTAACTCGATACCAGAATCTAATGCACCAGTATCTGCAGATGAAACTGCAGCACCACCCATTCCAATTCTGTAGTTTTCTCCACCAAGAATTACAATTTTATCACCTTCTTTTGGTGTGTCTTTTAAAGCCTGATCTGCTTTTCCATAACCAATTCCACCAGCTTGCATAATTACTTTATCAAAACCAAGTTTTCTTGCAGGTGAATCACTTACAGAAGAATTTTCTTTATGTTCAAAAGTTAATACAGAACCAGTAATTAATGGTTGTCCAAATTTGTTTCCAAAATCTGATGCTCCATTAGATGCTTTTATTAAAATATCCATAGGAGTTTGGTATAACCAATCTCTAGCTTCAAATTTATGCTCCCAATATCTATTTTCTTCTAAACGAGAATAAGAAGTCATGTAAACTGCTGTTCCTGCCAAAGGTAAAGATCCTTTTCCACCAGCAAGTCTATCTCTAATTTCTCCACCAGCACCTGTTGCTGCTCCGTTAAAAGGTTCAACTGTTGTTGGGAAGTTATGCGTTTCTGCTTTTATTGAAATAACAGATTCAAAATCTTCAGTTTGATAAAAGTCTGGTTTATCCGCCGTTTTAGGCGCAAATTGTTCTACTTTAGGTCCTTTTACAAAGGCTACATTGTCTTTATATGCAGAAACAATATCGTTAGGAAATTGTTTAGACGTTTCTTTTATCAGATTGAAAAGGGAAGAAGGTTGTTCTTCTCCATCAATAATAAATGTTCCGCCAAATATTTTATGTCTACAGTGCTCTGAGTTTACTTGGCTAAAACCAAATACTTCAGAGTCTGTTAATTTTCTACCTATTTTAGTAGCAACACTTTCTAGATATTCAATTTCTTCGTTACTTAAAGACAATCCTTCCTGATTGTTGTAGGCAGCTATATCTTCGATTTCTAAAATTGCTTCTGGTTTAATTTCTATTGTGAATGAATCTTGAGTTAGTTTCTTGAATTTCTCAGAAATCATTGGATCAAAATCAGAAAATTTTTCTGTAGAAGCTGTAAATTCTTCAATTCTTATAATATCTGAAATCCCCATATTCTGAGTGATTTCTACAGCATTTGTACTCCAAGGAGTAATCATTGCAGCTCTTGGGCCAACAAAAAATGCATTTATTGTTGTTTCTTCTATTTTTGGTTGATTGGCAAATAACCAAGTCAATTTAGCAATAGTTTCTGTAGTTAATTTTTCTGATGTTTGAACAGCGAATACTTTGCTGTTTATATTTCCAAAGAAATGAATCATTATTATATTTTATTTGGGTGTTGTTGTAAAAATGCAAATTTACTTTTTTTCAATTTAATACTAATGATTTAATTTACTGAAATTTAAGAGTTATTCACGAGGTTATAAACCAAAAAAAAAGACCGCCGAAGCAGTCTTTTTTTAAGTTGATAGGGAAATTAATTCTTTATCAATTTTTTTGTAATAGATTGATTGTCAAAATTTATTTTTACTAAATAGATTCCTTTAGTTAAATTAGAAGTATCTACACTATTATTTTTTTGGTTTAGAGTCGCTTTTTTTATCAACTTACCTAAAACATTGTACATCTTAACCTCTGCACTTTCTGTTATTTTAAAATAAACTGTATTACCATCTGTTGGGTTTGGGTACATTTTAAAGGAGTTAAATATGTCTTCTTCTGTACTTAAAGTAGAATAACACGTCCAAGATAAATCATCGATTATTACACGATCACCTCCAGAAGTAGATTCACTAATTGAAACTATAATATTACCATATATATTTATATTTGAAATTGTTGTTGTTTGAATTTCATCTCCATAAGGTAATGTACCTTTTTTAACTCCGTTTACAAATACATCTAAGTTTCCAGTACCACCACTAAAAGCACGTAAAGTTGAAGCTGTTAAACTTCCAATACCATTTGCAAAGGTAGATGATGTTAGAGATCCTATTTTAGAATCTCTAACATCTATAGCAACAGCTTTACCGTTTAAAGTAGCTTCTTTATCTGATCTAGATTTTACAGCAGTCCAATCGATACCATTATCTCCTGTCCACGTAAAAGTAGAGTACGAACTACCTTTATCTGGCACTTTATCAAAAGTCTCAGTAGCACAAGTTGATGATGCTACTGTTGTAGTAGCGCTTACTTCTGTAGATTTAGCAGATACATTATTTGCAATATCTTTTGCGGAAATTGTTACACTATAAGTTGTATTTGGTGCTAAACCAATAGCTGTATAAGTTGTATTTGTACTGGTTCCGTTTAAAGCACCATCTACATAAACAGCATAACTTTCTACAGAAGAATCATCTGTGGAAGCAGACCAACTAACTTTAAAACTAGAGCCAGATTGATTAGTAATAGTAATACCTGTTGGTACAGTTGGAGGTGTAATATCTGTTAAAGTTGTTGCGTTTGCAGCTATTGATTGAGCAGATTTATTATTTGCAATATCTTTAGCTAAAATAGTAATACTGTAAGCTGTACCAGTAGTTAAACTAGTTAAAGAGTATGTTGTATTTGCGGTGTTACCTTGTAAAACACCATTTGCATAAACTTCATATTTTGTTACCGCTTCATTATCCGTAGAAGCTGTCCAAGAAGCATTAATAGAAGTTGATGTAATATTATTTAGTGTAACACTTGTTGGCACAGTTGGTGCCTCTGTATCTGGAGTTAAGTATATACCCCAAGAATCTAAAGCATTTTCTCCTCCCCAAATTCTTGTTGCTAAATAGGCATTGTCTATAAAAGGATTTCTGTTTCCTTGTGCGTAAGCTGCATTAGAATCATGATAAGCATTTCTTTGTCTTTCAAAATCTGATACAGGATCTTCTACGTTCCATTCTAAGAATAAATCGATCATTTCATCATCTGGCCCAACTAAGTTTCCAATACCAACACCAGTTGGTTTACATTGGTCTCCGTAACGAATATACATGTACATCATCATTCTAGCGACATCACCTTTCCATTCATCACCAGGATACCAACCGCCATTTTGGTTACCAGCATTACCAGAACCATCAGCAAATTTAGTATTACCTCTATTAGAGTTCATTTTTACATCAGAAGGACGTAAGTTGAATGCTTCCGCATAAGGTGGGCCGCTTTTACCAGTTTTTTCAAGTTTTGGGTTTGCCAATGAGTTTGCATAAGTATGTTCTCTGTTCCAATCTGTACCCGTATTACCACCATTTAAAGATTTACTTCTGGTTCTATCTGTTATATAGTCTCCATCAGTATCATTATATCCGTAAATAAGTAAAACATTATCTTCATTTGTAGGGTCTACATCTGTAATTTTACTGGCTTCCCAAATACCAGGAGTATAGCTTAAAAAGTTTGTATGAGCAGCAGCTGTTTTTACAGCTAATTCATCTTTTAGTTCTAGTTCAGATTTTGTTAAATCTACATCGTTATAATAAGATTCTGCTTGTGCATTTATTAAAAATGAAGAGAATAATAAAAGTATAAGTAATGTTTTTTTCATGTGTTTTATGTTTTATTGAGTTTGAAAAATAATTTAGTTTTTAATCAATTTTTTAGTGATAAATTGTTTGTCAGAATTAGTTTTAAGTAAGTAAACACCTTTAGATAAGGCAGATATGTCAATTTTATTTTTACTTTTTGTAACATTAACAGATTTTACTAATTTTCCTAAAACAGTATAAATATGAATCGTAGCATCTTCTGTAACATTAAAATAGATGCTATTTCCATCTGTTGGGTTTGGAAACATTTTAAAAGTTTTAAAAGTATTTTTAGAAGTACTTAAAGTAGAAGTAAAACTACCAAATCCATCAGCAGTGTTTGCAGGAAAAGAAGTCCATTCTTCTTGTAAATCGAAAGTGGTATTTGGACCACTGATATTTCCATTTCTTCTTAAAGTTTTATTTGTGGCAAAACTAGAATCGCTACCAAATACACCTATAATATCTATTAATACGTCGTTCTTAAACAAACCAATGGCATCATTTCCCGTAAAGTTAACAGGTTGCCCCCAAACATTATCTTCTATAACTGGCTGTACTAAGTCTACTTGACCATTTGGATTAGAGGTAGAGTAAGGTTGCAATTGAGGTATATCATTTTTACCGTTTCCTATTACAAATACGTCTCCAGGAACAACATTTTTAACTGTTCCATTATCTAATGCTAATGGAGTTGTCCAGTCAGATGCACCATTTCTGTCTAATTTTATAACATAACCAGATAGGTCTACGGTACCTCCTGTTAAATTAACAATTTCTAAGGCCTTATTTGTTCCTCCATCACCTTCAAAATATTCAGAAAAGAATAATTCAGAAGCAACACCTCCAGAAATACCGTCTGTTGTAGTAGCATTTACAGAAGCACTTTGTTCAGATTTATTATTGTCTTTATCTTTAGCTAAAACAGTAAGAGTATAGGTAGTTGATGTTGTTAAACCAGTAACAGCATAGGTTGTTGCTGCAGAAGTAGCTTTGAAAGTACCATCAACAAAAATATCATAACCAGCTACTTCATTATTGTCTGTAGCTGCAGACCAATTTAAGTTAAAAGAACTATCGGTTATATCTGTAATTGTGATGTTTGTAGGCACCGATGGTGGAGTAGTATCTGCTAAGGTTTTACTTGAAACAATAGCACTTGCTTCAGATTTATTAATTAAATCTTTAGCGATTACTTTAAAATTGTAGGTAGTATTTGTTTCTAAACCAGTAATAGTAGCAGAAGTTGTTGATGTCTGTTTTGCTAAAACATCATTCACATAAACTTGATATCCTGTAACACCAATATTATCTGTAGAAACTGCCCATGAAATATCTATTGTTGTTAAAGTAATGTTGCTTAAAGTAACATTCTTGGGTTTGCTTGGTGCTTCAGTATCGCTACTTGTGTAGATTCCCCAAGTATCTTCTGCATTATCTCCTCCCCAAATTCTAGTAGCTAAAAATGGATTGTCTATAAACGGATTTCTATTTCCTTGTGCGTAGGTATTTGATGTGTTTTCGTGATATATATTTCTCCTTTTTTCAATACCTGAAACAGGATCTTCTCTATTCCATTTTAAGAATAAATCGATCATTTCATCTGGTGTAAATTGAGTGTCACCAACTCCAACATTTGTTGGTAAACACTGACTACCATAACGAAGGTACATGTACATTATTATTCTAGAAACATCACCTTTCCATTCGTCTCCAGGATACCAACCTCTTGTTTTTGGACCATCAGGACCATTGTAAGTAATATTTGAACGAGAAGAGTTACCTGAACCCAAAGCAAATTTGTAATTATTTCTTGCTGAGTTTCTACTTTTATCCGCTGGTCTTAGATTATGCGCATCTGTACCTGGACCGGGGTTATTGGTTTCTAAGCTAGGAATTGCAAGTGATTTAGAAAAAACATGTTCTCTGTTCCATACAAATGTAGCACCTGTAGCACCATCTTGCAAAGTGTTATTTCTTGATTTATCATTAGTTTCATCGTCATCAATACCATCTTCCCAACCGTAAATTAAAACAACATTGTCTGGTTCTGCGGTATCTAGATCTGTAATTTTAGAAGCTTCCCAAACACCAGGTGTATAGCTTAACATATTAGAATGCGTGCTAATAATTTTTGCAGCTAAAGCGTCTTTTAAAGCAATACCAGTTAGTTGTAGATTTACATCGTCGTAATAATCTTCTTGAGAAAAAGATATAAAAGATGTAACTGTTAAAATAAAAAAAAGTAGTTTTTTTACCATCTATAATGAAATTAAAAAATAAATACTTTCTTTTTTAGCAATTTAAGGGTTACATCAGCAATAAATATAACCCTTTGTTGTATTATTTTCTTTCTAAAAGTGCCATATAAAATCCGTCGAAACCAGAAATATGCGCTAACACTTTTTTATCTGAGACAAAGGTAAAGTCTTTTCCGGCATCTGATGTTAAGAAATGATTAACTTGCTCTTGGTTTTCAGAAGGTAATACAGAACAAGTAGCGTACACCATTTTTCCACCTGGTTTAACCATTGTAGAATATTGCTGTAATACGTCTTGTTGAATTTTTTTAATGTTTTCTATAAATTCTGGTTGTAATTTCCATTTAGAATCTGGGTTTCTACGGATAACACCTAAACCAGAACAAGGAGCATCAATTAAAACTCTGTCTGCTTTACCTTGTAATTTTTTAATAGGTTTTGTAGAATCAATTACACGCATATCTATGTTATGTGCTTTGTTTCTCTTTGCTCTCACTTTTAATTTACGCAATTTACTTTCGTAAATATCCATGGCAATAATTTGTCCTTTATTTTCCATTAAAGCAGATAAATGCAAAGTTTTACCTCCAGCACCTGCACAAGTATCAATAACTTTCATACCTGGTTTTACGTCTAAATAGGCAGCAACAAGTTGCGATGATGCATCTTGAACTTCAAAATAACCACTATGAAAAGCTTCCGTTTTAAAAACATTTGCTCTTTCTGGTAGAATTAAAGCATCTGGATGATTAGGAACAAATTCTGTTAATACATTTTCTGCTCTTAATTTCTTTTGAAGTGCTCCTCTAGTAATATTTAAGGTATTGGTTCTTAAAATTACACTTGCTTGTACATTTAAAGCCGCAATTTCTTTCGTCCAAATTTCTTCACCTAATTCTTTAGAACACATTTCATCCATCCAATCTGGTATAGATTCTCTATATTTTCTTGTAGTAGATAATTCTGCAAAACGGCCTTTAATTCTTCTTTCTGGTACATCTCCAATTTGATTCCAATCTGGTAAAGCAATTCCTCTTAGAATACACCATACAGAGAATAGTCTCCAAATATTATCTCTATCATACGGCGCTTTTACTTCTGCAATTTCTGCGTATAACCTGTTCCAACGAACAATGTCGTATATGGTTTCTGCTACAAATTTACGGTCTCTTGCTCCCCAACGTTTATCACGTTTTAAAGCTTTTTCTACAGCTTTGTCTGCATAAACACCTTCATTAAATATATCTCTTATGCTGTCAATAACTGCAAAAGTTAAGTTTCTGTGTAATCTCATTATTTCATTTGAATATAGGGCACAAAGGTACAAAATCTGAGCAACGAATCAGTAGTTTTGATTCATTTTTAAACAAGGATTCATTTTAAGAATGTTATGTAGTTTTTATAAAGGTTTATGCTTACTTTTTTTAGGTAATTGTTTATATATGTGAATGCGATTTATTATATTAAAAAAGGAAAAGTTAAACTTATATAAGTTTAACTTTTCCTTTTTTAATGATTCTTTAAAAAATAATTTTTAGCATTTACTATTGTAAAAACACCATATAATATGGCTATTATAGTTAGTGTTAAAATACCTGTATCTATTTGTAGTCCTGGTGGAGGTGGAGGTGGACTAATTGGTGGAGTTTGAATTAGTAGTGCAATCATTTTTAATTAGTTTGTTTAGTTATTGATTGAATATATCATTTGTTTTTTTAAAATAAAACTTTTTTAGTTATTGTACTTTTATTCTTGTAATATAATTTCTTATAGAAATTTATTTTATGAGTATTAATTGGCTATGTATTTAGTATTATTCATTTTTTTGGGGAATTAAATTAAATAAACACACTATCAAATATAGCAAAAGAATATTTGTTTTTACTGACTTTTAGGCTACAAACCCTTCAATTATCACTGATTATTATGCATTCTTTTAAAAATTAGATTTCTATTATGAATTTAATAAAAAAATATTCTTAAAAATATTCAAATTGAATATTTGTTGTCTCAAGTGCTCGTTTTATATAAAAACTTACTATAGAAAAAACAAACAAAAAAAGCTGAGTAATGTTTTCATTATTCAGCTTTTGGTTAATACCTTTCATTCTTTTTTAGAACTTATTGAATTAAAACTTTCTTGTTTATCATACCTCTATTCGTATTCATTTTTACAATATATACTCCCATTGGTATTTCATTTTTTAGAGCTAACTGGTAGCTGTTTTTCTGTTCTATAATATTCCAGAAGTCTGCTTTTTTACCAAGTATATTAATAAGTTCTATTTTATGTATTGTTATTTCCTGATTTTTAGAAATTATAATATTTTGATTTTGATTATCAGCATAAATAGTAGTTTCTGTTATTAGTGCATCGTTTTCTATATTAAGTGTGTTCGATTTTTTAAAAGCTAAAACAAATCGATGAGAATAGACACCTTTCTCTAAGGTTAAGTTAATTTTACCATTTTTTAGGTTGTATACTTTTTCGGTAAGTTTATCTTTTATGTAAAATTCTTTAGAAATATTTTGAATTTCATCTACCATTAAATCGACATGCCCAGAATATCCCATCGTAATTTCTAACGGAACTTCTAAGTCATCAGATATTTGTTGTACGCCAGTAATTACATATTTTCTATGATCATCCTTAAATTTCCAATAGATGTCAGTTTCATTATCTGTAAATGACTCCGAGTCGTAACCTTTATCATAATCAAATGAATTTGTTGCTTGAAAAGAAATTGCTATTTGATGATGTAATCTTAAGTTTTCTTTATTTGTATATTCAAACCCTAATTTAATAACAGGTAACAACTCTATAATTTTTGTTGTTTTAGCAATGTTAGTTTCATTATTTTTTGTGTTTTTAAAAGAGATGTTGTCTTTACAATTTACTGTAGTGGTTTCATTAATTGGTATGGAGTAGTAAGCGTAAGCTTCGACATTAAAAAAGGTTGATAAGATAAGTATTAAAAATACAATTCCTTTTTTATTCTTTGAGTATTGAATTTTAAAAAAATTAGATACTTGAAATAATAATTCCTGGGTATTTTTTGTGCTATTCATTTGTTTTGGGGGATTAGTTTAAATAAATATTCTCTCAAATATAGCAAAATAATATTTTATTTGCTATTTTTTTATTTATAAATGAACATACGTTGTTTAACTGTAGTGTATTCTTGTTAAACTGTTGTTTTTGTTGGTGATTTTATAAAAAGATTATTCCTGCCAATAATTAAAATCTGTATCAAGTGTTTTCTATTGGTTCTTAGAAGTTACGGTTTCTTGTAAGGAATTATTAAATTATTATCGATTAATGAAGGTTTCTTTTGGATTATAAATATTTCTACTTTTTAAAATTTCAGCAATAAGATAAATTATCATTAATATAGAACGTTTTATTTCCTCAAATAAAATAATTCTTTTAAATGTAATAACGTACAGTAAGGTTTTTGAAATACAACTGTTGCTGTTGTTTTTTTATTTTATATCCTTTTTTTTGTTGGATATGAATCTGATATCTTAAAATGTTATTATTGAGGTAATCTATTTTAGTTCTTTTTTAATGGGTAAAAATAAGAAGACCACAGTATAAGAAATTTAATTCTACTACTGTGGTCTTGTGTACTTCTTAAGAGTTTACCTTAAGTCTACCTTTTAATTTTAATAAGAATGTATAAAAGTTTTATTTAAAAAAGACTTAAATAGAAAAGAGATTAGTTTTGTGGGGACGCAACTAATAATTATAATAAAAGATAAAAATTTTCTTAAAAACCTCTTTTAAATAATCTTTTCTATTTTAAGCCTTAAATGATTTTATCTCCTTATTTAGCAAACTAAGAAGACGGAATTAAATTACTCTATTACTACTTTCTTATTCATAATGCCTTTATTTGTGCTCATTTTTACAATGTAAAAACCGGTTGGTATTTGTTTTTTGATATCTAATTGATAAGTATTTTTTTGTTCTTTAATATTCCAAATACTTACTTTTTTACCAATAATATCAAACAATTCTACTTTATTAATTTCTATTTCATTGTTTTTAGAAATTACAATTTGTTGGTTTTCATTGTCTGCATAAATATTAGTGTATGCCGCTAAGACATCTTTATCTAAACCAAGTACTGCAGCTTCTTTAAAAGCTAGTACAAAACGATCTGTATATAAACCTTTCTCTAAGGTTAACGTAATTTTACCATCTGTAATTTTATAAGAAGTTTCTGTAAGTTTATCTGTAATAAATAGGTGGTTAGATATATTCTTTACCTCATCTACCATAATATTTACCGTTCCAGAATTGCTCATTGTAATTTCTAAAGGAACTTCTAGTTCATTCGAAATTTCTTGTACACCAGCAATTACATATTTTTTAGCGTCATTAGGGAATTTCCAATACATATCTGTTTTACCTGTTTCGTATATTTCAGAGTCATATCCTTTATCAAATTCAAAAGAATTAGATTCAAGAAAAGAGATTCCTGTTTGATGATGTATCAGTAGGTTTTCATCATTTTTATATTCAAAACCTAATTTAATAAAAGGTAATATGTTATCAAAAGATTTAGATTTATTGGTTTTCTTATTACCTTTAAAGAAAACAGATTTTGTACCTTGGTTAACATAAGCTCTTTGGCTGTTGTTAAATTTAATTTCGCCTCCTGTTTTTGGATCTCCCTGAATAAAGAAACCTTGACCAATTGCTATGTAAGGAAGTGGTGTTGTATAAGTTTCACTACCTAATCCAGAAGTACCGCTATTACTATTAGCAGCAACAGCATCTGCAGCAACTGCACCAGCTAAGTTAACCGTTGCATATCCACCGATATATCCGCCAAATACATGGCCATCAATTCCATTACCTTCTCCAATAGCACTTTTTTTATGTTCCCAGAAATAAAGTGTCGCCGTAGTTTGATCTTTATTGTCTTCAATAAATTTTCTAGCATTCATAGCAGAAGGGAAAGGATTACCTATTAAATAATCTTCACTAGCACCTATATTTTTTATAGTGTTAAAATCTCCATCATTTGGGGTTCCTATAAAAGTATAGATTTGGCCATCTTTTTTTCCAGGTCCTTTAAAAGTATAACCATCACCTCTTTTAATATCTCCATCGTTACGTTGGTGTATCCAATTAGATCTTCCGTTAGAACTAGGCGAGTAGGAGTATACCCAGTAATCTGCGATTGTTATACCTGTTGATGTATAAGAACCGTCATAAGTATTCTGATTAAAAGTAATCGTTTTAGGGTTGTCTATATCTGTACCATCTCTAAGTACATCAAATAAAGAATACGTGTCTACCAAAGATGTTGATGTAACTGGCGAACTCATATAACCATATCTATATAAACTAGGCACCATAGATTTTTGGTCTACTAATAATTTACCAGTACCAGAAACCATACTGCCATCAGTATGTGTTTGCACCAATTGAGCTAAAGGACCTCTTAAACGAATATCTCCATTTAATATAATATTATTTGTAACTACTAATAATTGATCTTTTATTGTTAACTTTTTAGTTGCAGCTACTTCTAGTTTTCTAGCACTTAATCTACTATCTGCATATTCAAAATCTTTATCAATTACTACTTCACGCGACCTGTCTGGGTAACCATTTGTCCAAGTTTTATCGTTGCTAGAGTTAGAAATAGTTTTATCTATTCTATGTAAACCCAACAGAGTGTTTGCTTCTTTATTAGAATTTAGTATTTCTGATACTACAGGAGCTTGTGGATGTCTCGGAGTACCTTTTATTGTATTGCTAATTTCTGCATAAGGAGAAATATAATCTTTATCGCCTTCAATATCATTTACAAACACCACCCATTCGTTTGCTGTGTACTCTTTATTAGGTGTTAACCTTTCATCTATTCTTACTATCGATGTTTTGTTAGCAATATTAGAAACAACATCATATCTATTAAGCCATGAAGTAATTCCTGTAGTAGATGAAAGTATAATGATATCATTAACGGTATCGTCTAACGCAGTTAAGCTTTCATTCTCAATAATATTTGCAGTTCCAAGATTTTTAAGAGTAGTAGATCCGCTGTTTTTAATTAATACAGATTTACCTGCAGCTAATGGCGTACCTATTTTTAATGACGGAATATTGTTAGTTATATTAGGTAGTGTAACCAATTCTGCAATTGTTTTGTTTTGAAACAATTGAATATTAATGGTATTTGCAGGAATTTCTGTTTTTCCAATATTTGTAATTTCAATCCATCTTTCATTACCAAACTGATATACTTGTGTAATCATTGCGTCTGCCGCAAGAATAACAGGAATAGAAGTTAAATATAAAGTGGCTTTGTCGCAGGCTTTTGGAGTTCCATTATCACAAATTTCATATATTACAGAAACCGTTCCTGTAAAATTAGCATCTGGTACAAAAGTATACTTTCCATTGGCATCTATTTTAATGTTTCCAATATCTGTAATATCAATAGCAACGCCAATAGTAATAGCTGTTCCATTTGCAGAAGCCGAAGTAACTGTTTGTTTATCATCTTCTGGGTCAGTATCATTTGTTAATACATTAGCTGTCATTGTTTCTCCTTGTGGGGCAGAGTTCGCATCGTTATTCGCAAATGTTGTGTTTCCGTAATTAGAAATCACATTTAAACTAAGAATAGCTGTATCTGTACCACCATTACCATCGCTAATGGTATAAATAATGTCATTTACAGTACCCACAAAAGTTGGTGTTGGATCAAAAGTATACGTTCCATTAGTATTTAATTTAACGGTACCGGCAGTAACGCTATTTCCATTTTCATCTATACCATTAACGGTTGTTTCTGTATTAATTAATAAGCCTGTTGCAGATGTTACAATTAATATATCTTCAGAATCAGGATCACTATCGTTAGAAAGTACCGTAGAATTTAAAGTTTTATCTAACTCTGTAGTGTTTACGTCATTTTGCGCCGTTGGCGGATTATTGCTAGTTAGAACATTCGGAATTACTTCAATAGATAATGTTGCCGTATCTGTAATATTACCAGAGCCAGTTCCTGTATACGTTATAGGGTTTATAGTTCCTGTAAAACCAGCTACCGGAGTAAAAGTGTATGTTCCATTACTGTTAATAATTATTGAACCTGCATTATTAACGTCATTTCCATTTTTATCTTTACCTGCAACTTGTTTCGGTATTCCTAAAGTAAATCCTGCAGCTGTAACGCTTATTACACCATGGTCGTTGGTTGTTAATTGTCCATCTACCGGAATGTCTTGCGGAGTCTGATTTATATCATTTTCTGCAATAACATCAGTAGGAATAGAAGTAAGGTACAACGTAGCCGTATCGCATGCAGATGGAGTTCCGTTATCACATTTAGTATACGTTACAGGGATCGTTCCTACAAAACCAGCAAGTGGAATAAATGTGTAGTTTCCATTTGTATCTATTTTTATGTTTCCAATAGCAGGAATATCAATAGCTGTTCCAATAGTAATAGTCGTTCCGTTTGCAGAAGCAGAAGTAACTGTTTGGTTATTGTCTTCTGGATCTGTATCATTCGTCAATACATTTCCAGTCATGTTATTTCCTTGCGGAGCAGAATTAGCATCATCATTAGCAAATGTTGTGTTACCATAATTAGGAATCACATTTATGTTAAGAATCGCAGTATCTGTGCCACCTTTACCATCGCTAATTGTGTATACAATCTCATTTATAGTACCTGTAAATCCAGTTTCTGGAGTAAAGGTATAGGTTCCGTCTGCAGTCATTAATATTTTACCTGCTACATCTACAGTATTTCCGTTAATGTCTACTCCAGAAATTGTTAACCCACTTCCAGAAATAGGAAACGTGTTTACAGTAGTTGAAGTAGTATTACTACCAGAATTAGTTGTTACATTGGTTGTAAAGCTAATTACATTTAATGCATCTCCATCTAGATCACTATCATTAGATAGTATTTTTCCATTGGTAATTGGGGTATTTAATTCTGTAGTGTTTACATCATTTTGCGCCGTTGGCGGATTGTTGTTAGGCAGTACATTTGGAATTACTTCAATAGATAATATAGCAGTATCTGTAGCACCTCCTGTACCATTTCCTGTATAGGTAATTGGATCAACAGTTCCTGTAAAACCAGTAGCAGGAACAAAGACATAAGTACCATTACTATTAATTGTTAACTTACCTGCATTTGCAACGTTATTTCCGTTTTTATCTTTACCAGAAACCTGTTTAGCAGTTCCTAAAACAAAACGTTGAGCTGTTACATTTGTTACGCCTTTATCATTGGTTGTTAATTGTCCGTTAAGAGTAATGTCTTGTGGTGTTTGATTTATATCATCTTTAGCCACTACAGAAATAGGAAGTGAAGTAAGATATAAGGTAGCTTTATCACATGCTTGTGGCGTTACGCCTGTATCGCATTTGGTATAGGTTATAGGAATTGTACCTATATAACCCGCTATTGGAATAAAAATATATTCTCCATTGGTATCTATTTTAATATTTCCTACACCAGGAATATCAATAGCAGTTCCGGGAGTAATATCTATTCCATTTGCAGAAGCTGCAGTAACCACTTGTAGATTACCTTCTGGATCAAAATCATTGTCCAAAATATTACCCGTCATATTGGTTTCTTGTGGAGCAGAATTTGCATCGTCATTAGCAAATGTAGTATTACCAAAGTCTGGTTTTACAGATATACTAAGAATTGCTGTATCTGTGCCACCTTTACCATCACTAATTGTATAAGTAATATCATTTACAGTACCTATAAATTCGGTTGCAGGAGTAAAGGTATAAGTTCCATCAGCAGCCATTATTATTTTACCAGCTACATCAACTTGGGCTCCTTTTAAATCTTTACCAGACAATGTTTGTCCAGTTCCAGCAATTGGAAACGTATTTACGGTAGTTGGCGTACTTGTACCACTAGAATTATTAGTAATATTAGTGGTAATACTAGTTACTGTTAATGTATCACCATCAGGGTCACTATCGTTAGATAGTATTTTTCCATTAGTAATTGTTGTATTTATCTCTGTAGTATTTACATCATTTTGCGCCGTTGGCGGATTATTACCAGGGACAACGTTTGGTATTACTTTAATAGATAATAACGCGGTATCTGTTGCATCTTCTACACCTGCACCTGTATAGCCTATAGGGTTAATAGTACCTGTAAAACCAAAAGCAGGTGTAAAAGTATACGTACCATCAGATTTAATAAGTAATGAACCAGTATTTGTAACTGAGTTTCCGTTTTCATCAACACCAGGTACATTTGTAATTTCTACACTTCCTGGGTTTTCAGTAGTTCCTGCAGGAATAGTATGGTCTACGCCATTAATTGTTATAATAGTTACGCTTGTTACGTTTTCATCATTGGTTAACAATGCACCGTTAACTGCGGTATCTTTTGGTGTTTGGTTAATATCATTTACTGCATTTACAACAGTATTACATTCCGTACTTTGAATAATTGTATTTATTGAAGTACCAATTCCTTGTCCTTGGTCTCCACCAATATCTGCTGTACCACTTGCGTTAACTACTTTAGGTACACCTTTTGCATCTACTGAATTTCCTAAGTTTAATAATACTGAGGCATTATGAGTACCAGATGTTGGTGTTGTTACAGGATCTACTCCGTTTCCACCTTTTAATAAAGTGCCGCTTGGTGGGGTTACAAGCATCGCTGCGGTTACATTTTCATCTCCTTCTAAAGCATCTGGACAACCATCATTATCGGAGTCTAAATCTAAACTGTTTGGTATTCCATCTCCATCACAATCATAATATGACCACGCATCAAAATTAACACCATTAATCCCAAAAGTCTCATTACCAGAACCTACAAGATTTATAGCAGCAATATCACTAATAGGAATTGTTATTCCATTAGTAAGTTCTACATAAATTGAACTAAAACTAACTTTATCAATACTCGTAAATCCAGTATTTACACCAGTTTCTCCTGCTTGTAAAACGTAAGATACTCCAATAGTTTTAGGTAAATCTGCAGCTAATACTTCTATTCTTTGATAAATATTTGTTAATCCTTGAGTAGCGTAATTAAATTTAAATTTAGAAACATCTGCAAGTGTAAAGCCTGAAAAATCAATTATTCCAAAATCAAAATCTATATAAATTTCATCACCTGCTACTTTCTTTTCAAAAGCTCCCGAATCGTAATCACTTCCAATCCAAGATACCTTTAAATTTAAAGGAACCTTACAACTTGTACCTGTATCTTCATCTGTGTCTAAAATACCATCATTATCATCATCTAAATCACAAATATCATTGATACCATCCTTATCGCTATCCGGTAAATTTGGGTTGGTACAATAATTAGCAATACCAAAATTATTTTCACAATCGGCAACATCAGAATTGTTAAAAATAGCATTTTGGATATTTGATGTTGTTACAGTATGACCTGCTGGTAAGCTAGATTCATCAACTTTTACAAGATATTTTGTGGTTATTGGTAATCTATAATTCACTACAAGTTTTGGAGCGTTACTTGAGTTACGATCAAATGATTGAGCGACTCTAGTACCATCTCCTACCACTAAAATTGCAATAGCATTGTTTGGAAACCAACCATCTCTATTTACTACTTCCTGAACAACTTTTCCAATATTAGGGGAGTTATGTTTTCCTCCAACAGTATTCCAATTTGGTACGGAAGTCCAAGGTACAGTAGCCGTTGTTTTTGTACGTGATGAAGTGTTATTTGCTGTAGCAGTAAATGTAGGAGCGTTATCTACAGCATTTGCAGAAAAAATAAGGTTCGTAGATCCACTATTAGTTGCTTCTGCTGTAAACTCTATATACGCATTGGTTATAATTGCATCTTTAGGAATGTTCATGTTTTGAAATCTCATTCCTACAATTCGTGGAGTTCCATTAAAGGTACCTAAATCTAGACTGTTAGTGTTAAGAAGTGGTGTTCCTCCAGCCGAATCTTCTTCAATATCATCAGAACTTTGTAAAACACTCTTAGTAATAGTTGTAATAGGTGCTGTTGGTACCGTAAATTCTAGTGAATAATTTCCATTAGTATCTGTTGTGCTTGTTTGTTTAAGTGGTTCTCCAGTATCTACAAGACCATTTTTATTACTGTCTTCATATAAATTAATTTTGATTCCGCTTTTACCAACTTCACCAGTATCAAAAGTGGCATTTAAAGAATCATCCATAAATACCGTTCCGTTTATATTGTTTTTTCCAGGATTTGTTATGGAACAACCAACTGGTACTCTTACTTTAGCAACATCACAGACATCTGGAAAATCGCTAGCGCAAATTCTATATTCAAATACATCTATACCAGAAAAACCAGGGTTAGGGGTATACGTAATAGTTCCATCTCCATTTGTAACTACTTTTCCGTTAGCAGGTTGTAAGACTCCTAATGTAGAAATGGAAGCAGGGTCTATAAGACATAGAAAACCTACATCGTTATTATCTAAGTCTATTGTAACTGGCGTATTTATTAAAGTACCTTTTAAATCGTCGTTTGCAAATAAAATTTGTTGTAAACATCTTGGTTCCAACACATATCCCACATCTTGAGCAGGTGATCCAACAGGTGTTACACTGCCATTTGCGTTAGGGTCTTGTCCCCAAACGGCAGCAAACGGTACATCATTACATGTGTATACTGCTACTCCGGTTTGGTCGTTGCCTGGGGCATAAATTTGATAGGACTGGAGTGCATTTAAAGCTACTGCCTTATCAAAAGGTAGATTACAACTATTTCCAGGTGTATTTGGGCTAGTTGTTAAGTTACCATCATATTTTATATAAATAGTGGTTTTTTCAGTTGGCGTAATCCAAATTGGATTATAATTTGCTGATTTATCATTAGAACCAGGTGCCCAAGCAACACTTGCAAAAGTTGTTAAACGATTGGCTGCAATAAGGTTGTAAGACCAATCGTATTGAGATCCTGTTGCATCTGCATCGGTAACAGAAATAGCCGTAAAAGCTTTACCATTTGTGCTTTCAAATTTATAACCAGTTGCTGTTTTAGGTAATTCTAGAAAATTTGAACCTTTACCAGGCAGTACAACACTTCCGGTAGCATTTGTTCCAGAAGTCCACTTTATGGTCATAGGAGTTGCTATACTATTTGTAAAAAAAACAGAAACAGGCGCATCATCTAGAGTTGTGTATACTGGAGTATAATAAGTATCACTATAAAATTCACCAGGTAAAAGTGCTAAGTTACGTGTTCCGTAAAAATCGATCCCTCCAAACAGCAAGTCTACACCTACTGGATGGTTTGCAGTAACAATGGCTCCAGATTTAATATCATTGGCATTATTTACATCATTATTTACCCCTGGGCTATTAGCTGTTCCGTCATAAAGCCAAACTTCTCCTTCATCAAGGTTATGTGTCACGTCAACCTTATTATCTCCATTGTAATCTAAACTAACTACAGTACCATCTTTTTCTGCCCTAATAAACAAGGCAGTATATTTAAATGCAGATACATTATCAAATTTTGTCCCTGAAATATCCTCTCCAAATGGAATTACAAAAAGCTCTCCGAAACGACTCGTATCGAATACATTGGTTTTTGTATTTTGAACGTCAAATATAGTACCCCCACTATTACCATTTGGGCCAGCATCTCCAGATATTTTTGATATGGCAACGTCAGATGAAGCTAAAAGTTTATCTTTTCCATCATATTTAATTTCTGCCGAATTTCTAGAATTATAGCGAAACGTATCATCAATATCAATGTAACCTCCTGCAGGAATTTTATCGGTTGGGTAGCCAGGGGCTACACCATTGCTAAGGTTTCCGTCTCCCCAAATTGTTGTGGTGGATTGTGTAGGGTTATTAATATCTGCTTCATATCCATCTTCCCAATGATCGTAGACTATAGTTGTATTAGGGTAAGGAAATTTAATAGCCAGAATAGTTCTAATGTTAGCACTTAATTGATTAGTACTAGCAGCACTAATTAGTGCTTTCCTTAACATATTTTTATCTTCCGGAAACGGTAAATAAAATGTTTTATTATTGGTTGCTTCCAAACACGGGTCTCCGTTTACTGCTTGTACAGTTACTGTTACCACGGCAGTATCGTAAACTACTGGAGCCCCAGTACTACCAACTTGGTAGGTAAATGTTTCTGTACCGGCAAAGTTACCGTTTGGTAGGTATACTACGTTTCCGTTATTACCTACTTGTACGTTACCATTAACTGGTTTAACGGTTATAGATATAGTACTAATATCTATATCACATTTATCATTGGCTAATACGTTTACCGGAATCGGTCTTCCTTGTAGTCCGGTAACAGCATCATCATTTGCAATTATAGCCTTACTTGAAACTATTAATGTTTTAATTTTAGGTCCAGAACACCCAGCCGCAATAGCAGTAATTGTTGCATCTCCACTCCAGTTAGATGCCCAAGCCACGATTCCTGAAGCGGTATTAATTGTTCCTGCAGAAGCTGGAGTTAACGTATATGTAATGCCTGTTGTATTTTCTGCTTTAGCAATATAAGTTATTGTTGCTGCTCCTTTACATCTTTCTAAAGAAGCACTAGTAATAAACACAGGTGTTTCTACAGATGGTTTTGTAGTAACGGTATGTGTAGCTGTTTTTGGGCCACCACAACCTGTTGCACTTGCAGTTATTGTTGATGTGCCAGACCATCCTGCAACATAAGTTACTAGACCAGTTGTGGAGTTTATAGAGTTACCACCTGTTTTACTTGTTGTATCTAGACTATATGTAATGTTTGTAGCTTGTATAGATATAGCAGTATGAGTTGTAGTTCCTGCACCTTGGCAACGATCAGAAGTTGCACCTAGCGAAAATACTGGAGCATCGACGATAGGAGAACAAATATCAAAACTAAGTGCTTTTGTAGCTGTTCCGTTACCTGTAAACCCTTCTTCTGCTGTTGCAGGTATGGAGTATGTACCACCTAACCCTGTAGTATTCCAAACATATTCGTAAGTACGTGAACAACCAGCGTTAGCTACAGGAGTTGCCGTTACAGGGCTACCTAAAATATTTATTTTTAAACCTTTTATATCATCAGCTCCAAACGGGTCGGTTACTATGGCTCTTAAATAAGCTTTGGTACCAGCTGAAGCACTTGTTATAATGTTACCACCTGGATAAGGTGCATCGTAAACGGCATACGATGTAATATCTATATAGGTAGAAAGAGGTAGGTTAATTTTTGAAGGTTTTGTTTTGCTGTCGTAATCTATAGCAAAAGTAACACCAGTCTGTGCCGATGTAATTTCTAAGGTTATTGCCTGTCCTGCAGGTATCGTTGTATTTGTGTCCAAAGAGCCACTCCATGTTAAGATACCTCCACTATACGTTGGGTTTGTTAATGTTTTTATGTTGGTTGTACCATATTTTAAAATCGCTGTTATATTAGGGTTTACTGGCATTGTACCACTTTTTACACTAACATAAGTAGATACATCAATAGGGTTAAGGTTGTCGATTATTAAAGGGCTGCAAACTGCCAATGATTGTGTAAAGGATACTGATGTTTCAGATGCTGTTGAGCTTGGGTTTAAACCAACTGAAAGATGTGCAAATTGACCACCACCACCAGACCAAGTCATGGTGCTATTAGCTGGTGCTGTTGCTGTACTTGCTGCACCAATTAAAAGATTGTTATCTGGACCTAAATCCCACTGTTTTGTTTGTCCCGTTCCAACAGATTGAGTATGATTACTAAAATTTCTTTCCCAAACAATAGCGTCAAACACCATTCCGTTTGTTGGCACATTAATAGATTGTGAAAAAGAGTTACCGCTTCCATATCTATTGGAAGAAGATCTTATAGGATTGTTAAGATTTACATCATTAAAACTAATAGCTCCGGCAGACATTTTTAGACTTCCACCTTCATCTACATTAAAAGCTACTTTATGGGGTCCTATTGCAGGGTTTTTAACGGCCCATATTTCAACAAAATAATTATCATAATTAACATAATTTAAACCTAAACGAGTCATAGATACTCCATTATAAGTCATGGAAGTAATGTTTGAGTGTGAACTTTGAGAATTCCAAGTTTTACCTTCATAAGATGCAGCAACAATTAAATATTGGTTTGCAGCCGTTGTATTATGTGTAAAAGAATGACTTGTTTTAGAGTTAGTAGCATTTATATATGTTGTTTTATTAGCTACAGAAACAGGGGGTGCAGTTTGAGAAATAGTAGCACTTGATGCCGTAGTTAAATCGTTTGTAGCTACAGGGTCTATTCTATCTAATGCATTTGTATTAGTAAGATAGAGTTGTTTTGTAACTGTAGTTTGAGAGATCGATGCTGCAGTATACGCTGTTTTATAGCCCAAAAAGTTTACAGAAGGATTAAAATGGGGGGCTACCGTAGATGGTTCACTCCTATATATAAGAGGAGTCGTTGAGGTAGAAGATGTGATTTTTTCTACTTCAGAAAAATTAGTGTCTATTTCTGTTTTTCCTTTTACGTGATGAGGATGTCTAAGTTTAATACTATTTGGTGTGGCTGTTGTTTGTGCAGTTGTATTTTGTAAAGCCAATAGAGCAAACATTAAAAAAGTATGTAGCATAAACTTATAGATGCTGAATTTAGTAGTAACTTTTAAAGAAATACTAGTTTTGTTAAAATAAAGCTGTTTCATAATTTTTTTTATATTAATCACACTAAAAATGCTCATATTATATAACTATGAACATAAAATTTATTTTCGCACGTTTAACTTAACCATAACTAAATTCTATAGGAATATGGATAGGTTTCACATAACTGTATTACACCATTTTTTAAAGGTGTGTTTTTTGTGGGGGAAAAAAATGTAGGGGTTTTTCTATATAATAAATAAATAGAAGTGCGAAATTATATATAGTATTTTAAATAGAAATTAATTTTAAAAAGTATTTTATTAAAACTTCTTTCATATCACTACGCACTTACTACTCATTTAGTGTTTTCTTATTGATATTGGTGTTTTTATTGTTTTTATTTGTAGAGTGTAGTACTCAATTTATTTTAATAATTAATTATTAAAATTGATCTTTTAGAATATTTTAAAAATTAAAATTGATCTTTTTTTTAGATGAATTTTAATAAATAAGCAGAGTCTTTTTTTAGCTTTTGAATTGCTTTTTTGTGTTACGAGAAATTGCAGTGATTGCAGTTATTTTGACTTTGATTTGAAGGACTATATTTTGAGGAATAAAGAATAATTTTTTAACTATGAAAGCGCTTAAAAAAGAATAAGGAATAGTCTTTTGAATAATTGTT
Organism: Polaribacter sp. 11A2H; assembly: GCF_011379025.1. Taxonomy (NCBI): domain Bacteria; kingdom Pseudomonadati; phylum Bacteroidota; class Flavobacteriia; order Flavobacteriales; family Flavobacteriaceae; genus Polaribacter; species Polaribacter sp. 11A2H. The sequence continues at coordinate 33,193 of NZ_WTLD01000014.1, forward strand.
TGTGTATTTAATGTTTTGCTAAGGTTATGTTTATGTTTTTTGATTAAATATTAGATATTTAATAGGTTAAAGTTTGTTTTTATGAAAAAAAATATATATTATTGATATGTCTAATCAAATTTACTAAATTAGTCTTTAGAGGTTTATGTAAGATATTTTAAGATAATTGCTATGTTATTTTACTAAAATAAGAACAAACATCATTGTGTAGTTATTTTAGGTAAGAATTATATTTTAACCTTAAGTAATGGTATAAATAAGTTTATGAATTTTTTAATCCCCCGTAAAAATGAAAAGAAAAACAACTCAAAAATGGTTTACCCTTTTATTCGTTTTAAGTATTTTAAATACTTTTGCAGAGAATAATAAACAGGTGAAAAGGCTTACTAACAAGTCTACAACGACTAAAACAACACTTACTGTTGATATTCTTGGTAAACCTCCGGAGAACCAAGTAGTATCTTTTATTAATAATCACACTTTTCTTAAGTTTGGTTATGATAGCAAGTAGCAAATGCCCTTCTATTGTAGGTCAATAAGACAATGCATAGAGTGCTATAGTTACTATAATAGGTAATTTACAAGTGTTTAAAAAGTTTTAGTACTTATAAGATACTTACTCAATTATTTATTAAAATTCAAATAACATAATCGTTAGAATAATTATTCTCAGGATAAAATTATAGGTATATAATTTTAATCTAGAGGAACAATATACAAAAGTTTATAATTTTTTAATTCCCCGAAAAATGAAAACCAAAACAACTCAAAAATGGTTCACCTTTTTATTCATTTTAAGCATCATAAATGTTTATGCTACCAATGATAAAGGTTTAAAAGGTCTTACAGATGATAAGGCAAAAACAACAAAAACTCTTGCAGTAAATACCATTATAGATCTGCCTAAAAATGTAATTGTACCTTTAGTTAATGGTACTGGAAATTTTAGTGGGGTAACTGCAGATGGTTCCGGAACTTCTTGCATACCAGCAACTTTTGTAACACCAGAAATATGTACACATCAATGGACTGGAGATGGAGCAGATGCTGTAGATAATAATACAACTACTAATTCTACTTCTACATTAGCGACTGTATTAGGAACTAATACATTAACAATTACAGCACCTTCTGCATTAGGAGATTTTCCTGCAGGAACTTATGCTGGTTTTAATATTGGAACATCAGTAGGTGTGGGGAGTACAATACAAATTAAATTATATAAGGATGGTAACTCATCAGCAGTAGCTACTTATACTCCTTCGAGTGATGTATTATCACTTAATTTAGGTTTTGGTTCAAGTGCAAATATTGGTTTTGTATCTCCAGTTGCTTTTGATGAAATGAGAATTTCTGTAGGTGGTTTGGTTACAACTTTAGTTGTGAACTATCCGTTTGTGAAAATTTATAAAGACACAAGTAGTGCTTTATCTTGTAATACAATGTCTGAAGTTTCTGTAGGAAAAGGTTATGCTATGGAAGTAGATGATGTTGGTCAGGTTGGTGTTAGTCTTAATCTTCTAGGTACAACAGGTATTAACCCAGAAAATGTATTAGATGGTAACGCTAGCACTCATGCTAATTTAACAGGAGGTGTACTTTCTGTAGGAGTATTAAGAACGGTATATTTATCAGTAAAAAAACAAAGAGATTTTCAAACTAGTGCAGTAGTTCCTTTTGCAGGAGGTACTTATGCAGGTTTTAATATAACTACAAATGCTGCTGTGGATTTAAGTGTGTTAAGTACATTAAAAATTACCACTTATTTAGGTAATGTAGAACAACAGTCTATAAATATTACTGATGCTCTTGTGGGACTTCCGCTTTTAACAAGTGCTACAAGAAATGTAGGTTTTGTAACAGATGTAACTAAGCCTTATGATGAAATTAAAATTGAGCTTTCAGATACCGTTGGTGTTAGTTTAGGTGATTTTAATGTAAATTATCCTGTTATAAAAGAATATTGTAGTAATACAGATACTTTAGATTGTAATACGCAAGTAGCTTTGACAAATACAGATTATCCGGTAGAAATTAAGACAGTAGGTACTGGTTTAGTAAGCGCAGGTGTTAATATAGGTGGTTTGGAGAATATTATAAATTCAGACACAGAAGATTATGCAGAATTAGGTTTAAATATAGATCTTTTAGGAGCTTTAGAAATTGGTGTTTACGATGTTTTAGACAATTATGTAGCTACAACAACGAACCCTTATTATGTAGGATTTGTAATAGAATCAGAATCTCTTGTAGCAATAGATGTATTAAGTAATACCACTATTTCTACTTATTTAAATGGAACTTTGGTAGAGTCTAAGTCTGGAGGTCCTCTTTTAGTAGGTGCTCCTTTGTTAGCTTCAGAAAACAAACAAACTATTGGTTTTTCTGCTACACAAACTTTTGATGAGGTTCGTATTAAATTTGCAGCGCCATTAGCAGCAGTTAATTTAGGTACCATTAAAATTTACAATAGCTTTATTCAAAAAATGTGTTCAACAACTTTAGAGTGTAATACTTCTTACGCTTTAAACGCACCAACGTTTTCTACCTATATAGATTTTAAACAAACAGGTGTTTCAGGATTAGCGTGTGTAGGTTGTAGTGTTGCTAATGCAGATAACGTAATAACAAGTGACGATACAGATTATGCAACAATTAATATTTTAGCAAGTGTTGGTGGATCAGCTAGTTTAGCAGTAAGGGATGCAACGAATAGTTTTCCTGCAGGATCATATGCTGGTTTCTCACTAAATTTTAATGATGCTTTAGTAAGCTTAAGTATTTTACAAAATAGTTTAACGATTACTACTTTAAGTGCTACTGGAGTAGAGTTGGAGTCTAGTACCGCAGGTAACTTAATCGGGTTAGAGTTGTTAACAAATATTATTGGGGTATCTGGTTCTGGAGATCTTAATCTTGGCTTTAAAACGACGCAGGCTTATTCAGGAATAAAAATTTCTGCTTCAGCATTGGTAGGTGTTTCTTTAGATAATGAAATTAAAGTTTTTGGAGCTTTCGTAGATACAAGAGGGGCTACAGAAGGAAGTTTTGCTAGTTGTTTAGTCGATACAGATAATGATGGAATTGATGATAGTTTAGATATTGATGATGATAATGATGGTATTATAGATATTATAGAGAATGGTAATTGTCCGATTGAAGATAAAGTAGAAATTGTAGAATTGTATAGTGAAGACTTTGGTACAGGTACCGGAAGATCAGATAATCCTTATATTTTAAATCATTTTTATGACACTGGGGGAGCTATTCCAGATGGTTCTTATGCTGTTGTATCTTCATTAAATTCTGGTTTAGGGCATTACAACCGTACAGATCAAAATGGAAATTTAGATGCAAATATAGATGAGTTTAATGGTCCTACAGGAGGTTCATCAAGCGGTAGGTATTTGTCTATTAACATGATTAATGAAGGAAATAAGGAGTTTTATCGTCATACTCTTAATAATTTAGTTATTGGTGCAGATTATAGATTTCGTTTAGATATGTCTGGATTATGCAATGGATGTCCTGATACACCTATTTTTAGATTAGAAGTACAAGATAGTAGTGGAACAACTTTAAAAACTGCTTCTTCGGTAGGAGTAACTAATAATGATGAGTGGGAAAGGGTTATTTTAGATTTTACAGGTAGTACTGATGAGGTAGATATTGTAATTTATAATGATCAACCTAATGGTGGGGCAGGTAATGATGTTGGGGTAGATAATATTGTTTTTAGTGTTTTACAATGCCCTGCAGAATTTAATGATGAAGATAATGATGGTATTATAAATAGTTTAGACTTAGATTCTGATGGGGATGGGTGTCCAGATGTTATGGAGGCAGGCGTACCTGGTATTTTAAAAACGACAAATGTAACCAATGGTAACGGAACAGATGTTTCTGCAAATACTACAACAAGTGTGGCTAACTCAGTGATAGATATATCTATTACTGGTCAAGAAGTTGGTAGTAACGGTTTAGTAGCAAGTATAGAAACAGATGATACTGCAAGAGCAATTACCACTTATCCATCAACTTATATAACGTACGCCTTAGATAAAAGCATTAAAGCGTGCGGAACAGCAATGATTACGCAAGTATATCAAACAGCAGCAGAACGATGGATAGAAGTAACAAATATTGATCTTATTAATAGCGTTGCTCCAAATACGGCAAATATTGCTTTCTTTAAAAATACGGCTGCTCCATTAGGCATAATACCAACGGAAGAAGTTACAAATAGTTCATTTATTGGTCCTGGAGAATCTGTATTAATAGCTTCTAAGACTGTTACTAACAAATTAACAACTGCTTTAGAGATTATTAATACCGCTGCTACAGATTTTAGTGAAGCAGATGACATTATTGCATTAACAAAAGGTACAGGTTTAAAAGCTTGGAATTTAAGAACAGATGCAATAAAAGACATTGTAGATAATACAAGTTATGTGCGTATAGATAATGTATCGTCACCAAACAGAGACGTAACACCTTCTGAGTGGGTTGCATTTATAGACGATAATATTATTACCTATACAGATTTAGCAAATGATGCTGCTGATGTTAATGATGAACGTCATGCGCATGCTCCATTATTATCAGAAATTACAACAACAAGTGTTTCGGAAGATGCTAATATAAAGCCAGGGTTGCATAGGTTTGGTTTAACAGATAGAATAAGTGGAGATTGGTCTAACGGTAATCCAGATAGGTCTAGAGAGGTGAAAATTTCGGAAAATTACAATCATGGAGAAAAATTAAGTGCACGTAAATTAGAAGTTACAAGTGGTAGTGTGTTTAGTGTTACAGATCATTTATTAGTAGTAACTAATAACATTGTTTTAGATGGGCAAATTAGGTTAATAAGTGCAGATGAAACTAACAAAGCGCAATTAGTACAAACACATGAAGGTACTCGTCAAATTACAGGTTCTGGTAAGTTATTGGTAGATCAAAAATCTATGGTACCTAGTATGTATAGATATAACTACATGAGTTCTCCTGTAAATACTTTTGGACAAACTACTTATACTATAGAAAGCGTTTTAAAAGATGGATCCAATGTTTTAGATGCTACTTCTACAATAGGTACTCAAATAGCAAAAGATATAACTTTTATAAGTGGCTATAATGGTACTTGGAGTACAGATCCTATTTCTATAGCAGATTACTGGGTGTATACTTATGCCAATGGTAATGGAGGTAGATCTAATTGGGAACATAAATACAAAAATGAAGAAATTTCTGAGACGGATGGTTTTATTTTTAAAGGACCAGATCATGAGCAAAACTATACTTTTGTAGGTACTCCAAAAGATGGAGATATGAGCACAACAGTTGGGGCAAATGAATCTTATTTAGTAGGAAACCCTTTTGCAGGAGCAATAAGTGCAAAGAAATTTATAGAAGATAATATAGATGATGCAACAGGTTCTATAACAGGTGATTTATATTTCTGGGAACATGCAGGAGAAGAAAGTGGCTCAGGAACCGCAGGGCATAATTTTGGTGGCTACATTGGTGGTTATGCTATTAGAAATATTTCTATGGGATTATCTGCTAATCAGGTAATGAGCAATAATGGTTCAGAGTCGGTAATTAGTGTGGTTCAAGCGGAGACTTGTATTCCTTTTGATGGAGCTATTTTATATACAGATCCTGTTAATATAGGGGTTAGTGGTTTACGTTTAACGTCATTTAATGAAGGTTTTTCTTATGAAAGTTCTATTAATGCAGATAAAATTTATTTTTCTTATAAGAGTATCGGAGATATTCCAATAAGTCTTCAGGTAAACGAGGGAGTTGTACAAGAGCTTCAATTAGTTTCTTCTGGAGTAGATCAATATTCAGAAGCTAATTTTCAAGCAGATGTTAAAGTAGGAGATATCATTAAAATTAAGTACTCTAGTCAGTCTACAGTAAGTTTATATTTAGATTTATTTACTTTAAAAGGGCGTGTTACAACTAAAGGAGCTCCTTCTTTAGGAGATGGAAATTATCATGAGCCTAAAGCATATATTGCTATGGGGCAAGGGTTTTTTGTTGATGGAGATTCCGATGGAGGTACTATTAATTTTAATAACTCTCAAAGAGAATATATAAAAGAAGGAGATGAGTCTATTTTCTATAAAAGTAATAATGATTCTAAAGAAAAAACTATAACTGTAAATAAACTTCCGGTAATTAAGTTGGGTATGGATTATGTAAATGAAGAAGGTTTAGGATTGCACAGACAAATAGGAATTTCATTTAAACATAACAATTCTTTTGGATATGAAAAAGGGTATGATGCTGCAATGTTAGATGTTGGAGAAACAGATATTTACTGGAAATTCCCTAATAATGATGATAAATACGCTATTACTGGAGTACAAGCTATTACAGACGATCTAGAAGTTCCTTTATTTGTTTCTTTAGTTAAAAATGGTACTGTATCTATTGGTGTAGATGAATGGGAAGCTATTAATAGAGATGTATTTATAAAAGACAAATTAACAGGTAAAGCTTACTTAATTAATAATGGAAAATTCTCGTTAACCTTATCTGCCGGAAACTATACAGATCGTTTTTTCTTAACATTTAAAGAAAGTGACGCCACGGTTTTAGATGTTTCAGACAATGCTATTGTTTTTAATAAAAACATTACTGTTTTCTTAGATAATACGACTCAGGAAATAGTAATTAATAACAATGATAATTTACAACTGAAAACAGTGAAGTTGTTTAACCTTTTAGGGCAAACAATTGGTCAATGGAACAACTTAGAACAAGAAACTAAGCAACAGCGATTAAAAACAAGTAAATTATCGGATGCTATTTATATTATAAATATAGAAACAGAAAACGGTAAAGTTTCTAAGAAAGTGATTTTAGATTAGAAAACAAGAAGAGATAAGTATTTGGTGTTTATTTAATAATCCCAATTGATTTTAATATTAAATCAATTGGGATTATTTTTTGTTTTTAACATTGTAAATACATCGATAAATTTTATCAGCTTCAAAAATTAATTTTTTATACTTTATTCTTATTGATTTCTGTATTTTCGTTCTTTATATTTTTTAAAATTGAATTTAAACTATCCCATAACATATATTAAAGGAATTAGTGTACAAAGAGCAACGCTTATGTACACCGAATTGGGTATAAAAACATGTAATGATTTATTAAATTTCTTTCCGTTTAGATATATTGATAAAACCGCATTTTATGCGATAAAAGACTTACAACCAAATTCTTCTGAAGTTCAAATTGTTGGTAAAATTACCCGCGTAAAATCGGTAGCTCAAAAAAGAGGAAGTAGGTTAGTGGCAACTTTTCAAGACGCTACAGGATCTATGGAATTGGTTTGGTTTAAAGGTCAAAAATGGATTAAAGATTCTTTAAAAATTAACGAATCGTATGTGGTTTATGGCAAGCTGAACCATTATAATGGCAATTTTAGTATTCCACATCCAGAGTTAGAATTGGTTACGGAATACAAGAAAAAGTTGCAATCTAAAATGCAACCCGTATATCCATCTACCGAAAGGTTAGTAAATTCTGGTGTTTCTAATAAGTTAATGCGCAATTATGTTCAGTATTTATTACAGCAGTTTTTTGAAGTAATTACAGAAACATTATCACAAGAAATAATAGACGATTTTATGTTGATGTCTAAGCGTGATGCTTTGCTGAATGCACATTTTCCTAAAAGTCAAGAAAACTTAGCCAAAGCACAAAATCGTTTAAAGTTCGAAGAATTATTTTTTATTCAGTTGCAGCTATTGCGAAAGAAACTCATCAACAAAACAAAAATAAAAGGCTTTGTTTTTGAAAACGTGAGCGATTACTTTAATACTTTCTATAAAGACCATTTACCTTTCGATTTAACAAATGCTCAAAAAAGAGTTTTAAAAGAAATTAGAAAAGATGTTGCATCTGGTGCACACATGAATCGTCTTTTACAAGGAGATGTTGGTTCTGGTAAAACCATTGTTGCTTTATTAACCATGTTATTGGCAATAGACAACGGTTTTCAAGCAACAATTATGGCGCCAACAGAAATTTTGGCAACCCAACATTATCATGCTATTTCAGAAATGTTAAAAGACATGAACATTAATGTCGATTTATTAACAGGTTCTGTTAGAATAAAAAAGCGAAGAGAAATTCATGCGAATTTAGAAGACGGAACCTTGCATATTTTAATAGGTACGCATGCTTTGTTAGAAGATAAAGTAAAGTTTAAAAATCTTGGTATTGCAATTATTGATGAGCAACATAGATTCGGAGTTGCACAAAGAGCTCAACTTTGGAAAAAAGGAGGAAAAAGCCCATCCCAACCTTCCCGAAGGGAAGGAGCTCAAGCAGTGCTAAATCGTTATGAAACTGCTCGTCCTTCTGTGTATGCTTTAATGAAGGAATTACAAGTAGAACGTAAAAAACAAACCACACCAGCAGAACAAGTTCTTTGGCAACAATTAAAGGCAAAAAAGCTAGATTCTAAATTTAGAAGACAACATCTTGTTGATGAATTTATTGTTGATTTTATTTGTATTGAAAAAAGCCTCATTATTGAAGTAGATGGAGAGCACCACAACACAACAGCACAACAAGAAGCAGACAATTTAAGAACACAGATTTTACAAGAATTAGGTTTTAAGGTAATAAGATTCACCAACCAAGAAGTTATTGGAAACATAGAAAATGTAACAAAGAAAATAACACAAGAATTACACAACAGTGATAAAAGCCTCCCTTTTGGGGAGGTTGGAGGGGCTTCTTCTCTCCCTCCACACATTCTGGTAATGACAGCAACACCAATTCCTAGAACTTTGGCAATGTCTGTGTATGGAGATTTAGATATTTCTGTAATTGATGAATTACCACCTGGAAGAAAAGAAGTAAAAACAGTACACAGGTTTGATAAAAATCGTTTATCTGTTTTTAAATTTATGCGAGATGAAATTGAAAAAGGAAGACAAGTATATGTGGTGTATCCTTTAATTCAAGAATCTGAAGCCATGGATTATAAAGATTTGATGGATGGTTTTGAAAGTATTTCGCGAGATTTTCCTACGCCAAAATATCAAATTAGTATTGTACACGGAAAAATGAAACCTGCAGATAAAGAGCACGAAATGCAGCGTTTTGTAAAAGGAGAAACGCAAATTATGGTTGCTACTACTGTAATAGAAGTTGGTGTAAATGTGCCCAATGCCAGTGTAATGATTATTGAAAGCTCAGAACGTTTTGGGTTATCTCAATTACATCAATTAAGAGGAAGAGTTGGTAGAGGTGCAGACCAAAGTTATTGTATTTTACTATCTGGTTATAAACTTTCTGAAGAAGGAAAAACACGTTTAAAAACCATGGTAGATACTACAGACGGTTTTAAAATAGCTGAGGTAGATTTAAAATTACGGGGACCAGGTAATTTAATGGGTACCCAACAAAGTGGTGTTTTAAATCTTAAAATTGCCGATGTTGTAAAGGATTCTAAAATTTTAGTTGCCGCTAGAAATACAGCAATTGCTGTTTTGCAAGAAGATGGTAATTTATCGCAACCGGCAAATATCAATATTAAAAAAGCATATGTAGAGATGTCTAAAAACTCTAAAATTTGGAGTGAAATTAGTTAGTCTTTAATTTGCTTAGTTAAACGTTAAACTGCCGTTATAGTGGTTTTTAAATATTGTTTTTTTATATTTGTTATCGTTTGTTTTAATCTTAAAAAAAATGAAAATATGGGCTTTTATAATAAAGTAAAATGGGTTCTTGGAATTTTAATGATTTTTATACTAATTATTGCTACCAATTTAATTGATAGAAATAATTTTGTAAGAATTAAAGATTCTTTAGAAGCTATTTATAAAGATAGGCTAATTGCTAAAGACTTAATTTTTAAAATATCTAAATCTGTTCAAGAAAAAGAATTGGCAGCAGCTAAATTAGATTCTACTTTCTTTTTAGGTAGAAATAAACAAGTAAATAGTGATATTGAAACAGCTATTACTTCTTTTGAAGGAACAAAATTAACCACAAAAGAAGCTAAAGTTTTTAATGATTTTAAAAATAATTTGGCAGTTTTAACAAAATTAGAAGACTCTAAACCTTTTAAAAAAAGTTCTTATAACAGCAATATCTTAAGTGTAAAAGAAAACTTATATGAATTGTCTGAAATTCAAATGAATGAAGGCAAAAGACAAATGTCTATAAGTAAAAGGGCAATAGATTCAATAGAACTTTTTACTCAACTAGAAATATATGTATTGATTTTTTTAGCTGTTGTAGTCCAGATTATTGTAATTTATAAACCTAGAGAAAGGTAAGAAGACTCAATTTTAAATTTTGTATACTTCAATATTTTTTTAAGTACATTTATATTAATCCTTTTTTTTGAGTAAAATTAAATAGTAATAAGAAAAACAAATACCTATTGCAACCATACCAACTCCAATAAGAATTGGTGAATTGTATGCATAACCATAGGTAATTGGCAACCCACCGAAAAAAGCCCCCATCGTATTTCCTAAATTAAAACTAGACTGACCTCCGGCAGCAGCAATACTTTCTGAACCTTCAGCAGAATCTATTAAAAGCATTTGTATTGGAGATGAACAACTAAATGCAGCAACACCAGTAATAAATGCCATTAAATAACTCATAAACGGTATGTGTGCGGTAAAATAGATAGTAATTAAACAGAGCATCATAAATATAAAGGAAACGGTTACCGTTTTTTGAGGTGTAATGATATCAGATAACTTTCCACCTAATAGGTTTCCTATAAGCATTCCTAAGCCAACCAAAACCATTACATACGGAATAGAGTCTTCATTAACCTTGGTAATTTCTGTCATTAAAGGAGCTATATAGCTTAACCAAGTAAATAAACCACCGGTTCCTATAGAAACCATACCAATAATAACCCAAGCTTTTTTTGTTTTAAAATAACGCAATTGACTTTTCTTACTAACTTGTGAAAGCGGTTGCATTTTAGGGATCCAGAAATAAATAGAAATCATGGATAATAAACCAAATAGACTTATTATTAAATATGTGTATCTCCAAGAAAAATGATGCCCAATATAAGTACCTAAAGGAACTCCAAGAAGGTTTGCAATGGTCATACCGGTAACCATTATGGCAATTGCCTGTGCTTTTTTACCAGGATCAGCAAATTTAGCAGCCACTACAGAACCTACACCAAAAAAAGCACCATGTGGCAAGCCAGACATAAATCTAGAAACAAGTAAAAGTGAATATATTGGAGAGACCGCAAATAATAGGTTAAAAACAGCAAATAGTAGCATTAGAAATATTAATACTTTTCTAGGCGAATATTTAGCGGTAAATAGCACTAGAATAGGAGAACCAATAACAACGCCTAAAGCGTATAAAGAAATTAAATGCCCTGCCGAAGGAATATCAATATTTAAGTCTTTTGCAATATCAGGCAAAATACCCATCATTGTAAATTCTGTCATTCCTATGGCAAAAGTTCCTATAGCTAATGATAATAAACTCTTTTTAATCATATAATTTTTTTGATACCTTTAAAAGTTGGTAAAAGTACTATTTGTTATAGTACTAAAAAACATCAAATAGGATAGATTTATAAACATTTTTAATGTTATTTTATTTTCTTAAAAAAGTTTAAATATGCAATAGCAATAAAGAATATTTAATTGTTTTTTCTATTTAATTAGAAACTACTTTTAACCCAATAATAGAAAATATTAAAGTAGAAAGAAAAAATAGTCGCCAAAAAGTTGCGGGTTCTTTAAAAATAAGAATTCCCATTAATACTGTTCCAACTGCACCTATTCCTGTCCAAACGGCATAAGCTGTTCCAATTGGTAACTCTTGTGTTGCCTTTAAAAGTAGAAGCATACTAATAGATAAACACAACAAAAAGCCAATATACCAATAGGTGGTTTCTGCTCCGGTACTTTCTTTTGCTTTGCCTAAACAAGCAGCAAAAGCAACTTCAAAAAGTCCGGCTATAATTAATAGTATCCAATTCATTTATAATGTATTATTTTTATGCAACTTTAATATTTTATGTCTTTTTTTAATAAAAATGTAAATTTAAATATATTTATTTTAGACCAACTTTAAATCTTAGTAAACTTCTAACAAATTCCATTTCGTCATTCTTTTTAAAGTGTCTATCTTTATCGGCTGTAATTAGTCACTTATTTAATGGAACTGTACAAAGAAAATCAACTAAAAGTATACAACTCTTTAACCAAATCTAAAGAGAATTTTAAAACCATAACAGACGGATACGTAGGTATGTATGTTTGTGGTCCAACCGTTTATAGCAACGCACATTTAGGAAATGTTAGAACCTTTATGTTTTTTGATGTTGTGTATCGTTATTTATTGCATTTAGGCTATAAAGTGCGTTATGTGCGTAATATAACCGATGCAGGGCATTTAGAAAATGATGCAGACGAAGGGGAAGACAAAATTGCTGTAAAAGCACGTTTAGAACAAATTGAACCGATGGAAGTTGTACAACGTTACACGGTAGATTTTCATGATGTTTTAAAAAACTATAATTTTTTACCACCAAGTATAGAGCCAACTGCCACAGGTCATATTGTAGAGCAGATAGAAATGATTAAAGAAATCATAGAAAAAGGTTTTGGATATGAAGTAAATGGTTCTGTCTATTTTGATGTACATGAGTATAACAAAAAAGAAAATTACGGAATTCTCTCTGGTAGAAAAGTAGAAGATTTATTACATAATACCAGAACTTTAGACGGACAATCTGATAAGAAAAATCCACAAGATTTTGCACTTTGGAAAAAAGCGGATGAAAAGCATATAATGCGTTGGCCTTCTCCTTGGAGTGATGGTTTCCCTGGTTGGCATTTAGAATGTTCTGTAATGAGTACAAAATATTTAGGCGAAAGTTTTGATATTCATGGTGGTGGAATGGATTTAAAATTTCCGCATCACGAATGTGAAATTGCACAATCTAAAACATGTAGTGGTGTAACTCCTGTAAATTATTGGATGCACACAAATATGCTTTCTTTAAACGGACAGAGAATGGCTAAATCTACCGGAAATTTTATTTTACCAAATGAAATTTTAACTGGAGAAAACAACATTTTACCAAAACCATTTTCTGCAAGTGTGGTTCGTTTCTTTAACATGCAAGCGAATTATAGAAGTATTTTAGATTTTTCTGGAGATGCTTTAGAAGCATCAGAAAAAGGACATGCTAAATTGATGGAAGCTGTAAATTTCTTAGAAAAGATAGTTGCAGGTAAAACATCTACTTTTAATGTTCAAGATTGGAAAAAAGCATGTTATGCTGCCATGAATGATGATTTTAACACACCAATGTTAATTCCGCAATTATTTGAAGCAGTAAAAGTTATCAATCAAATAAAAGAACATAAAGCAAGTTTAACTGCCGATGATTTAGCAGAGTTTAAAACTACAATTAATGCATTTGTTTTTGATGTTTTAGGGTTGATGAATGAAAACTCTCAAGACAATTCAGAAAAAATTAATGGTGTTGTAGAGTTGTTAATTAAGTTAAGAAAAGAAGCAAGAGAAAATAAAGATTGGGCATTATCAGATCAAATTAGAGATGAACTAATAACCTTAGGAATTCAATTAAAAGACGGTAAAGAAGGCACCACTTTTTTAATTAACTAAAAAAATAATTACGAATTGAAAATTATGAATTACAAATATGTCAGTTCGAGTGATTCCGATTTTTTATCGGAATTGTATCGAGAACTTTTTTTAATTCTTAAAGTTTAATCATTGAAAAAAATACTGTCTTTTCCATTTATATTGTTGGTTCGTTTTTATCAAACCGCAATATCACCATTTACACCAGCAACTTGTAGGTATAGTCCTACGTGTTCTCATTACACCATTGAAGCTTTACAAAAACATGGTTTGTTTTCTGGTGGATGGTTGGCATTAAAGAGAATCTTTAGTTGTCATCCTTGGGGAGGAAGTGGCTATGATCCTGTTCCGGATAAAAAAGAATAATAGAAAAAAAATAGACATAAGATTTTTTGACTTATGACTAAAAAAGAAATACAATTGACATCTCGAGCGCAGTCGAGAGATTTTTTTAATAGTACGTATTATAATAAGGTCTCGACTGCGCTCGACCAGACATAGAATAAGAAATATATGAGCTTTTTAGCAATTACTTGGAATCCTTCAATAGGAATAGATTTAGGATTTTTTGTTGTACGTTGGTACAGTTTAATGTTTGTAGCAGCATTTTTATTAGGTTTAAGACTAATGAAAAAAATCTATGTAGAAGATAAAATTCCTGAAGAAAAGTTAGATGTATTATTTATGTATGTCTTTGTTTCTATGCTTGTAGGTATGCGTTTAGGGGATGTGTTCTTTTATAGTTGGGACTATTATCAGAACCATTTATTAGAAATATTTTTACCGATAAAAGAAAGTGCAACAGATTCTTTATTCGGAATTATAAAAGGTTGGAAATTTACAGGTTTTACAGGTTTTGCAAGTCATGGTGCTGCAATTGGTATTCCAATAGCTTTATATTTTTATGCAAAAAAACACTTACAAAAACCTTGGTTGTTTATCTTAGATAGATTAGCAATTATGGTTGCTTTAGGAGGTTTCTTTATCCGTTTTGGTAACTTTTTCAACTCAGAAATTTACGGAAAAGCAACAGATTCTAATTTTGGAGTTATTTTTAAAGCAGCAGGAGAAACCGTACCAAGACATCCAACACAATTATATGAAGCATTTAGTTACTTAGCATTGTTTTTTGTAATGTGGCATTTATATTGGAAAACGGATAAAAAGAAACAAACAGGATATCTTTTTGGTCTTTTTATGGTAGTACTTTGGTCACTACGTTTCTTTATTGAATTCTTAAAAGAAGCACAAGTAAATGGTAGAGAAGATTGGGTATTTAACTCCTTAAATACAGGACAAGTATTAAGTATACCACTCGTTCTAATTGGTGTTTGGCTAATGTTTAGAAAGGTTAAATAATTTTATTTTATTATTATTTAACCTTTTAGTAAAATTAACCTCTTTTTTGTAAGTTTACTGTTCAGTTATTCAAAACCCTAATAAGTTTAACTCAACTATGAAATTTACAATTACTTTATTCTTTCTATTTGCATTTTTGCAAATGCCTTTACACGCACAAAGTTTATCCTATTCTGGTGCTAATAGCTTTAATATAACTTCACCAACTCATGTTGGTGCATACGTTATTCCCACACAAGAAATAAAACCTACGGGCATGATTTTTGGTGATAGTGGTACTAAATTCTATATGGTAGGTTCAGAAGGAGATTTTGTTATTCAGTATTCATTAAGTACGGCATATGATATTTCATCTAGAGGTCCTATAGTTGGTTATTTTGATGTTTCTGGAGAAGAATCTAATCCGCAAGATGTTGCTTTTAATGATGTCGGAACAAAAATGTATATTCTGGGAGGTGCAGGAGATGATGTGGTAGAATATGTGGTTGCTATACCATGGAATGTTTCTAGTATTAATAAATCCTTAAATATGCCAGTTTCTTTTAATGCGGAAGCAGCTATAAATACATATTTATCAACAGCAAATGAAGGAGATAATCTTTCTGGTTTAAGGTTTAATACTAATGGGTCAAAATTATTTATTGTAGATTATAGTTCAGATAAAGTTTTTGAATTTAGTTGTAGTGCTTATGATATTTCTACGGCTACAATTGTAGGTGATTTAGATATTAGTGGAGAGGAATTACAAGCAAGAGCTATTGAGTTTAATAATGATGGGACTGTGTTATACGCCATAGGGTATTCTGGGGATGATATAAATAGCTATAATTTAGGTACAAGTTATGATTTGTCGAGTTTAACAACCAAGACAGTTTCTACAAAACTAACAGCTGAAAAAAGCCCTGAAGCACTTTTAATAAATAATGATGGAACTAAAGTATATGTTGCAGGTTTTGTAGGTCAAGATATAAAGGAGTATGCTTTATCTCCTGGGTATGATTTTACTTCTATTTCAGCGATACCTGCCGCCTCTACTATATTTGAAACTCTAGAATTAAATCCGCTAGGAATGGTTTTTAATACGGATGGTTCAAAACTTTTTATAGTAGGATCTACTTCAGAAAGAGTTATAGAAATGCATCTTTCTATTCCTTATGATATAAGTACAGCTATTTTATTACATACTTTATCTATTGATTTAGAAGAAAAAATTCCAGAAGGATTAGCTTTTAATAACACAGGGAGTATGCTATATGTTATTGGTAGTGATGTTGGCGAAATTAATGAATACGCGTTATCTTCTGCATTCGATGTATCTTCTAGTACACATTTAGGAGCTATTTCAGTGAGCATTGCTGCAACAGATAATGAAACGAGTCCAAGAGATATCTATTTTAATACAGACGGATCTAAATTATTTGTTTTAGCAGGTAGTACAGATCGTATTTATCAATTTACATTATCTAGTGATTATAATTTATCAACTCTTGCTACTGATATCGACGGGTTTTATTCTGTAAATTCGGTTGATACTAGAACAGAAGGCTTTGCTTTTAATACTGATGGGAGTAAATTTTATATTGCTGGTGATACAGGTGATGATATAAATGAGTTTACGCTAACCAATAATTTTGATTTAACTTCTGGCATAATAACAAATACAAATACTTTTTCAGTTTCATCCGAAGAAGGAACAATTTCAGACATTAAATTTAATGGAGATGGTTCTCGATTTTATATAACAGGTACAGGAGATGATGAAATGAACCAATATTATTCTAAAGGGCTATTTCCTGAGACTCCAAACGACGGAACTATAGACGATACAACAAAACCTTTTCTTATAACCTTAACAGGTGATACTTTTTTTGCAAGTTCAGGTATTTTTACAGCTTCAGAAGTTACAATAGGCAATGTGCCTTTAGGTTTAACGGCGGTGTTAACACTTAACTCTGCAACAGAAGCACAATTAAGTTTTATAGGTAAGGCAAATAGTCATATAAATAGTGATGAAGCTGCAGCAAATCTAATTTTTACATTTACAGACGCAGCTTTTACAAGTTCTAATGCAGTAGATGTATCTTTTGCTGTTGGACAAACAAATGTATTAAGTATTGATTTTATTGAATGTGCAGATAATGAAATTGTGTACAATGGAACTACATGGACAGGAGGAAATAATTCCGGAGTGCCAAATGATAGTGCTACAGATTTAACCAAAGGAATTAGAACCCAAGGAAATATTACAATTACAGCAAATACAAATTGCGATTGTTTACATGTAGAAAGTGGTAAAACTTTAACTGTTGCAGATGGAGTAGAATTGACTGTAGCAAATTCTTTAGAATTAAATGGAGATATCCGTTTATTAGGTACTGCTCAATTAAAACAAACACATACAGGTGTTAAAAATGCATCTGGTGCCGGAAATCTTTATAAAGATGTAAAAGGCAATTTAAAAAACGTTTACCAATCAAGTTATTGGTCGTCACCAGTAACAACAAATGGAGAAACGTACAATATAAAAGGCGTTTTAAAAGACGGAACTACTCCTTTAACAGAGACCAATACACCTTTAGATATTAATTTTTCTGCAGATTTTGACGGAGATTACACTACTTCACCAATAACATTAAGTACAAGGTGGTTGGCTAAATTTGTAAATAGTGGCGATTGGACAAGGCAAATAAATGAATCTACAACATTATTAAACCCTGTAGAAGGTTTTAATAAAAAAAGTACAGGAAATTCCACTGGTCAAAATTATACTTTTGTAGGTAAACCAAACGATGGAGATTATACGAGTGAAATAGCTGCTTATGGTTCTGGTACATGGAGTGTATTAGGAAATCCGTATCCAACGCCAATAAAAGCAGATACCTTTATTTCTGATAATGCAGGAGTTATTGTTGGTACGCTTTATTTTTATGATTCTGGAGATGATACATCTCATTATACAGGAGAATATTTGGGAGGTTATGCTACGAGAACTTCAGGTGTTGGAGCTCCGGCTTCTGGCCTAGGAGGAGTAAGAACTAAAACTCCAGATGAAAATATAGATATAGGACAAGGATTTTTTGTAGAAGCATCTGCTTCTGGTGGAACTATCAATTTTAACAACGCACAAAGAGTTTTTGATATTGTTGGTTCATCAACAGAAGTATATCATAAAAATAATGCAGTTGCAAAGAAAAAATCTTTCCCTATTTTAAGAATAGGTTTTGAGTTCTTATTAACAGACCAAACATATCACAGACAAGTAAGTGTAGGTCTTAGAGGACTTACGGCTGAGTATGAAGATGGGTATGAAGCAGAAATGTGGGATTATAAATCTACAGATATGGCGTTAAAAATTGAAAACAAAGATTTTCCCTATGCAATTACAGGTATAGAAGATTTTGATCAATCTTTAATGATTCCTTTAAAAGTGCAAACTAATTTAAATAGAGAAGTTACTTTTAAGATAGATAATATGACAGATATAGACTCTGAGGTTTATTTATATGACAACGTTACTCAAAATTATTTTGATATTACTTCAGTTGACGCAATAGTAAATCTTGATGCCGGTGTGTATAATGATCGTTTTTTTATAACTTTTAATCAAACAGTTCTTGGTTTAGATGTTCGTGAGATAAATAAATTTACGGTTAAAAATCAGGATAAACAACTCGTTATTTCATCAAAAGAAATATTAGAAGATGTTCAGGTTTATAATTTATTAGGACAAAATGTTGCTTCTAAAAAGAACCATTTAAAAGAGACTGAAGTAAAAGTGAACATACTTAATTTAAAAAAAGGAATTTATATTATTAGAGTAAGAAATTCTAAGGGAAGTTTTAGTAAAAAAATTAGTGTCTACTAAATTTCCTTAATTGGTTTCCTAATTGTAATTTCGCAAAAATATGGAGAAATTAAAACAACGTTGGGGAGTGAAAAATAATTGGTCTATTGTAGCAATTATTTTAGTATTTTCTATAAACGGTTCCTTTGCTACTTGGGTAGCTAAACCTATAACAAGTTATATCGGCTTGTCTCAAGAAACAACAAACCCTTGGGTGTTTTGGCCTTTAAGAATTTTATTAATTTTTCCTATTTACCAAGCTACACTTCCAATTGTAGGTTGGTTTTTTGGACAATTTAAATTCTTCTGGGCTTTCGAAAAAAAGTTTTTAGGCAGATTAGGACTCGGATTTTTATTTAAAAAAGGAAATTAAAACGTTATAATTTCTTCTACTTCTTCCTTTTTAATTACATGGTTATAAAACCACATTATTGTAAATGTTGGTATCACATCTAAAAAAGGGAGTGCTTCTTCAATAAAACTAACTATAGCAGCAACTTTACCTTGTTTACCTTTGTACATTTTGGTCATTAAATAACTAGATAATGGAGCCCAAAGAACATCTATAAAAGGTATTGGAATGATACCAATAAGGTCTAATACGATGCTTAAAATTAGTTTTTTGTATTTTTTAGTCATAGTTGTATTTTAATAGAATCATTCAAAATTCTTGCCAAATAGGGTTTATTTAAAGTTGAAATGAATAATTTTGTTAAAATTAAATTTTTATAAGTGAATTTTAACGATTTCAAAAATAAAATAACACAACTTAAAACAACCGAGTTAGGAGGTTTAAATGCACAATTTAAATTAGCACCTAAAATTCGATTAAAATATGATGCTGATAAAATTACTGAGAATAACCCTAGAAAAGCGGCAGTGTTGGCATTGTTTTATCCAAATTTAAAAAATGAAACCTGTTTTCTATTAACTCAAAGAGCAAGTTATAAAGGCATACATTCTGCACAAATAAGTTTTCCTGGAGGTAAAAAAGATAAAACAGACTCAGATCTTTTAAAAACAGCCCTAAGAGAAACTTTTGAAGAAGTTGGAGTAGCTGAGGAATCTATTGAAATAATTAGAGAATTAACAGATGTATATATTCCTCCAAGTAATTTTTTGGCAACGCCTTTTTTAGGGTATGCAAATCAACAACCAAATTTTAATTTAAATTATGAAGTTGAGCAAACAATTGAAGTTTTATTAAGAGATTTGTTATGTGAAACGAATTTTACGGCTATAAAAATGAATACTTCTTATATGGATAATGTAGAAGTACCTTGCTTTAAATTAGAAGGTTATATTGTTTGGGGAGCAACAGCTATGATGCTTTCTGAAATTAAAGAACTCTTTAAATAGCATCTTTCTTAATTGTTTTGTAAGTTTGTTAAAATAACTAAAACGAATATAGAATGCCTTTATTTAAAAGGAATCCATTTGGCCACATTTTATTCTTAAAAAAATGGCTTATAAGAATTTTTGGAATTGTGTCTCACGGTAGATATCGTAAATTTAATAATTTACAGATAGAAGGGTCTGAGAACCTTAAAAATTTACCAGATTCAAAAGTATTATTTATAGCAAATCATCAAACCTATTTTGCAGACGTTGCTGCTATGTATCATGTTTTTAACGCTTCTTTAAGTGGTAGAGACGATTCAATAAAAAATATTGGATATATCTGGAAACCTAAACTAAATGTATATTTTGTAGCTGCAGGAGAAACGATGAGGTCTGGGATATTGCCTAAAATATTTGCCTACATGGGTTCTGTATCTATAGAAAGAACATGGAGAAGTGGAGGTAAAGATGTAAAAAGACAAGTTAAAAATTCTGACATTTCTAATATTGGTAAAGCTATAAATGATGGTTGGGTAATTACGTTTCCACAAGGTACAACTACACCATTTAGACCAATTAGAAGAGGTACAGCACACATTATTAAAACCTATAAACCAATAGTAGTACCAATTGTAATTGATGGTTTTAGACGTTCTTTTGATAAAAAAGGATTGAATATTAAAAAACGTAATGTCTTACAATCTATGGTAATTAAAGAGCCTTTAGAAATAGATTATGAAAATGAAAGTATTGCAGATATTGTAACTAAGATAGAGTTTGCAATAGAACAACATAAATCCTTTTTAAAGGTTTTGTCTGTAAAAGAATTAGAAGAATTGACAAAGGAAGAAGAAGAGTTAAATAAAAAAAGAACTTTTTGGAGTTCTTAATTCTAATCAGAAAATAATAAAGTATAAGCCTCGAATTTTCGAGGTTTTTTTATGCAAATAAAACACGTTTATCTATGCTTAAAAACCTTCGTAAATAACCATTTAATATTATATAGATAAACCCCTAATTAAGCTATATATTTTCAGTGAGAAAAAAATGATTTAGGAAATCAATGCCCCTTATTTAATAAAAAGCTGTTGGCTATTTTATGCAGGTCATCTACTTATTTGTAAGGGATTTTAAAAAGAACCTTTGTACCAATAGGAGTATTATTGGTGATTAAGTCAATAATTTGAATGGTTATTTTATTCTTCTTTAATTCATTTCGCAAACCAACTCGAGTTTTCATTAAGCCCATAGCATGTGGAGTGTCGTGTGTTGAGGTGTCAATATTTTTTTTACGTCCAATGCCATTATCTTCAATAGATATCTCAATGTTTTCGTTTATTGTAAAGGTGATTTTTAATAACTTGTTTGGACCTTTTTTTTGTTCTAAACCGTGTAAAATGGCATTTTCAACAATAGGCTGTAATAGCATACAAGGAATTTTTATAGTATCCATATCTGTATTATCTGTATGGTTAATAACATCAATCTTATGAGAAAAATTATTGTTAAGACGATATTCCTGTAGCTTTACATAGGCTTCTAAATATTCTATTTCATTTTTTAGGCTTATTGTATTAGCAGTAGTCATATTCATTGTCGTTCGTAAAAGATTCGAAAAAGCATGTATATAATCATTAATATTTATCGTGCTTTTAAGTATAAGGTCACTTTGAATGTTATTAATGATATTAAAAATAAAATGTGGATTCATTTGCATTGTTAATGCTTTTATTTTTAACTCTCTTATATCAGATTTAAGATTTTTCTCCTTTTTATATCTACTCTTTATTCTATAAATTATTAAAAAGATACTAGCTAAAATTAAGAGTATTGCAGTAAGTATAAAGGCTGTTGTTTTGTAAAATATTTGAGAAACAGTAAAGGGTATTGAAAGTTCATTAATAGATTTCATGCCTTCTTCATTTATTCCTTTTACTTTTAACACATACTTTCCTGGAGGGATACCATATTGACGGATTACTGTTCTAGAACCTAAAGAAATCCAAGAATTGGTTAGCCCTTCTATTTTATATGAAAAATTATTTTTTGTATGATTAAATGATTTGTTTAATGCAAATTTAAATTCAAAATAATTAGCGTCATATTCTAATTCAATTGATTTTAAGCTTTTTAAATTGAATTGCTCAATAATAGAATCTTTATCTTTTTGATACGTTTTTAAACTTACAGGTATTATTTTTTGAGATAAATGTCGTTCTGATACTTTATGAGTATATATTTTATAGACACCATTAGTACTACCAAACATTAAAGTTGAATCATTTAATTTATAACTAGAACTGTGATTAAATTCATTACCTTTTAAATAGTTTGAAAATTGTCTGTTGTTTTTTGATAAGGTAACTCTACTAATTCCGTCATACGTGGCTACCCATAGATGTTTATCAGTTTCTATAAGACTACAGGTTGTATTGTTTACTAAGCCGTCTTTGGTTACGTATTGGTTAGTTGTACCTTTATCATTTATGGAAACAAGCCCTTTATCACCTGCCATCCAAATGGTATTGTATTTATCTTTGTGTATGTCTAAAACAATTGAATGCGGTATTTTATGAGTTTTACTTTTGTTTGAATAATGTATTACTTTTTTTGTTTTGATATTATATTTATATGCGCCATTACTAGTGCCAAACCAAACTTGTCCATTTGGTAATTGTAAGATGTCATTTATAGGAACGTCTTTTAAACTATAGTTTTTATTTAATTCGTTGTGGTTTGTAAAGTTTTCTGTTTTTTTATCAAAGACATATAGGCCATCTGTTGTACCTATCCATATCTGTGTGCTATTTTTATGTGTTAAGCTTCTTATTTTAGAATTATGTACTTCCATCTCTTTCTGTTCAAGATTATGAAAAGTATTTTTTAGAAAATTAGATTCTCTAAAGTGGCAGTCAGAGCTATTCCATATTAAACTATCATTTTTCCGTAAAAAAGTATAAATGTCTTTGTTATAGAGATCATTGGAAATATTTTGTGTGTTTCCAACGGAATCAATTTTAAAAAGACCTGCATAAGAAGCAACAAATAAATTATTTTTAGAATCACTAATAATAGCTCTCGTGCTAATGTTACTTAATGAATCTTTTAAATAGGATTCATAAAATTTTAATTCTTTTCGTACTTTATGAATTTGATTTGCATTACTTGTAAGTATATAGTTGTTAAATGAATCTTCTGTTATGGACTGAATATTAACTTTTAGTTTTATTTTAAATAAATCTTTAAGGTACCATTGTTGGTTTTTGTATTCAAATTTTTGAGACCAAATATAATTTTTGTGAATTGTACTTATATGGTTTCCCTCTATAAAAAAATTTAAATTATTTAGCCTGTTGGCTGTAAAAGTATTAAAATTCCCATCTTCGAATGATATTTTATACATATCAATTTTAGGATAATAGGAGTAAGGAATTTTCTTATCATTATATTGTATAAAACCTTTTTTAGTTCTAACGTTGTTTTTAGGTGATGTTAAAGAGATAAAAATTTCTTCAAATTTTTTATCAGCTACAAATTCAAGTTTGTTATTTTTTATTGTAAATACTTTGGTTTCACCAACAATAACTACGTCATCATTTTTATTTAAGTTCAATAAAAAACGATCTGTAGTATTCTGATCTACTTTATAGGAATTAATAAGTGTATTATTTTTAATCTCTAAAATATAGTTTTGGTACGTACTTACCCATATAGTACCATTTTGTTGCTGTACAATAGATATGTAAACATCATAAGCAGTATTGTTTTCTATGATACCTGGCTGTAGTAACTTTACACTATAATCATTATAATTAATAATGTAAATTCCTAAAGAGGTAAGCACCCATATATTCGCATCCTTATCCTGAAAAAAGGCGTTAACCCGCGCAGGTAAATTAATACTTCTGCTAAATTTTAAAGGAATGTATTTTTTAGAATTTCCAAAATCTTTAACAAGCCAATCCTTTGTTGCATACCATATAAATCCATTATGATCAATAAATAAATTACTACATAAATAAGTGTTATCACCTTCTACTATAGAAGGGTAATCAAAAACTTCATGTATTTGACTATAATTTGAAGTATTAAACAACAATACTATAATAAAAGTAAAGAATGGACGTAATTTAGGTGTCATAAAACATTGTAGGTACTTTTTCAAGATAACTTTTTTGGTAAAAGTAGAAATTAAGAATCTTTAAGTTGTAATTTTGTGATAGAAATTCTATAAATTACATTTTTGTATTTTAGGTTGATACTAAAAATAATATGGCACAGCAGTATATTGCAGGAATAATTGATGATGATGAAAAGAGTATTAAATTATTGTCTTTTTATTTAAAAGAATATTTTCCACAAATTACGATTAAGGCAACTGCCAATTCCTGGAACGATGGGCTTTCCGTTATAAATAACAATGTTTTAGACCTTATTTTTATTGATATTCATTTAAATGATGATTTGGGTTTTGAATTATTAGATATTGCAAACTCTAAATCTGCTCAAGTTATTTTTATTTCTAGTCACGAAAAGTATGCCCTTAAAGTTTTTAAATACAATCCTGTAGATTATTTACTGAAACCCTTTAATATAAAAGATTTATGTGCATCTGTTAATAGAGCATTTAAAAAATGTCAAATTTCTAAAGAAGTACCTATTAAAGACGCAAATCCTAATCTTATAGCAATTCCTGTAGGACCTATAATTAAAATGATAAAGCTTAATGAAATTAAATATTTCGAATCTTGCGGAAATTTTTCTAAACTTTATTTAGTCGATAAAACTACAATTTTAGCAAATAAAAATATTGGACATTACGAATCAATCTTACCTGAAAGCACTTTTTTTAGGATTCATAAAAAATATATTATCAATATTTCTCACATTAAAGAAATATATAAATCAGATGGGTTTTATTGTGAATTGAACAATAAAACAATCTTAAGTGTATCTAGAAGAAAGCAAGAGGAGTTTCAAAAATTATTACTTTTAAAATAGGAAATCTGTATTTTAGAATTGATGTCTAATGTCTTCTTGTAAAAAAAAAAATAAGGCTTAAATTACTTAAAAAAATAAGGTAAGCTTTCTTAAATCAACTAAAATACTTCATTTTAAAAATTGTTTTCACCGTTTATCTTACTATTAAGTTCTTTATGCTTCATTTTAGCACTTCTTACAATTAAATAATAAGTCGTGTGGTTTGGTATTTAAATTTGCAGCTAATTTAACAACCAAAATTAAGAAACAAAGATGAAAAAAAGTAAATTTATTAGATTAAGATTTTTAAAGGCAGCAGCATTATGTATGATCTTAATTATTGTATCATGTAAAAAAGATGAGGAGATTACTACAGAGGAAGTATGTATAGAACATTTTAACTATGAAGATACTACAGAAGAAGGACCATCTAATTGGGAAAATTATTGTGTATCAGAAGGAACAAACGAATGTGGAAGTGTTGAAAGACAGTCGCCAATTGACATTATAGGTGCGGTAAATGATACCCATTTATCTGTATTAGATATTGCGTATACTACTTCGACTACAGATATCGTAAACAATGGACATACTATTCAGTTTAATTATAATGGTCCAGCATCTAATTTAACTTTTGAAGGTGAAACATACTCCTTATTACAATTTCATTTTCATGCAGATAGTGAGCATACTGTTGAAGGTTCTCACCATCCATTAGAAGCACATTTAGTACATAAAAGTGCTTCTGGAAATCTAGCTGTAATCGGTGTTTTCTTTGAGGTAGGTGCACAAAATGATTTTTTAGCTAATTTTACAGCGCATTTACCACAACACGAAGATGATAAATATACAGATGCTGACTTAAATTATACTGCTTCTAGTTTAGTTGATCTTAATTCTGGTTACTATAACTATAGTGGGTCTTTAACTACACCTCCTTGTTCTGAGATTGTTAATTGGATTGTTTTAGATCAACCTATGGAAGCTACTCAAGCACAAATAGATGCATTCTCAAGTTTATTGCACCATAATTATAGACCTGTTCAACCTTTAAATGGAAGAATTATTAAGCATAAGCAATAATTCTAAGCATTAATAAAGATGATGAATAGATATCTTTATTAAAATATTGGTATTTAAATATGATAAATTGTTCAGGAACAATTTATCATAGGGATTAATTTCATTTAAAAAGGTTGTCTTTAAGACAGCCTTTTTTATTTTTATATAATTGATTTTACAATAAAATAATAGATAATTTGTTGATCGGTTTTAAGTAGCTATATTTTGCTAATATAGGTTCTATGTATATAGAAAGAACTTTCTGGAGTTGATAATTACTTTCAGAAAATAATATTATGAAACCTCGAAATTTCGAGATTTTTTATGCAATACAAAATGATTTTAGGGTTTTATTGTTTAATCCATTAGCCAGTTTTTTAGACTTCTAAAAGCGTTTACAATAACCTCATAAAAACTATATAGATAAACCCTAATTAAGCTGTATATTTGCAGTCAGAAAAAAACGATATGCGTACAAAAACCATCAAAAAAAATAAGATTAACGTAGTTACTTTAGGGTGTTCTAAAAATATTTACGATTCTGAGGTGTTAATGGGACAATTAAAAGCCAACGGAAAAGAGGTTGTTCATGAAGATGAAAATGATGATGGAAATATTGTCGTTATTAATACTTGTGGGTTTATTGGTAAGGCTAAAGAAGAATCTATAGATACTATTTTGCATTATGCTAAAAGAAAAGAAGCGGGTGAAATTGATAAAGTTTTTGTTTCTGGATGTTTAAGTGAACGCTATAAACCAGATTTAGAGGCAGAAATTAAGAATGTAGATCAATATTTTGGTACGCACGATTTACCAAACTTATTGCAAGCTTTAGAAGCAGATTATAAACACGAATTAATCGGAGAACGTTTAACAACAACTCCAAAACATTATGCATATTTAAAAATTGCAGAAGGTTGCGATAGACCTTGTTCTTTTTGTGCAATTCCTTTAATGAGAGGAAAACATGTTTCAACTCCTATTGAAGATATTGTTACAGAAGCAACAAAATTAGCCGCAAAAGGTATTAAAGAAGTAATGTTAATTGCACAAGATTTAACATATTACGGATTAGATATTTACAAAAAACGTTCTTTAGCACAATTGTTAGAAGCATTGGCTAAAGTAGACGGAATTGAATGGATTAGAATGCATTATGCTTTTCCTACTGGTTTTCCTATGGATGTTTTAGAAGTGATGAAACGCGAACCTAAAGTATGTAATTACTTAGATATTCCTTTACAACACATTAATACCGAGTTGTTAAAATCTATGAAGCGTGGTACAACACATGAAAAAACAACGGCGTTAATTCATAAGTTTAGAGAAATGGTTCCTAAAATGGCCATTAGAACTACACTAATTGTGGGGTATCCTGGAGAAACAGAAGAAATGTTTCAAGAGTTAAAAGATTGGATAGAAGAAATGCGTTTTGAGCGTATGGGAGCTTTTGAATATTCTCATGAGGAAAATACAGGCGCTTATGTTTTAGAAGATGACGTACCTGCAGACGTAAAGTTTAGACGAGTTAATGAGATTATGGAAATTCAATCTCAAATTTCTTGGGAATTGAATCAAGAAAAAATAGGAAAAACATTTAGATGTTTATTCGACAGAAAAGATGGAGAATTTTTCTACGG
Organism: Polaribacter sp. 11A2H; assembly: GCF_011379025.1. Taxonomy (NCBI): domain Bacteria; kingdom Pseudomonadati; phylum Bacteroidota; class Flavobacteriia; order Flavobacteriales; family Flavobacteriaceae; genus Polaribacter; species Polaribacter sp. 11A2H. The sequence continues at coordinate 61,069 of NZ_WTLD01000014.1, forward strand.
AAGAACAGAATCTGATTCACCAGACGTAGATAACGATGTTATTGTAGATGCTAAAGAACATTATATTAAAATTGGTGAATTTATAGATATCAAAATTCATGAAGCTGGAGATTACGATTTATACGGTACACCAACCGTAAAACAAGAGAAACCAGTTTCTTTAAATCAAAAAAGGAAGTAATAATATAAAGCATAAAAAAACCACTCTAATGAGTGGTTTTTTATGTTATTAAAATAAAATGATGCTACTTTAATTTATCAGAATTTAATAAGAAAACAGCATTGGCAACAAATAGTTTTCCGTTTTGCCAAAACGATCTAAACAAAGGGTTGTCTACCATATAAATAATGCTTCCACTACCCATTTTTTCTTCAGCAAATAAAACTGATTTTGGTACGTTTTTTACAGCTTTACTTCCTGCATAACCAGATACATTCTTAACGTTTTCATCAAAATAAGCAACGTTATTTCCTTCTTTTAAATACTCATACGTAGTGCCACCTAATTTTAAAGAAAAATAATAATTTCCATAACCAAAAGCTAGCGGATGTGTATTGTCTAAAGTACTTTTAAAAATACTACCGGTAATTAAATTGGCAACATCTTCTCGCTCTCTATTTGCATAAGGAGTTAAGTTAGTTTCTTTTATTTTTTCTTCGGATATTTTCTTTTTTAAAGAGAATTCTTTTTTATCAGCAAAGCTATTTAAAGCATTTCCAATGGCTATTAAAGTACCACCAGAACGTGTCCAAGTTTTTAATTTATCTAAAGTAGTTTTTGTTAAAATACTATTATATCGTCCGTCAGGAATAATAATAACATCGTATTTTGAATAATCTAAAGAACCAAAGTTATTAGAATTGATATTGGTTATTGGATATTTTAATTGTGTTTCAAAGAAATGCCAAACTTCACCAAAACTTAAAGAAGAAGTTCCTTTACCAGATAAAACCGCTACTTTTTGTTGGTTAATTGGTTTTACAGAATAAGACCCAAAGTCTACTCCAGAAGAAACAAAACCTGTAAAAACATTCGTTAACTCTCTTTGGTGTTTGTTTGCAATGTCTATTAAATTAGTATCAAAATTATCATTTCTATTGTCGTTTCTTAAAATAATTAAAGTTCCTCTTTTGTACGATTTACCTTCAACAGAAAAAGGTTTTTCAGAAAAACGTGGCGTAATATCAGCTTGTAATAAAGCTCCTAAAAAAGTAGCATCGTCTAAACTATTCCATTTAGAAATATAAGCATACGCATTTTTATCAATAGAATTGGTAATAACATTTTCGTTTTTACCAATAGTAGCGTTTACTTTCGTTTTAGAAGCAATCGCTTTAAATCCGTGTGCATACGGTAACGACCAAGCAGTAATATCATAGGTTAAAGAATCTACTAATTTTGCTTTAGGTTCAAACAAAACTTTTACCATTTTTCCTTTTGGTTGATCTGTGTGTATTACTAAATCGTTAGCAGAAACATTCATTTTTGCTTCTTTTTGAGTTGTATAATCGTATCCTTTTACAATTCCGCTATTTGCGTTTTCGTATTTAATTTCATGTGTATCTAATAACGCTTTTAAACGATTAGTTTTGTCTTCATTCTCATTTTTTAACACATAACTTTTATAACCTAAAGTTGTGTTTTTAAAGAACTTTCTAAACTCTGTATTTAATTTTTCTGCATTTTTAGATGAAATTTCTACAGTAGACAAACCAGTAGTGAGGTGATGAATAGCTCTGTCTTTTAAGGTTAGCACTTCGCCTTCATCTGTATTAATACCTAAACCTGCCATTCCATGACCTGCTTGTTCGTATGTCATACCAATTGCGCCCATATAAGTTGGGTAGGTATCTCCGTAACTTGGGTATAATAAATCGAAACTTTCTTTGGTAAAATATAACCAACCTTCTTTATCAAAGTAACTAGCATGATTTTTTCCTACTTCTGTTTGAAACTCACGTTGCCAATCAGAAATAATTTCATGAAAAGGTTCCGCCGCAGGTGCAAAATAATAAGGACTATTAATATATTGTTCATGAAAATCTACATGCACATGAGGCATCCATTTATTATATATTTTTATACGTTGCGCAGATTCTACTTGTGTTGCCCAAGCCCAATCTCTATTCAAATCGAATAAATAGTGATTTGGTCTTCCAGAAGGCCAAGGTTCTGCATGTTCTTTTGCATCTTGATTGGTATTAAAAGGAGTACTTTTTACTTGGTTATACCAATTTACATACCTGTCTCGTCCATCAGGATTTACAGATGGATCTATAATTACCACTGTATTTTCTAACCATGTTTTTTTCTTAGTAACCAATTCATAGAGTGTTAACATGGCAGCTTCTGTACTAGAGGCTTCATTTCCATGAACGTTATAACTTAGCCAAACAATGGCTTTGTTATTTTTAGAATTCCCAGAAATAATGCCAGTTTGAGTAAGATTAGCGACTCTAATATTTTCTAAATTATTTATGTTTTCTTCGGAAGAAATATAACTTAAATACAAAGGTCTGTGTTCATTGGTTTCTCCATATTTCTCTAATTTTACATTAGATAAATTAGTGCTTACATATTTAAAATAATCTACAACTTTATAATTTCTAGTAAAGCGAGATCCAATTTCATACCCTAAAAATTCAGATGGAGACTGTAAAGATTGAGAATAAATGCTTCCAAGTGTTAAAAAAGCAGTGATAAAAAGTAGTTTAATTTTCATAAAGATGCGTTTGAGAGTCAAAAGTAAGAATATATTTTTTTGTTTTTCAGTAGATTGATTCTTTATCTTGTTAAAACTTTGTTAGATTGGATTGGTGTTTATGACAAAGAAAAAATTATTCGTATTTTTATCGAAAATTAATCAAACTAAATGAATTCTACTTCAGAATCTGATTGTTGCCAAAAAAGTGTTCTTTAAGATGAAAGTAACACAGATACCTTTTAAAAAAACCGGTTTTTTCTCTTCTACAATGCTAGATTATTTAGAGAAAAAAGAGTCTATACAACCATTTTATAATAATTTTCCTGATATTTCTGGCTTTCATAATCAGATAGAGGAAAAGCAAAAATCATTTAGATTGCAATCTAGATTGGTGTTGGTAGATGCTTTAAAAAATCAATATAAAGAGTTTAACGTTTCTACAAAAACGGAAGAAAATATTGAGAGTTTAAAGCTACAAAATACATTTACCGTAACAACAGGTCATCAATTAAATTTGTTTACTGGACCATTATATTTTTTATATAAAATTCTGTCTACCATTAATTTGTGTGAAGAGTTATCAGATAAATTTCCAGAACAAAATTTCGTTCCCATTTATTGGATGGCAACAGAAGATCATGACTTTGAAGAGATTAATTATTTTAATTTTGATGGAAAAAAAGTACTTTGGAATAGAGAAGATGGTGGTGCCGTTGGACGATTTTCTACCGAAGGATTAGCAGCTGTTTTTGATGTTTTCTCCGAACATTTAGGGCATTCTAAAAATGCTGAATTTCTAAAAAAGTTGTTTTCAGATGGATATTTAAAACATGATAACTTAGCAGATGCTACTCGTTATATTGCCAACGAATTGTTTAGTGATTATGGTTTGATAATTTTAGATGGAGATGATGCGAGTCTAAAACAATTATTTAACCCAATTGTAAAAGACGAGTTAGAAAATGAAACTTCATTTAAAGCCGTTTCTAAAACAATTACAGATTTAGAAAAGAATTATAAAATTCAAGTGAACCCAAGAGAAATTAATTTATTTTATTTGGGTGATGAATTTAGAGAACGTATTATTTTAGAGGGTGGAATTTATAAAGTAAACAATACAGACATTACTTTTTCTAAGGCAGAAATTTTAAAGGAAGTAGATGAAAATCCGAAATCATTTTCGCCTAACGTAATTATGAGGCCTTTGTACCAAGAGGTAATTTTACCAAACCTTTGTTATTTAGGTGGAGGAGGAGAGATGGCGTATTGGTTAGAATTAAAAGATTATTTTGAAGAAGTTTCCATTCCATTTCCTATTTTATTATTGCGTAATTCAGTGCAAGTAGTCTCTGAAAAACAAGCCAATAAATTAGAGAAATTAAATATTTCTTTAGAAGAATTGTTTTTAAATCAGCATGATTTATTGTCTAAAAAAGTGGTAGAAAACTCAGAGATTAAAGTAAACTTTAATGAAAAGATTCAGTTTTTAGAAAAGCAATTTTTAGACCTGAAAGAAGTAGCCAAACAAACGGATGTTTCTTTTGTAAATGCAGTAAATGCGCAAGAAAGAAAGCAAGTTAAAGGTTTAAAGAATTTGCAAAAGCGTTTGTTAAAAGCAGAGAAGAAAAGACAAAAAGATTTAGTGGAAAGGATTACTTTGCTTCAAAATGAAATTTTACCAAACCAGAGTTTAGAAGAGCGTCAGCGTAATTTTTCTGAATATTATTTAGAGTATGGTTCGTCATTTACAAAAGCATTAAAATCGGCATTAAAACCATTGCAATTAGAGTTTACAGTTTTAGAATTATAACCCAGAGATTTACAGTGAAATTATAGCGTTTTACTGAGTTTTTTTAATTAATAATTTTAGAATATATAATGTTCTGTCATTTAGAAATGAGCTTTTTTTAAGCGATTGAGAAATCAGACATTAAAAATATATTATTTTGAACTTACCTTATAAATTCAAACAAGTTCACCTTATATAACTTACTTTTGGTGTTCCAAAAGTATAACACAAACAACTGTGATAATCAGTGAAATCCGTGTCACTTTTTTACCATATAATATACTATACAATGAAAGAAAAAGGCCTACATCCAAAAAACAAATTCAACAAAGGTTATAATTTTGATGAATTAAATGTTATTAACCCAGCATTAAAAGAATTTGTTGCTAAAAATGAATTTGGTACTGTTACCATAGATTTTTCAAATCCGGATGCAGTAAAAGAATTGAATAAAGCTTTATTATTTTCTTTAGATAAAATTTCTACATGGAATTTTGGAGACAAAAATTTATGCCCACCAATACCTGGTCGTTTAGATTATATTCATCACTTAGCAGATTTGTTATCCGAAGAAAAAGATATTAAAATTCTTGATATTGGTACAGGAGCAACGGGTATTTATCCATTATTAGGTATTGCAGAATACGACTGGAATTTTGTAGCTACAGACATCGATTTAGATTCTTTAGATACTGCCCAAGATATTATGGATGATAATAATTTTACAAATAAAATAGAATTACGTCAGCAATTAAATGAAGAGCAAATTTTAAAAGGAGTTTTAAAAGATACAGATTCATTTTCTGCAACCATGTGTAATCCTCCTTTTTACAAATCGGCAGAAGAAGCGCAAGGAGCAAATGGTAGAAAGTCTAGAAACTTAGGCAATAACGCTGTTAGAAACTTTGCAGGTAACAACAATGAACTTTGGTATATTGGTGGAGAAAAAGCTTTTTTACATAATTATTTGTATGAAAGTTCTTTGTTTCCTAAAAGCAGTAAATGGTTTACAAGTTTAGTTTCTAAGAAAGAAAATGTAAAGAGTTTAGAAAAGTCTTCTGCCAAGTTAGGAGCTGTTGAATTCAAAATTATTCCGATGCACCAAGGAAATAAAGTAACTAGAATTGTTGCTTGGAGGTTTTAATAAAAAAGCTCATCTTAATCTTCCCAAAGAGAAGAAATATATTTCATAAAAAAGGCTCAATCAAAATATTTTGATTGAGCCTTTTTTTATGAAGCAGATAATATTTAATTTTCGAATCTAATTGAAATCGCCTGATATTTCTGATTAGTTTATCCTGAGTGCAGACGAATGACTAAAAACTCATTTGATAATATAATGCAAAATGTCATTCCGAATGAGGGACGAAGAGGAATCTAATTATTCAAATAACTTATTCAAAGCTCTCTTAGAATCTCAGCGTAATAATTCACCCCACAATGATCGGTGAAATCCGTGAAATTGGTGTTTTTTTTTATTTTCTCTGAGAAACTCTGTGTCTTCTCTGTGAATCTCGGCGTAATAATTCACCCCACAATGATCGGTGAAATCCGTGAAATTGGTGTCTTTTTTTATTTTCTCTGAGAAACTCTGTGTTTTCCCTGTGATTCTCGGCGTAATAATTAACAAACTAATTAAAAACAACATCATTAATTTTATACTTTTTACAAATAAAATGCAAAAGAGTATAGACCAGCATATGTACAAAAACCAAACAAATAAAAGCATATAAAGGAACTCCTAATATTTGATACGGCCAATAATACGTCCAAACACCTAAATAAATAGTAATTACTTCTCCAAAAGCAGGTAAGATTAAAGCCAATAAAATTGCCAAAAGAATCTTGTTTTTCTGGGTTTGTTCTTTTAACAAAGGAATTAAACTACGTTCTAGTTTATATAAATAATGGAAAGCAAGCATCCAAGCAAAAGGCAACCACAAGGGCAACTCTCTGGTAACTTCATGATATACCCAATAGCCATTTGTAACCCCCCAAGTTTCACCAACAATTCCTCCAAAACCAGTTAGAACCATACCTATTAATAACAACCAATTTTTATTTGTTTTTGGCTGAATAATTTCTTTGTAAAGGTTATGTACAATCTTTAACACTAAAATTACGGCAATTATAGCATCATATTGTTTTAGAACTCCAATAAGAATTCCTGCAATAATTAACTTAGCAAGTGATTTAAGCGTTTCTTTTAAGAATAGTTTTTTGTTAGTAATCAATGTATTATTTCTTTTTGGGCAAAAATAAGGTTCTAAATTGAGTCAACTCTTATTTTTCTATAAAATTGAATGGTATGAGTTCATTCTTTTCTGCATCAGAGTAAGATAAAACAGATGAGTATGTTAATTTTGTTTAAAACCTAACTCACATGAATAGAAAAAAAACGTTTAGAATATTTTTACTAGTTGTATCTATTTTGGCTATTTATAAAATTGTGGATTATTATGTTACAGATAAAGTAGATGCTTATTTAAAAACACAACAAATAAGTTATGATGCTGTATCAGTAAATTTATTACTTGGTAATATTACTTTAAAAAATGTAGCAAGCAAAAAAGACAGTCTTCAATTTACAACTGAAAAATTAGAAATAGAAGGTATTTCATATTATCAATATCTAAAAAATAAGGCAATTTCTATTGGAAGTTTAAAAACGATAAATGCAAAAGTTACTGGAAAAATAACTCGTAATAAAACTAATAAAGAAACTAAAAAAGAGGAGCATTCTAATATTTCTAAAAAAGCTTCTTTAGATTTGAAAATAGCCAATATTGAGTTTAAAAATGTAGCAATTGATATTATTAAGAATGATAATTTTCCTTTAACGGTACAAAACATTTCCTTTAAAGTGAATGATTTTGAGTTAGATGACACTCAAAATAAAACAATTCCTTTTTTATACGATCAAATAGAGGTTTCAATAATGGGTTTTGATACTCAGTATTCTAAAGTTCAAAAAGTAAAATTTTCTAAACTGAATTTTGACAAGAACAATTTAACTTTAGATAGTTTAGAGATTGTACCTTTAAAGCCCAGAGAAAACTATATCTATCATGTTTCTGAAGAAAAAGAACTGATGACTTTTTTAAGTAAAAAAATTATTATTTCTGATATAAAAATAGAGGAAAAAGAAAAATTTAACTTTACTGCAAACCATATTTTATTTGATGAAGTTTTTTTTAACCTATACTTAGACGGAACAGTTTTAGAACATTCAAATAAAAGAAAAGACTTGTATAGTAAAAGTCTTAGAGATTTGCCTATTAATATTGATATTAAGAATGTAGATATTAAAAATTCTAAAATTGTTTATGAAGAATACACCATTAAAGGGAACAAACCAGGTATTTTAAAATTTGACGATCTAAATGCTCAAATAAGTAATATAAATAATAATAGCAATAGAGAAAACAATGTAACAGCAGCAAAGATTCAATCTAAATTTATGCAATATTCTTCGTTAGATATTGAGTGGACCTTTGATATCAATAATAAAAACGATAATTTTAGAATTACAGGAAGTTTGTTTGATGTAAATTCAAAAAGCATGAGTTCTTTTTTATTACCAACTATGAATGTAAAAATGGATGGTTATATAGGTAAAATGTATTTCGATTTTGAAGGAAATGATTTTACCTCTAATGGGAAATTAAATTTAGATTTTAAAAAATTTAATATTAAAGTTTTAGATAAAGACAAAAGTAAAAAAAAGCTAATAAGTTGGTTGGCAAATCTATTTATAAAAGATGCTTCTAAAAACGGAATTGTAAAGGTAGAAATTGAAGATGTTGAAAGAGATACCACAAAGTCTTTCTGGAATTTCTTTTGGAAAAATATAGAAAAAGGATTACAGAATTCGTTAATTTAAGAACTTAAACTTAAAATTCATTTTTGTATTTTTTATATTTTTTTTCAAGAATATTGAAAGAAACATAATAAGAAAGCAAGAAATAAACACAAAATATGGTAAGGATTTTAGAACCGAATTGTAGGGTTAAAAAACCTTGTTCATTTTCTAGTAATTGAAAAACAATACTAAAAGGAATTGCAAAATAGAGACTTTGTAAAAGTGCGTATTTTAGTCTATTATTTCTTTTTGCTTCCCAAAATTCTATAAAGTTGTCTTTCTTTTTTGTACTAGATTCTTTAGAACTCATATCTTTTATTTATAAGGTATCAAAGATAATTAAAACCTAAGAAAACTACTTTGTTTTTATTTTGTAAATTATTTTTCTTTTATTGAGCAAAAAAAAACAAAAAACCGAAGCAAGGAGCTTCGGTTTAAATATGTTTGTCTTATAAATTAGGAATCACTAATTCTTGACCTATCTGAATTGCATCTGGGTTCTTTAAAATATTGGTGTTTGCTTCAAAAATAATATTGTATTTTCTTGAATTACCATAATATTTTTTTGATATTTTACTTAAAGTATCTCCGCTTTTTACCGTATGAGAAGCAAAAATAGACGTATCAGCAACTTCAATATTTGCTTGTATATCTGTAGGGTTGTCACCACCTACTTCTTTTATTTTATCCCAAAGAAGATTTTTTTCATATTGATTTTTTGTTGTACCACTTACGTGTAAAACACCATTTTCTTCTTTTACATCACCATTTACAATTGCTAATTTTTCTCCTAAATCTAATACACTTTGATATTTTGTTTTCATTTTTATTTTTTAGTTATCGTTAATACTTTAAAGATACAAAAAAACCGAAGCAAGGAGCTTCGGTTTTCGATAAAAGTACTATTTTTTTAGTTTAATTGTCATTGCGAAGAAAGTTTTTTACCTTCTGTAGCAATCTGTAGTTTAAAAAAACAGATTACTTTGCTAAAGCTCATAATAACAACAAATATTTTATAAATGAATCACTTCATCATAAGCATCTGCAACAGCTTCCATAACTGCTTCACTCATAGTTGGGTGAGGGTGAATTGTTTTTAAAACTTCATGCCCCGTAGTTTCTAATTTACGTCCTAAAACTGCTTCTGCAATCATATCTGTAACACCGGCACCAATCATATGGCAACCTAACCATTCGCCATATTTTGCATCAAAAATTACTTTTACAAAACCTTCAGTTGCTCCAGATGCAGTTGCTTTACCAGATGCAGAAAATGGAAATTTACCTACTTTTAATTCGTAACCAGCTTCTTTCGCTTTTGCTTCAGTCATACCAACAGATGCAATTTCTGGAGTAGCATATGTACAACCAGGAACGTTTCCGTAATCGATTGGTTCTGTATGTAAACCAGCTAATTTTTCTACGCAAGTAATTCCTTCTGCAGAAGCAACGTGTGCCAATGCTTGTCCAGGAACTACATCACCAATAGCATAATAACCAGGTATGTTTGTTTGGTAAAAATCGTTCACTAAAATTTTATCTCTGTCAACAATAATTCCAACATCTTCTAAACCAATGTTTTCAATATTAGATTTAATTCCAACTGCAGATAATAAAATATCAGCAGTTAAAGTTTCTTCACCTTTTTTAGTTTTTACAGTAGCAACAACTCCATCACCAGAAGTATCAACAGATTCTACAGAAGAATTTGTCATTACTTTAATACCTGCTTTTTTAATTGATTTTTCAAATTGCTTAGAAACATCAATATCTTCAACTGGTACTACATTAGGCATAAATTCTACAATAGTAACATCCGTTCCCATAGAATTATAAAAATGAGCAAACTCAACACCAATTGCTCCAGAACCTACAACAATCATAGATTTTGGTTGTGTTGGTAAACTCATTGCTTGTCTATAACCAATTACTTTTTTACCATCTTGTGGCAAGTTAGGTAACTCTCTAGAGCGTGCCCCTGTAGCAATAATAATATTCTCTGCACTATATTCTGTTACTGTACCATCTTCAGCAGTAACATCTACTTTTTTACCAGTTTTAATTTTACCAAAACCGTTAATAATATCAATTTTATTTTTCTTCATTAAAAAAGCAACACCTTTGCTCATTCCATCAGCAACACCACGACTTCTTTTAATTACAGCATTAAAATCCTTATCAATTGCTTCTGCTTTTAAACCATATTGGTCAACATGCTTTAAATAATCATAAACCTGTGCAGATTTTAACAATGCTTTTGTAGGTATACACCCCCAGTTTAAGCAAATTCCACCTAAGCTTTCTTTCTCTACAATGGCAACTTTAAAGCCTAATTGAGAAGCTCTAATACCTGTTACATAACCTCCAGGTCCACTTCCAATAATAATGATGTCGTATTTCATAATTGTATATTTAACTTTTTATTTCTTTATTTAGGGCGTTTTAACGGGCTTTCCGTTATATCTTTTGCTAAAAAAGCAAAAGGATGCCACTTCAATCCCTAACGCTTGCTAATTTACTAACTTTTGTACTTTCTGACAACTGTTTACTGTAACTGCCAACTTTTTTTTACATTCTCTCCGGAACCTGAATTCCTAATAATAAAAAGGCAGATTTAATAGTATCCGCTACTTTTTTAGACAATTGCACTCTAAAAGCTTTTTTATCTAAATCTTGTTCTCCTAAAATATGTACATTCTGATAAAAAGAATTAAACTCCTTTACCAAATCATACGTATAATTTGCAATAATTGCTGGCGAATAATTTTCAGCAGCTTGTTGCACCGTTTCCGGATACAATTCTAATTGCTTTAACAATTCTTTCTCCTTTTCGTGTAATTCAATAGTAAGAGGTTGCGAATAATCAAAATCTGCTTTTCTAATAATAGACTGTATTCTAGCATACGTATATTGAATAAAAGGACCTGTATTACCTTGAAAATCTACAGAAGATTTTGGGTCGAACAAAATTCTCTTTTTAGGATCTACTTTTAAAATAAAATATTTTAAAGCACCTAAACCAATAATTTCGTATAAATCGTTTTTCTCTTCATCAGAATAACCGTCTAGTTTTCCTAATTCTTCAGAAATTTCTTTGGCAGTTGTGGTCATTTCATCCATCAAATCATCTGCATCTACAACAGTACCTTCTCTAGATTTCATTTTACCAGAAGGTAAATCTACCATTCCGTAACTTAAATGATGCAATTGTTTTGCCCAATCAAATCCTAATTTCTTTAAGATTAAGAATAGTACTTGAAAATGATAATCTTGTTCGTTACCAACCGTATATACCATACCACCAACATCTGCATAATCTTTTACACGTTGTATAGCAGTACCAATATCTTGCGTCATGTAAACAGCTGTTCCGTCAGAACGTAAAACAATTTTTTCATCTAAACCATCTTCAGTTAAATCGCACCAAACAGAACCGTCTTCTTTTTTATAGAAAACACCTTTTTCTAAGCCTTGTGCAACTACATCTTTACCTAACAAATAGGTGTCACTTTCATAATATAACGTGTCAAAATCTACACCCATACTTTTGTAAGTAACTTCAAAACCTTTGTACACCCAAGAGTTCATTTCTTTCCAAAGAGCTACAACTTCTGCATCTCCAGCTTCCCACTTTAATAACATTTGTTGTGCTTCAACAAATAACGGAGCTTCTTTTTTAGCTTCGTCTTCCGTTTTTCCTTCCGCAATTAATTGCGCAATTTCTTTTTTATATTCTTGGTCGAATTTTACGTAGTAATTACCAACTAATTTATCACCTTTTAAACCGGTAGATTCAGGCGTTTCTCCGTTTCCATATTTTTCCCAAGCTAACATAGATTTACAAATATGTATCCCTCTATCGTTAATAATCTGGGTTTTGTAAACTTTTTTACCAGCAGCTTTAATAATTTCTGCAACAGAATAGCCTAATAAATTATTACGAACATGCCCTAAGTGTAAAGGTTTGTTGGTATTAGGTGAAGAATATTCTACCATCATTGCTTTGTCATCCGCGGTTGGCGAAACAAAACCATAAGTAGCATCTGAGTATATAGCATTAAAAAAGTTTGTATAAAAACTATCGTCAATTACTAAGTTTAAAAAACCTTTAACTACGTTGTAATTGGTAATCTCAGTTACATTTTCTACTACGTACTTTCCTAAATCTTCACCAATCTGTACAGGATTTCCTTTTTTGTAGCGTAATAAAGGGAATACTACCACTGTAATATCTCCTTCAAATTCTTTTCTAGTTGCTTGAAATTCTACTGTCGGAATTTCTATATTGTATAATGCTAAAAAACCTTCTTTTACTTTGGTTTCTATACTATTTTGAATGCTCATTTGGTATCTAAAATTGAATTGCGAAAATACATATTTTTATTTGTTTTTTAGAACGATTCCCTCTACTTATTCAGACTTTATTAAAGTAGTTTAAAACGGAGACTTTACAGGTTTTTAAAACCTCTAAGATGTGGTATAACTTAAGAAGATAAAATAAGTAGAATTTAATATTTTAACTACTAAAGGATTTCCTGATTTTGTTTTTTAAGTAATAAAATCTAAATAATTATCTTTTGTAATAATATTATAATGAACATCAATATATCCAACAAATAAATTCACTTTATTTGATATAGATTTTAGTTAAGTATCTTTTTTTATACTGATGTTTTTATCCATTAAAAACACCTTTTTGTAATTAAACTGATGGTATTATTCTTAATTGATTGGTTTTGTAGAAACATCCTAAAAGGTTTATCTAAAAATTGATTTAATTCACCTGTAAAATATTTGTCAATCCTTTTTTTAGAAATCTAATTTTAAACTATTAAATTGTATTTTTGCACAATGGAAAAACGCTTAAAACAACTACCAAAATTAGCAGAAGACGCTAGAAAAGAAAATCTAAAATATTTTACTAATCTTAAGAAAAGAGTCCCTAAAAATTTAGATTATGTTGTGCAAGAATTACATGATGCAGAGTTTAAAAAAACAGATTGTTTAGATTGTGGAAACTGTTGTAAAACAACAAGCCCAATTTTTACAGATAAAGATACAGAACGTATTTCTAAGCATTTAAAAATGAAGGTTGCAGATTTTGAAAAGCAATACTTAGTAAGAGATGAAGATGAATTTATGGTGTTAAAAACGGCGCCTTGTACCTTTTTTGATGAATCGGATAATAGTTGCTTTATTTATGATGTTCGTCCTAAAGCTTGTGCAGAGTACCCACATACAAACCGTAAGAAATTTATTGGTATTACCGACTTAACAGTTGCTAATACGGCTATTTGTCCGGCAGCATATAATATTGTCGAAGCATTAAAAAAACGTATCCCTTATGAGTATAATGTAAAAAAGAAAAGAAGTTAGACCGTAATTTGTTAAACTTATCTAAAGATACATTTCAAATAGATTTTGGCACAGAACTTGCTTTTATAAGATAGAAACAAAGTAGTTAATTGTTTTCATTGTGTAAATTATTTGAATTAGTTAATTTATAAAAACCATCTCATTTGAGATGGTTTTTTAGTTTTATAATCATTAGTGTCCGATTAATAATTTTTTTTAGTTTGATAAATCTTATAAAATAAGGGTTTTATGTGTTTTTTTGATGATACCCTTGCTTTTTTAAAGTAAAATTTCTGAGAAAAGTTAGACTAATTTTAATTTAAGTTACATCTCTTTGTCAAGGTGTTAGAGTCAAGTCTTGATTCTAAAAGCGAAGCGATCTTATGTCTTTTATCGGACAATAATGTTTTATAATTTATTTTAGTATCAACTCAATTGCTTTTTTAGTTTCTTTTTGAGGTAGTTTACAAGTGCCTAAATTACAGACATAAATGTACGTTTCATCTTCTACAAACTTATCTTTTAATAGAGGAATGTGCTCGTTTTCATCTGTAGAACCTACAATTATAATATTAGGTATATAATTGTTTTGTAACTCATTTTTAATGTCTTGTGCTTTATTTCCTACAAGGGCAACTTCATAAAAAGGCCTTGTGTAATTGGTCATTAAATTTAACCAATTGCTATACCCAGAAGGACTTTCTAAAACATCATCATGCATATTATGAAGCATTTGTTTTGCTATTTTAGTATAAGTAGAATCGTAATAATAAAGACTTAATTTAAACAAACAGTTTGCTAAAATAGAATTAGGAGATGCAATTACATTATCATCTACTTTTACTTTTCTGGATATTAATTTTTGATCTTTATTAGAAGTAAAATAAAACATATTGTTTTCTTTATTAAAATAGTTTTTTAAAGTAACCTCCATTAATTTTTTAGAGGCTGTTAACCATTTTTCATCAAGCGTTACTTCATATAAATTAATAAAAGCATCTATTAAAGTTGCATAATCTTCGGAATAGGCATTAATTGTACTTTTACCATTTTTGTAATTACGATATAAGTTTCCGTCTTTTTGTAATTGATTATTTAAAATAAAATTAGCATTTTTAAGTGCTATTTTTAAATAATCTTCATTTCTTAAAGCTTTATAAGCATCTGTATATCCTTTTATCATTAAGGCATTCCAAGAAGTTAAAACCTTGTCATCTAAATTAGGCTTTACTTTTTGAGCTCTTGCTGTTTTAAGAATTGTTTTCCATTTTTTTATGATTGTAGAAAGCGCATCAGTAGTTATTTTATGCTTTTTTGCAAAAGATTCATTAGAAGAGTTTCTAATTAGAACATATCTGCCTTTTTCCCATAAGCCAAAATCATTTATATTATAGTAGTCTTCAAAAAGAGAATAATCATCAACAATTAAATGTTGTAACTCTTGTTTGGTAAAATAGTAATAAGCACCTTCTTCTAATTTGTTTTCAGTGTTTTTACTATCGGCATCTAAAGAAGAAAAGAATGCTCCATTTTTATCTGTCAATTCTTTATTTACAAAACCTAATGTTTCTTCTATTACTGTCTTATACAACTCTTTTTTATCATTTTGATATGCTTTTGCATACAAGCTAACAAGTTGTGCATTGTCATAAAGCATTTTTTCAAAATGAGGAATATGCCATTTTTTATCCGTAGAATATCTAGAAAAACCACCATTTATTTGATCATAAATTCCACCAAAAGCCATTTTTGTTAAGGTAGTTTCTAACTGTTTTTTTATATTGTTATCCTCAAATTGATAACTGTATCTAAGTAAAAATTCCAAAGAATTTGGCATCGGAAATTTAACATCTATTTTAGAACCACCATAAATAGTATCTAAGTTTTGTTGCCAATTTAAAACGGCATTTTTTACATCGATATCTTTAAACTCGGTTTTGTCTTTTTTTAATGTAATTAATTCAGAATTCTGAATTCCTTCGGTTAGTTTTGTTGCAAAATCGATGGCTTTCTTTGGGTTTTCTTTATACAGTTTAGAAATATTTAATAAGATTTCTTCCCATTGTTCTTTGGGGAAATAAGTACCACCAAAAATGGGTCTTCCATCTGGCAATGCAATACAATTAAGAGGCCAACCGCCACTACCTGTCATTAATTGTACGGCATTCATGTATATGTTATCAATATCTGGTCTTTCTTCTCTATCTACTTTAATACTAATAAAATTAGCATTCATTATTTTGGCAATAGAATCATTTGCAAAACTTTCTTCTTCCATTACATGGCACCAATGACAAGCAGAATAGCCAATAGAAATTACAATTAACTTATTTTCATCTTTGGCAAGTTGTAACGTTTTATCATTCCAAGCTTTCCAATTTACAGGGTTATTTGCGTGTTGTAATAAATAAGGACTCGTCTCATTTGCCAATTCATTTGGGTTTGCTTTTTTTTGTTTTTCATTACAACTAATGCAAAGCACAATGCTCAAAAAAAATAAGGTTTTAAGTAGAAAATTCAATTTTTTATATTTTTATGGGTTGCCTAAAAGATCAATAACACTAATGTAGTATAATCTGCTAACTTACAAAAAGTCTTCTATATAAGATTTAAAACAAAAAATAGAACAAATTGGTAATGAGGCTATATAACCTAAGAATTTCAAATAAATTGCAACAAATGTTTTACCTTTAGTTGAAAAAGTTTCACTAAAAGATTGCGTTTAAAAGTAGTTTTATCAAAAATAATTAAAAAGCAAACTAAATTAAAAAAACATGAGAATTCCGTTTAAAAAAAATATTCCAGTATTCCTTTTTGTTTTTTGCTTACATATTTCATTGATGAAAGCACAAGAAAAAACACCACAAATTCAATTAGAGAAAAACCAAGTTTCTACTGCATTTATAGAAGCCAAAATAGACAGTATT
This sequence comes from Polaribacter sp. 11A2H, assembly GCF_011379025.1. Lineage (NCBI taxonomy): Bacteria > Pseudomonadati > Bacteroidota > Flavobacteriia > Flavobacteriales > Flavobacteriaceae > Polaribacter > Polaribacter sp. 11A2H. The sequence continues at coordinate 77,707 of NZ_WTLD01000014.1, forward strand.
CTTGCTGTTTTAACATTGGAAGAAAAAGTAGCAATGACACATGCGCAATCTAAATTTAGTACAAAAGGAGTTGCTCGGTTAGGTATTCCAGAAGTTTGGATGTCTGATGGACCTCATGGGGTTAGAGAAGAAATTAGTTGGGATGCTTGGGAAAATGCAAGCTGGACTAACGATGCTATTACTGCTTTTCCTGCGCTTACATGTTTAGCAGCAAGTTTTAATCCAGAATTGGCAGCAAAATATGGTTTCAGTTTAGGTGAAGAAGCAAAATATAGAGAAAAAGATGTGCTTCTTGGTCCTGGTGTAAATATCTATAGAACACCAATGAATGGTAGAAATTTTGAGTATTTAGGCGAAGATCCTTTTTTAGCTTCTACAATGGTGGTGCCGTATATTAAAGGAGTTCAAGAAAATGGTATTGCTGCTTGTGTAAAACACTTTGCTTTAAATAACCAAGAGCATTTAAGGGATAAAATTAATGTAGAAGTAAGTGATAGAGCATTGCATGAAATTTATTTGCCTGCATTTAAAGCGGCTGTGCAAAAAGGAAATGTTTGGGCTTTAATGGGCGCTTATAATAAATTTAGAGGTCAGTATGCAACTCATAATAAAATTCTACATAAAATTTTAAAATCAGATTGGGGTTTTGATGGCGTTGTTATTAGCGATTGGAGTTCTGTGCATTCTACTGAAGAAGCTGCTTTGTACGGTGTAGATATGGAAATGGGTACAGGAACGGATGGTTTAGGAACCACAACAATGAACCATTATGAACATTATTATTTAGCAAATCCGTTTTTAAATGCGATAAAAAAAGGAGAATTAAGTGAAGATTTATTAAACGATAAAGTACGTAGAATTTTACGCTTAATGTATCGTACAAATTTAAACCCAAATAGAGCTTTAGGGAAGTTGAACACAAATAAGCATTTAGAAGTTGCAAGAAAAGTAGCTACAGAAGGAATTGTTTTATTAAAAAATGAAGATAATTTTTTTCCTATTCAGGATAAAAAAGGAATTACAATTGCTGTAATTGGAGAAAATGCTACAAGAGATATGACCCAAGGTGGAGGATCATCTCAATTAAAACCTCTTTTTGAAATTTCTCCTTTACAAGGGATCAAAGAAAGATACAAAAATGCTACGATTGTTCATACAATGGGCTATGAGTCTGGTGCTTCTGTTTATGATGAAATCTTACCAGCTAATTTAAACCAAGATTCTTTGTATGTAAAAGCAATTGAGGTTGCAAAAAAAGCAGACATTGTTCTTTTTGTGGGAGGTTTAAATAAAAGTCATCATCAAGATAGTGAAGGAGATGATAGAGAAGTTTTTGATTTACCTTATGGACAAGAAAAATTAATAAACGGAATTAATGAAGTTAATGAAAACTTAGGTTTTTTATTGGTTACAGGAAATGCTGTAAAAATGCCTTGGATATCTAAAACAAAAGGAATTTTACAAACCTGGTATATAGGTAGTATGGCTGGTCATGCAATAGCCGATATTGTTAGTGGAGATGTAAACCCTTCTGGGAAATTGCCTTTTTCTTTTCCGAAGGAATTAAATGACAATGCAGCACATGCTTTTGGACAAATCTCTTACCCTGGAGATGGAGTTAATCAAGAATATAGTGAAGATATTTTAGTTGGATATAGATGGTTTGATACCCAGAAAATTAAACCTCAATATGCTTTCGGCTTTGGGTTGTCTTATACAGATTTCAAAATTTCAGATGTAAAGATCGATCAAGAAAAATATACTAAAAAGGATCAAATAAAAATCACTTTTAGTGTTGAGAATTCAGGCAATATAAAAGGAGCAGAAGTTGTGCAAGTATATGTAGGTAAACATAAATCTAAAGTAAAAAGAGCTTTAAAAGAATTAAAAGGATTTACAAAAATACATTTAGAAAAAGATAGTAAAAAAACGAGTACAATTACTATTGATGCAGCAACATTGGCTTATTATAATCCTGATATTTCTGATTGGACAGTAGAAGAAGGGACTTATTATTTATACGTTGGAAATGCATCCAATAACATTGTAAAAAAGATAAAATTTGAGTTGTTTTAATTTGAGTTAATTAAAGTAAAAAAGCAGTATAAAGTTACTTTGTACTGCTTTTTTTAATAAAAAAAACATTCTTAATACCAATTCTGTAAAAATATGCCTGACTCAATCTAAGTGAAAAACCACCATTTAATAGTTTTCTATTTTCAAAATTAGACTAGGTCTAAAGGTGGAAACAAGTAATTTAATATAGAAAATAAACCAACAAAATAAATAATATTATGAAAAAAAGATTCCTTTTATTACTGTTATTGGTAACAATTATAAGTTGTAAAGAAAATAAGAAAACGTCTTCTGTAAAAGACACAACGCATGAAGCTAAGATTGAGGCTTTACTTTCTAAAATGACCTTAGAAGAAAAAATTGGACAAACCAATTTAAGAGGTATGAACAGCACAGAAAGTGAGCTTCCTGAAAAATTAATAGCAGCTGTTAAAAAGGGAGAAGTTGGTGCTTTTTTAAACATCATGAATCTAGAGCATCTAGATGAATTACAAAGAATTGCTGTTGAAGAAAGTCCAAATGGAATTCCATTAATTTTTGGTAGAGATGTTATTCATGGTTTTAAAACAATGTTTCCAATTCCATTGGGATTAGCGGCAACTTGGAATGCTCAAATGGTAGAGAAATCTTCTGAGATAGCCGCTTTTGAAGCTTCTGGAGCAGGAATAAGATGGACATTTGCACCCATGTTAGACATTGCTAGAGATAGTCGTTGGGGTAGAATTGCAGAATCTCCAGGAGAAGATCCTTATTTAGCAACCATTTTAGGAGCTGCTTATATAAAAGGTTTTCAAGGAGAAGATTTAAGCAGTCCTTATAGAATGGCAGCATCTGCAAAACATTATATAGCTTATGGAGCAGCAATAGGAGGTAGAGATTACAACACTGTTGATATAAGTGAACAGCTTTTAAGAAATGTGTATTTGCCACCATTTAAAGCGGCAATAGATGCAGGTTCGGCAACAGTTATGAGTTCTTTTAATGAAATAAATGGAGTGCCAGCAACAGGAAATGAATTTTTATTAAAAGATGTTTTAAGAGGCGAATTAAAATTTGATGGTTTTGTTGTTAGTGATTGGGATTCTGTGATAGAAATGATTGCTCATGGTTTTGCAAGTGATGAAAAACATGCAGGAGAATTAGCTGCTAAAGCAGGATTAGATATGGAAATGACGAGTACGGCTTATGAAAATTATTTAAAAGAGTTAATAGAAGAAAAGAAAGTTTCTGTAGAAGAGTTAAATGAATTTGTTCGTAATATTTTAAGAATAAAATTTAGGTTAGGTCTTTTTAAAAATCCTTATAGAAATAAAGAACACACAGGGAATCTTTATGCAACAGCGCATTTAAAAGAAGCAAAAAAAGCAGTGATTGAAAGTACTGTTTTATTAAAAAATAAGAATTCTATTTTACCTATTTCAGAGAAAACAAAGGTTGCCATTATTGGTCCTTTGGCAAATGCACCACACGAACAATTAGGTACGTGGTCTTTTGATGGTGAAAAAGAGCATACCAATACACCTTTAGACGCGTACAAAAAAACGAATACAAATTTTACATTTGCAAAAGGATTGGATTATAGTAGAGATACTTCTAAAAAAGGATTTCAGGAAGCAATAAATATTGCTAAAAAATCTGATGTTATTTTATTTTTTGGAGGAGAAGAAGCAATTTTATCTGGTGAAGCACATAGTAGAGCAAACATTAATTTACCAGGAGCTCAAGAAGAATTAATTAACGAATTGGCTAAAACAGGGAAACCTATTGTCTTAGTAATTATGGCAGGTAGACCTATTACCATTACAAATATTATAGATAAAGTAGATGCTGTTTTAATGGCATGGCACCCAGGAACAATGGGAGGTGAGGCTTTGTATGAAATTGTACATGGAATAAAATCTCCTGAAGGTAGATTGCCTGTTTCTTGGCCCAAAACAGCGGGTCAATTACCGTATTTCTACAATCATAAAAATACAGGTAGACCAGCAGATAGTACAAACTATGTTCCTATGGATGAAATTCCGGTTGCTGCATGGCAAAGTTCTTTAGGGAATAAGTCTCATTATTTAGATGTTGGATTTACGCCTCATTTTCCTTTTGGTTATGGTTTATCTTATACAACCTTTAAGTATACAGATATTTCTATATCTAAAGAGATCATTAATTTTAATGAAGATTTAGAGATTAAGGTATCTATTACAAATACAGGTAAAAATGACGGTAAAGAAATTGCACAACTCTATATACAAGATGTTGTTGGTAGCATTACCAGACCTGTTAAAGAGTTAAAAAGGTTCGAGCATGTATTCTTAAAAAGTGGAGAAACAAAAGAAGTTACTTTTAAAATTTCGGCTAAAGATTTAGAGTTTGTCAATCATAAAATGATAAAAGCAGCAGAAGAAGGAGTGTTTAATATTTGGGTTGGACCAAATGCATCAGAAGGTTTAAAAACATCATTTTCTCTTAAAAAGTAATTTAGGAAAGTGTCAAATAAAAATAGGGTTAAACTATAATAAGTTTAACCCTATTTTTTATTTAGATAAGATTAGGTTCTTTATTTTGATTACTTGTAATTAAAGAAGCGTCTTTTGTGAAAGTTATATCTCCATTTATTAATAAAATAAACTAGAACTAATATTTTTTTTAGTTGTTTTTAATTCTTCATTATTAAGGTCTCTTATATAATAACAATTTAAAAATAGTTACTGATTAGATCATTCTAAAAATTTTATTTTTGATAATATTTTATAAATTATAAATTTTATTTACTTAGTTATAGATGGTTAGTAGTTTTATTTATAGTGAATTAGGTATTTGTTAGAATGTCATTTATCAATAACTCTAAAAGAAAGTTTTTGTTAAACTAGTAGAGATGTAATTTAAAAAGAAAGAGGTTTTTTGTGCGGCATTATTAATAACCAGTCACCTGTTTTACAGTTATAAAATAAGGTTTATTCTTTGTTTTTTTTAATTGAATAACATGTAAATGACAGAATAACTAACAGAAAAGATAGCCTTCGAGGTTTTTGTATTTAAATAAATAAGGCAGCATAAAATTAGTTTTTATGCTGCCTTATTATTTTTAGAATAAAATTGGGGGACTAAAGTTGTTAATTGTTAATATCCTGGGTTCTGATCTACAATTGTTAATTCTGAGTTTTTATCTATTTCGGTAATTGGAATAGGGAATAGGTCGTTTTTAGAAGTATAGCCAGTACCAGACAATTCTGTTGCTGCTTTTCCCCATCTCACTAAGTCCCAAAAACGTTGACCTTCGTGTGCTAATTCTAAGAATTTTTCATTTACAATAGCATCAAATAAAACGGTACCACTAGTGTTGCTATTAATATTACCTAAACCAGCTCTATTTCTAACTTTATCTAATTCTGTTCTTGCTTTAGGGTCTTGCCCGTCTTTATTATATGCTTCTGCAGCTAATAATAAAACTTCTGCATATCTAAATAACCTAAAATTAGTACTGTAATTTAATTCTTTAATACCGTCTTCACTAGTGTCTTCAGATTTTGTTGCGTATTTTATTCTTATAGCTCCTTCATAATCCCAAATTACTCCTCCTGTAGCTAGTGACGCATTTACGCTTCCACCTGCATCAATTAACTCAGCTTCCGTCATTATAGTTGCAGCTTTTCTATCTGTGTCTCCTGCATCTTCAAAAGCATTTATTAATTTTTCTGATGGTAAGTTAAATCCCCATCCATTAATAAGATCTGTACCAGTAAGGTCAAAGATTCCATCTCCTCTTGGTCCCATTAATTGAATGTGTAGATTACTTTCATTTCTACCTCCCCAAGCAAAGTTACCCCAATCTCTTGCAGTTGTAGAAATATATCCTATTTCGAATAATGATTCTTTTCCAAATTCATGATTAATACTCCAAACATCTGCAGGCTTTACTTCCAAATCGATAGCAGGGTTATTAATTACAGATTCAAAATATGGAATTGATTCGCTATACTTTTCTTGAAAAACGAGTACTTTACCCATTAGTGCTTCTGCAGTTTCCTTTGTTGCTCTAAAACTATCTGATGCTCCTTTGCCAGGTAAATCTGCAATTGCAGCAGTTAAATCTAGTTCAATTTGGGTATATATATCTGCTCTAGATGATTTTACGATTCCAAAATCTTCTGCTTTTTCTGGTACTGTTAACCTTAAAGGAACTTCACCAAACATGGTTGTCAATTCGAAATAACACCAAGCTCTCATAAACTTAGCTTCAGCTAAAGCTCTGTCTTTGTTACTTAAATCACTATCAGTAATGTTGTTTATAACTAGGTTTGATAATGAGATAGTTCTGTAAAAAAGATCCCAAACACTAGTTATCGAAGCATTAGAAGAAGATACGTCTACATAATCATCTATAGCTTGCAATTGAGATTGATCGTCTGCATTACCACCTGCAGCATTTGCATCGTCTCCAGGAAGCAGCTTTACTAAAAAAACACTACTCCAGTCTACAGCATAATTAAATTGCATTAAATCATAGATGCCTATAACAGCAGATTCTACATTCTCCTCTTCAAGAAAAAAGGTGTCTAAATCATCAACATTTATTCTTGGGTTTTCTGTAAATTCTTCGCTACAAGATATAATCCCTAGAATAAGAACTCCAATAATTGTTAAAATTGTTTTTTTCATAATATGTATGTTGTTTTTATTAAAAGTCTAGAGAGAGTCCGAATACTACTTTTGCAGCCGTAGGGTAAAAACCTCTATCTACACCAATAGAATTATAGTTGAAATTTCCAATTTCTGGATCTAAGCCTTTGTAACCTGTAAAGGTGAAAAAGTCATCTAGAGAAACGTAAAACCTTAAGTTGTTAATATGCATTTTTTCAATAGTATTTTCTGGCAAAGAATATCCAAATTGAATTTGTTTAATTCTCATAAAAGAGCCATCTTCTACCATTAAATCTGTGTCATAAGAAGCAATTACATTAGCGGCTCCTGGGTAGGTAGCTACGTCACCTGGTTGTGCCCATCTTTCATTAAAGAAATGTACCGGTTTGTTTGTAATTGGTCTAGACGGTTGATGATACGTTGAAATAATATCATTACCCAATGTTCCTTGAAATTGTAGGTTAAAATCAAACGCTTTATAAGCTAAACTGATGTTTCCACCAAATAAAACATCTGGATGCGGTGATCCTATATTTGTTTTATCAGCATTTGTAATGCTTCCATCTTTATTGGTGTCTACTTTTATAACTTCACCAGTTGCAGTGTCAATTCCATCTGTTTCGTATCCATAGAAATACCAAGAAGGTTGTCCTTCTGTAAACCTTGTAATTCCATCCGGATTTTGAGGAGCCCCAGCACCTGCAAGAGAAGTCCCCTCTGGTACAAATAGAATCTCTGTCACTTTGTTTTGTAGAGTAGATAAGTTTGCATTAATGTTGTAGCTAAGTCCACTTTGTGTAGTATCTCCATAGCCTAATTCAAATTCGAAACCTTTATTTTCTATGGTACCAGAATTAAATTCATTAGAAAGAAAACCTGCCGAACCTGGTGTAATTAAAGAACCGTCGTTAATAATAGCATCTCTAGTTGTTTTCTTGTAATAGTCTGCGGCAAAAGTTAATCGGTTATCTAACGCTCTTAAATCTACTCCTAAATCTAATTGTTCTGAAGTTTCCCACACTAAGTTAAGGTTTGAATACCCTGTAATCTGAGCACCTATATTTCCTAAATAATCAATATTTTGTCCGTTAATTATAGAGGTAATATATGTTTTATCTGAGTTACCATTTAAGTTACTTCTACTTCCATTTTGACCCCAACTTGCTCTTAATTTTAAATAATCTATTTTAGATTCTCTATTCCAGAAATTTTCGTTTGAAGCTACCCAACCTGCAGAAAATGCAGGAAAAGTACCCGCTTTATTTGCTATTGGAAATTTATCTGATTTATCCCTTCTAATAGAAGCTTCAAATAAATACTTTCCTAAATAATCATAAGAAAGTCTACCAAATATAGACACCATATTATCTGGTGATGGATCTATTTGATTTACTTGAGTGTTAAATTCTGGTAAGTCAAAATTAAAGCCAACAAAATCTGCAATAGAAGCAGAACCACTTCTAGAAGTGGGAGTTGTTACTCTTGTTTCTTCTGCAGAATATCCTGCTAATAAAACAAAATTATGATTCCCTAAGGCTTTCTCATAAGAAGCAAAATTTTCCCATAACCATCTTTTAGATTCTACAACGTTTTGAGAACCAGAATACGTTGTGTTTGATGCTTCTGAAGAAACATAATATGGATTGATCATGTTCCTTGTATCCCATTGATTTTTGTCATATCCTAATCTTGTTGTAAAAGAAAAGCCTTCAAAAGGTTTAAATTTTAAATAAGCAGAGGTTAAAAATTGATAAGCATCTACAGTAGTTTTGTTAATGTTATTTGCATAGGCAACAGGATTTACAACCTCTCCAGTAGAATAACTTGGGTATCCATAAACATTACCATTTGCATTTTTTAATACCGGAACACCATTTGTGTTAGAACGGTCTATAACAGATTGTGGTACGGAACCGTTAGCATAAGTGACGGGTGTTAATGGATCTAAAATAAGCATATTTTGAATTACACCTCTAGTGTCACTATTTTCTTGAATCCCACTCTTATCTGAAGAAGAATAGGTAGAATTAACACCTACTTCTAACCATTTAGCAACATCACCTTTTAAGTTTACTCTAAAAGTAGATCTTTTAAAAGAAGAGTTTCCATTACCAACAATACCATCTTGATCTAAATGAGAGGCAGAAGTAAAATAAGAAAATTTTTCTGTAGCTCCAGATAGGTTAATGTCATTTCTGTGCATAATGGCAGGAGAGAAGGTTTCTTCTATCCAATCTGTATCATAACCATTGTCTGTTACACTTGTTAATCCTGCTTCGTTCATGTACTGAACAAATTGTGAAGCATTCATTAACTCCATATCTGTTTTTAAAAATTGAACACCTATTTGAGAATTAAAAGACACTTGTAATCCTCCTTTTCGTCCTCTTTTAGTTGTTATAATAACTACACCATTTGCACCTTCTGTACCATAGATAGCAGCAGAAGCAGCATCTTTTAGTATTTCGATATTTGCAATATCTGATGGAGCAATATCTGCAATAGATGATGCTTTCATACCATCTACTATAAATAAAGGCTCTGAATTACCACTAGAACCTGCACCACGAATTCTTATTTTTGCACCAGAACCAGGTGAACCAGAAGAAGACGATACCGTAACACCAGATGTTCTACCTTGTAATACAGACTCTACTCTTTGATTAGAAGAACTTTTAATTTGTTTAGAATCGATACTAGAAATTGCTCCGGTAACTAAACTCTTTTTCTTACTACCATACCCAACAACTACAATCTCGTCTAAAGACTCTAGGTTGTCTTGTAAAATTACATCTATCTTTGTACTAGTTCCCACAAGAATTGTTTGAGAATTCATTCCTAAATAAGAAAAAACTAACTCATTGTCTGGAGAAACGTTTGCTATTGAGTAATTTCCCTCAAAATCTGCATTTGTACCTTTAATAGTTCCCTTAATTACAACTGATACTCCCGGTAAAGTGTTTCCTGCGGAATCCGTTACCTGACCAGTAATTGTCTTGCTTTGCGAAAAAACATTCTGCATACATAACATTAGGCATGCAATAATCGTGACTTTAAATTTTATCATCATTCATATTAATTGGTTAATTAAAATACTTGTTTTGATAAACAATGTAGCAACTAAAAAATAGTATTATAAATTAAGTAATACTATCAATAGTAATAACATAATAATTACTAATAGTACCTCGTAAAATATATTATTTTTAAACTTTTTCTGTTCCATAAACATTGTCGTACTCTTCAAATCTATAAGAACAAATCAATGTTTTGTATCACAAAAAAAACAGCTTTTAAAACAATTGTAGCTATTTAACCTTTATTTAACACGTATGCTACATTTAATTCATTGCTCGCTTCAATTTTACTATTGCAATGTTTTAAAAGGAACTTATTGTTAATATTAATATAAGAACACGTACTTTAAAAGTAGTTTTCTAGGTGTTGTTCTGGTTTTATAATTAGACCTTTATGTCTTTTTTTATTTCTATTTCAGAAGGTAAAACACCAAAATGAGCTTTAAAGCATTTAGAGAAATAAGATGGAGAAGAAAAACCTACACTAAAACATGCTTCACTAATATTGCCTCTGCCAGAATCTAAAATTTGTTTAGCTCTTTCTAATCTTATTTTTCTAATAAATTCATTAACGGTTTGACCTGTTATTGCTTTTATTTTTCTGTATAATTGACTCCTACTTAGTTTTAATTGTGACGCCAACTCTTCTACACTTAAGTTAGAGTCTGAAATATTGTTATTTATATATTCTAATAGTTTTTGTATAAATTCTTTATCTATAGAGTTAGAGTTTATTTTTTCATCAGCACCACTTATTGCTCCAAAAAATTTATCGAAAATTAATTGTCTACTTGTAATTAATTGTGACAAACGAAGTTTTAATAATTTTAAATCGAAAGGTTTTATCATATAAGCATCAGCACCATTTTCTATACCTTCAATTCTATTTTCTATGGTTGTTCTTGCGGTTAACATCATTACAGGAATGTGGCTTGTAGAGGTATCTGTTTTTATTGTTTTACAAAATTCAAAACCATCCATTTCTGGCATTACAACATCTGTAATAATTGCATCTGGTAAGGTTTCTTTTGCCATTTTAATGCCTTCTTTACCATTACCAGCAACAAAAACTTTGTAATCTTTACTTAATTCTGTCTTTAAATAATCTAGCAATTCTATATTATCTTCAACAATTAAAATGGTCTTAGTTTTAGTTAGTTTAGACGCTTCTGTAGTTGGAATTTCTGTGTATTCTGGGGTAATTAATAAGAACTGTTCTTTTATATTTACTTTCTTCTCATTTTCATATATAATTTCATCTTCTGTATAATGAGCATTACCAGTTGGTAATAGTATTTTAAATGTAGTACCAGAACCTACTTTACTTTCTACCTTGATGTCTCCTTTATGGAGGTATACAAAACTTTTTACGACTTCTAAACCAATTCCGGTTCCACCGATATAGGTTTTGTTTTGGTCTTCTACTTGATAAAAGCGTTCAAATATTTTTTCAACTTCTTGTTCGTTTAACCCTGTTCCAGTATCAGAAATTACTATTTCTATTACTTCCACCGGTTGCTTTTTATCAACTAAAGGTAAGAGGTATCGTTTGTGATTAGAAAATAAATCAATATTTATAGCACCTCCTATGGGAGTTGCCTTTATTGCATTAGACAAGAGGTTGAATATGATTTTTTCTAACATATTTTCATCTGCCCAAACACTTAAATCTGGTACATCTGAATCTACACTTAATAAAATATTTTTATTAGTTGTTTCTTCTTGAAAATAGTTCGAAATGTTTTTAGAAAACTCAATTAAATTAATTTTAGAAGCTCTAATTTTCATCTTATTGTGTTCTAATTTTCTAATATCCATTAATTCATTTATCAACCTGTAAAGTCTGTTTGTATTTTTGTAGATGATTGCATGCTTATTTTTAACACTTTGTGGTAGGTCTAATTCTTTGTTGCTAATAATATCTTTAATAGGGTTTATAATTAGGGTTAATGGTGTTCTAAACTCATGAGAAATATTTGTAAAAAATTGAAGTTTCTTTTGATTCAATTCATCATTTTGACTTTGTGCTAAACGTTCATTTTTTAATATTTCTTTTTCTTTTATTCTTTGTTGAGTTAAGCTGTTTAGTAAATAAATGCATAATAAAAACACTAGGATATAGCCTAATATTGCCCAATTGGTTTTCCACCAAGGTGGAAGAATGGTAATATTTAATTCTAATGGAATGTTACTCCAAACACCGTCATTATTAGAAGCTTTTAGTTTAAAAATATAATCTCCATGATCTAAATTTGTATACGTCGCATTTCTTTTATGTCCAACATAATTCCAAGTAGTTTCATAACCTTCTAAATAAAAAGCATAATTATTTTTTTCTGGTCTAGTATAGTTCAAGCCAGTATATTCAATGGTAAATACAGATTGCGTATGTGAAAGTTGAATGTTTTTTGTCTCTGAAATAACTTTTTCTAATGGAGAGTTTTCAGTAAGAGGAATTACTTTTTCATTAAACAATTTAAAGTCTGTTAAATGTAATGTTGGTAAGCTAGTATTTGTGGCAATTTCTTTTGGATTAAAATAATCTAAGCCCTTAAAATTACCAAAATACAAAATACCTTTTTCGTCTTTTAAAGCGGCACTAAAATTAAAATCATTCGATAATAAACCATCATTAGAAGTGTAATTTGTAAAAACTTGCTGATTTTTATCAATTTTTGTGAGTCCGGAGTTACCACTAACCCAAATATTTTTATCATTATCTTCTATAATTGCAGCGATGTTTTCTTCTATAAAACCTTTAGATTTATTATACCATGTATAGGTGTCTTCTTTTTTATTGTATCTACAAAGTCCTGCACCTCTTGTTCCAATCCAAATTTCATTTTTAGAAGATTCATAAATACTTAAAATATGACTAGCATCAGATAAGTTACCATACTCTTTCTGCATTCTAGTTTTTAAAGAAACAACATTAAAGGTGTTATTTTCTAATCTTGTTATTTTAAACAAACCATCGGCAGTTCCTACCCATATAGCATCTTCTGAATCTACAAAAACAACCATCAATTTATTACGTAAAGATTTATTTTCTAGAAATTCTTTAGAATCATATTTTTTAAAAGTATCTGTTATTGGATTGTAGGAGTGAAGTCCTTCAAAAAAAGTAGCAATCCATACGGTTCCTTTAGAATCTTCAGAAAAACTTCTAACGGTATTTGAATTAAAGTTTTTTACAGCATTATGTTTACTGAAATTTATAAATTTTTTAGATCCATTTTTTAAAAGGTAAATGCCATTATCCCAACTTCCTGCCCATAAATTATTTTTAGAATCTAAAAACAAACTCACAATGTAATTAGAATTAAGCCCCGAATAAACAGTGTTATTTTTTTTATTGATATGAGTTATTTTAGCGTTTTTAGGGTTGTAAACATCTATACCGCCGCCATCTGTAGAAATCCATAAATTACCAGTTTTGTCTTTTACAACACTTGAAACGGAGGGGATTGTTAACGAATTATTTTTATTAGGTAAGCTTTTTATATCTTTAAATTTATCATAGAGTTTATCGCTAACGGCAACACCACTGTTAAAGTATCCCATCCAAATTCTATCATTTTTATCTATAAAAAGTTCCCAAATAGAATTATGTAAAATACTGTTTTCTTCTGTTTTATTTGAAACATAATTTTTAATAATATCGCCATTCTCTTCTAAGTGAAAAAGACCATCATTCTCTGTTCCAATCATCATTGTATTGTCTGATAATTGAATTATTTTCATGATTTTTTTTGAAGTAAATTCAAACTTCTCTAAGCTTATAATATTATTGTTCCTATCATTAGTTAAACCACATTTGTAGACACCGTCTTCTCTTTCAAAACCAATCCATAAATTATCTTTAGCATCAATATATAAGTCAGATATTGAGTTGACTATATCTTTTTCATTATTTGTAAAAACTCTAGTGTCAATTAGTTTGTTGTTTATAAGATCTGCTTCTTTTAAACCAAGAGTTGTACCTACAAATGTTTTACCTTGCTTGGTGTGTTTTATACTATTAATAGAGAGATCTGATTGATTTTTATTTATAATTCTATCTATTTTAAATGTATCCATGTTTAACTTAAAAAGACCTTTATTATCGGTTCCTATCAACAAGTTTCCGTTAGAATCCTCTTCTATTGCTAATACATTTTCTTTATAATTAAGGTCACTATTTAATTGTATCTTTTTAAAATGGTCTAAGTCTCTATTATATAAATTTAATCCATTTTCGGTTCCACACCACAGTCTATTTTTACTGTCTAAAAAAAGGCATTGAACTAAATTATTGCTTAAAGAATGCGTGTTTTCAAAATCAAATTTATAAGGAGTATAGTTTATACCATCAAATTTATATAAACCGGTTCCAGTAGTACCAATCCAAATAAAGTCTTGGCTGTCTTGCACAATAGATGAGACGCCCACTTTAGGTATGCCTTCCTTAATATTTACAAACTGAAATTCTTTATAAGGTTTTTGTGCATAGTTAATTATGGGAGACAAAAAAAATATTAAAACCAAGAGGTTTTTCATAAACTAATAATTTAATAGTTATCGTAATATTAGGTTTTTAACCTAATTATTTCAAGTTAGATTTTTATCTAAATAATAGGTGGTTAGATAAATCTATTTTTGTAATGTTATTATTTAATTATAAATGTAATTAACTTTTTAACTTGAAAGTAGGGGGAAGCCTTACAAATTAGATCTAAAGATAGCTTTTGTAAATAAATTTAAGTGCAACAAATTAAACATCTAATGAAAGAGATGTTGCTTTCTACTTTAGAAATAAATATAACGGAATGATTTACAGATATTAAAAGCGCTACTTTTGTTTTAGAAACCTTTTATAAAACAGAAAAACAATAATACCTATTTATAAGTATTATTGTTTTTCTGTTTGTCTTATTTAAATTTTAAATAAAGTGCAATAATTTTCATTTAACTAAAACGTTGTGTAATTTTAATAAACAAGTTAAATAAAGAATATTGTTTTAAAAAAGAGGTTTAAGCAAACTTTATAGATTTAGAAGGCTGAATTTTAGTAATTATATATGATGGAATAATCAGCATTAAAAAAGACATAATTAATGTACCTATATTTAGCAGTAAAATAGCTTTAAAAGAAATATAAACAGGCATTGTGTTCACATAATAGTTTTCTGGGTTTAATGTAATAACTTCAAAGTAGTATTGTACAAAAAGGATAGATAACCCAATGATATTTCCCCAGAAAAGACCTTTTAAAATAAGGTAAGAAGCATTGTATAAAAATATTTTTCTAATGCTTGTATTAGTGCTTCCTAAGGCTTTTAAAATACCAATCATTTGTACGCGTTCTAAAATTAAAACGAGTAGGGCGGTAATCATATTTATACCGGCAACTAAAATCATAATGGCAATAATAAACCAAACATTATTGTCAAAAAGTTGAATCCATTCAAAGACCGTTGGATAACTTTCTAAAATAGTCTTGCTATTTAAAGTTTCGGGAATTTCTTTGTAAATTATATTTCCTTTTTCTTCAATTTTATCAAAGCTATCTAAAATTACTTCAAAACCACCAATTTCATTTTCTGTCCATTTGTTAAGGTTTTGAACTTCTCTAAGATCACCAATCATCATAGATTTATCAAATTCTGCAAAACCAGAATTGTAAATACCAACAATAGTATATTTTCTGTTTGATGGTAGCTTACTTGTGGAGGTTTTTATAAAAGTAGCTAAAACAATATCGTTTAATTTCAACTGTAAACGATTCATTATTGTTTGAGACAATAAAACCTCTTTCGTTCTATCTTGATTAAAATTTGGGGTTCTACCTTCAACTAAATATTCGTTAAAAAAAGTCCAATCGTAATCTGTAGAAACACCTTTAAAAATAATGCCTTCAAATTCTGTTTCTGTTCTTAAAATCCCAGCTTTATTAGCAAAAATCTGAATGTTTTTAATTCCGTCTACATTTTTAAACTTCGGATAAAAATCTTGGTTTTTATCAATAGGAACCGTTGAAACATCAGAATTATTAGCATCATAATTAATAATTTGAACATGACCTTTAAAACCAGCCATTTTATCGCGAATTTTATATTGCAAGCCAGCGCCAGTTGCCACAGCAATTAGCATAATTATAATACCCAATGCAATTGCTGTAATTGCAATTTTTATTATTGGAGATGAAATGCTATTTTTATACTTTTTACCGGCAATAATGCGTTTTGCAATAAATAACTCGTAATTCAAATTGATGATAGATTTTAAACCTTTCAAAAGTACATATTTATTCTTATTTCTACTGCTGAATTTTCAGCTCATTTCTTGTGCGCAAAATACAACTAAAAAAAGTCCTACCATAACAGTTCAAAAGGTAGAAAAGCAAGGAGTTTTAAAAGTAGGAGCAGAAAGAGTTGATTTATATTTAAAATTATTAAAAGGAAAAAATTTAGCAATTGTTGCTAACCAAACATCTGTGTTGTCTGTTTTAGAAAGGGCAGAAGTAGCGGCTAATGTTATGGGGGCTAAAAAAGTTACCCATCATTTGGTAGATTATTTACACAACTTTAATGGTGTAAACGTAAAAAAGGTATTTGCGCCAGAACATGGTTTTAGAGGGAAAGCAGATGCTGGAGAGGTTATAAAAGATGGTTTTGATACCAAAACAGGTCTGCCAATTGTATCGCTTTACGGTAAAAATAAAAAACCGTCTAAAGCGCATTTAGCAGGAATTGATATTGTAGTTTTTGATATTCAAGATGTTGGTGCTCGTTTTTACACCTATATTTCTTCTTTACATTATGTAATGGAAGCGTGTGCAGAAGCTGGAGTTGAAGTAATTGTATTAGACAGACCAAACCCCAACGGACATTATATAGACGGACCCGTTTTAGAAGAAGCACATAGTTCTTTTGTTGGTATGCACAAAGTGCCGGTGGTTTACGGAATGACAATTGGAGAATACGGTAAAATGATTAATGGTGAAAAATGGCTTAAAAACGGAATTAAGTGTGATTTAACAGTAATTCCTTTAGAAAACTATACACATCAAACGGAATATAGTTTACCTATAAAACCATCACCCAATTTACCAAATGATAAAAGTATAAACTTGTACCCAAGTTTGTGTTTTTTTGAAGGGACCAATGTGTCTGCAGGACGCGGAACCGAAATGCAGTTCCAAATTTATGGTTCTCCGTTTTTAGCAAAAAGTGAATTTACTTTTACTCCACAAGCTAATGAAGGTGCTAAATATCCGAAGTTTAAAAATGAATTGTGTTATGGAGAAAATTTACAAGAAGTAGAAAATCTTAATAAAATAGATTTATCATTTTTAATAAAAGCATACCATCAGAATACATCTAAAGAGTTTTTTAATAATTTCTTTACCAAATTAGCAGGTACAAAAAAGCTGAAACAACAAATAGAAAAAGGGATACCTGAAACTGAAATTAGAAAAACTTGGGAGAAAGATTTGGAAGCATTTAAAGAAGTTCGAAGTAAGTACTTGATTTATCAGTAAAAAAAGAACTTCAATAGTTTAAAATAAAAAAGCTCGTAATTTCTTACGAGCTTTTTTAATGGTATTAAAAGAAACTTATATGTTAAGGTTGTAAGTTAATCCAACAGAGAAGTTGGTAGACTTACCAATATTACGACCATCAACTACAGTACCAAAACCTACACTTGCTCCTAATTCTGGAATAATATTTTTATAAACAGTAGCACCTAATCTTGTATATTCTACTTTAGTTTCTGGAAAGTTAGGACCATTAGGACCAGCAAAACCAGTTCCACCAATATCTACACCATCAGTTGAAGCTAAATAATCTACCCAACCTTCTACATAAATTGCAGAACTAGCATATCCTATTTTAGTAGTTGCATAATAAGCATTTGGTACATCAAAGTCCGCACCACCACTAGTATTATCTGCATCTCCTTTAAATTGGTAAGAATTTAAAAAAGTTACAAAAAGACCATCATTGCTTTGTAAATGTAAACCCGCAGTTAAGTTTGTAGAAAAGGTATTGTTACCAAGAGATAAAATTCCGTTTGCTTCATAACCTGTAGGAATATCAACACTTAAACCCGTTATTACATCTAAATTTAATTTTTCAAAATCAAAAGTATACGCATTGTATTTCAATCCAATAGAAATATCTTGAAAACCATCTTGTTTAGAATTTATGTTAGGCGCTACATCTCCGTTTCCTTCTGCAGAAATATAAGGTGCATTTAAAACAACAGATAATTTATTTGTAATTCCATATTTTGCATAGATGCTATAGATGTTTTGGTCAATTTTATTATGATCAGGTACTGCATCCATTTTAGTTTTTCCAGCATAAAATTTTTCATAATTACTAGAGGTGTAAGAAGCTGTTACAGATAAATTTCCTTTTTTGGGAGTAAAACCATCTAACAATCCTTGTGCATTAGTTTGTGATGTAAGAGCTAGTCCAAAAACCAAACCTAATACTATTTTACTTGTTTTCATTTTTTGTTTTTTAATAGTTAGGTTCCTTTGTCGAGTGCTAATTCTGTAAATTACAAGATGAATTTTGTTTTTCTTAAAAAAGAGAAATAATGAAGAAATTATTTTTTATTTCTATCTCTTTTTAAGCATGTTATCAATAAAAAAAAAGATTATTTTTTTTTAAATATTTTTTTTAAAACAGGTTAATGTTTTTAGATTTTTTATTTGAAATAGGTTTTCGAGTTTTATCATTATAAAATTTGTAATTTTGAAAACTAGAAATAAGCTACTTAAAATAATTCTAGTAAAGCATGTACAAATCTATTGTAAGACCAATATTCTTTTTATTCGACCCAGAAAAAATTCATTACTTCACTTTTTCTTTAGTCAAAAACCTTTGTAAAATTCCTTTTGTTACTTCAATATTTAGAAGTTTATATGTAGTTGATGACAAACGATTAGAAAAAACCTTATTTGGTATTACCTTTAAAAACTCGGTTGGTTTGGCGGCAGGTTTCGATAAAAATGCTGTTTTGTATAATGAATTAGCAAATTTTGGTTTTGGTTTTATAGAAATAGGAACCGTAACTCCAAAAGGACAAGTTGGTAATCCTAAAAAAAGGTTGTTTAGATTAAAAGACGATCAAGGAATTATAAATAGAATGGGTTTTAATAATGACGGAATGGAAGCTGCCATTAAAAACCTAAAGAAAAATAGGGGGCAAGTTATTATTGGTGGTAACATTGGTAAAAATACGGCAACCTCTCCAGAAAATTATACAGAAGATTATTGCGAGGTTTTTAAAGCACTGCATCCGTATGTAGATTATTTTGTACTAAACGTAAGCTGCCCAAATGTAGGTAGCCATGCAAAACTAAATGACAAAGACTATTTATTAGAATTAATTTCTGCTTGTCAGAATCTTAATAATAAAGAAAAAAGACAAAAACCAATCTTATTAAAAATAGCACCCGATTTAAATAATATTCAGTTAGATGAAATTATTGAATTAGTGCATGAAACAAAAATTGATGGTGTAATTGCTTCCAATACTTCAACAAATAGAGCAAATCTAAAAGCATCAAAAGAAAGTTTAGCAGAAATAGGAAATGGTGGTGTTAGTGGTCAGCCAGTTAAAAACCAAAGTACAGCTGTAATTAAATATTTAGCAGACACCTCTAAAAAAGCTTTTCCAATAATCGGGGTAGGAGGTATTCACTCAGAAAAAGATGCGTTAGAAAAACTAAATGCTGGCGCAGATTTAGTGCAAGTTTATACCGGTTTTATTTACGAAGGACCAAGTTTGGTAAAGCGAATTAATAAGGCAATTCTAAAACAACTTTAAAATAGAAGTCTTATCATATAATAGAGGACTTACTTTCGTTAAAAAAAACATTTAGAAAAATCAGCATTCTATGATAGAAACTTTATTCTCTTTCGTCTTTGCAACGGCTATTTTAGCAATTTCTCCAGGACCAGATAATATTTTTGTACTAACACAAAGTATTGTGAATGGCACAAAATACGGAATTTCAACCGTTTTAGGACTAATGTCTGGTTGTTTAGTACATACTACACTCGTCGCTTTTGGCGTTTCTGCAATCATCAAAGAAAATGACAGTCTTTTTTTTATCATTAAATTATTAGGAGCCAGTTATCTGCTCTTTTTAGCGTATAAAGTATATAAAAGTGATGCTAAAATAGTTCTTTCCAATAGCAATATTCAAAAAGAGTCTACATTTCAGCTATTCAAAAAGGGATTTATAATGAATGTATTAAACCCTAAAGTTGCTTTATTCTTTTTAGCATTTTTTCCTCAGTTTTTGTTTTCTAAAACAATTTCCAATGTTATTCAGTTTTATACATTAGGAGCACTTTTTATTGCCGTCTCTTTTTTAGTATTTACAATAATTGCAATTTTAGCAGGTAGTATTTCTAGCTATTTAAAAGAAAATGCTAAAGTGGGAGTGTACTTAAAATGGGGACAAATAATTGTATTTACCTTCATTGCAATTATGATTTTGTTATAATCGAAATCAACAAACCTCCTTTTTCCATATAACTCCTATAGATTATATATTTAGAAAAGCGAATATTTCTTTTTGGGTGTTCCCTTTTTTTAGTCTAATATATAAAGGTGTCGTTTTTTATTTAATTCTTAATATCAATTTAAATAAGCTACTGTAAAAAAAAGGTCGGGCTTTCCACTATATCTTTTTGCGAAAAGCAAAAAGGATGCCGTTTCTATCCCTAACACAGCTAATTTGCAGATTGAAGTTCTATTTTTAGACTTCTTCTTTCTATTCAAGTTAAAAACACCATAAATCATTTTTTGGGTTCATAACAGTTAATGACTATTCTATAACCAAGTCCTCACAGGTTTTAAAAACCTGTGAGGACTGTAAGTTCTAGTTGTTTAAAAATAAGGTGTTTATGGTTTAATAGTATATGTTTTTATAATCTATATACTATAACATCCAATCCAATACTCCTTATTCAACTTTATGAATCCAAAGAAAACCCCAACCTATGTTTTCTATGTTTCTATGTGTTAAAAAGAAACATACGAGTACGCAACACCACAAACCTTCCAAATTCACTCAAAAAAACTCCCCTCATAAACCACTTAAAACAAGCCTCTTAAAACTCATTGTAAAATTAAATTAAAATAAAGGTAAAAAAATAGTTGTCAGGTTAAAAATGAGTTGTAAGTTTGCACCCGCTAACGGTAATATCACACAGTTAGCAACGTTCATTGAGGAGTTGTAAGTAAGTTGAGGATTAGTAGTTTATCTAAATAAAATGTCAAGATTTTATTAAAAATAAAATAACAATTTCCTTAGGTTTGTAATTAAAAAGAGTTGTATGTTTGCAGTCCGAAATTTTCGGCAAAAACGTTCAGTTTTTTTTAGTTTTATAGCAAAAAAATAAAATAAAAAAAAAGTTTAATTTTTTATTGTCAGATTAGAAATAGTTTGTATGTTTGCAGCCGCTAAGAATTACAGCAAAAACGATCAGAGAAAATTTGGAATGACTATTAAAAAAGTCAGTTAGTTCGATTCTAGCATTTCTACAAAGTTTTAACCAATAAATAA
>NZ_WTLD01000015.1:0-95434 GCF_011379025.1 Polaribacter sp. 11A2H
AAAAATAACTTAAATTTATCATCAATCATTTTAAAATTCATTTGGTATAAGTTTGAAAAAAGTATTCTGAACTTATGTATAAAAACATGAAAGATCTTTCCTTTTTAAATTAACATTATGATTTCCACTAAAATTTTACTGAAGCCTAAATTAAGTTAAAAAAAATCCTTAAATAAATTAAGATTTACGATAAGAAAATACAAAATAAGTGTTTTCTTATTATGTGACTTCCCCTCACATCGAAGTGATAAGAATGCTTCACTTCATTTTTTTTTCTTAATATTATAAAAAACAAAAAAGCCCAAACAAATAAATGTTTGGGCTTTTAAATATTAATAATTTAAAACTTATTCTTGCTCTAAATATTTTTCCATAATGGTAATCGCAGATTCAGAAATTACAGTACCAGGACCAAAAATGGCTACTACTTTTCTTTCTAATAAATAATCATAATCTTGTGCAGGAATTACACCTCCAGCAAAAACCATAATATCTGGTCTTCCTAATTTTTCTAATTCAGTAATTAATTGTGGAATTAAAGTTTTGTGTCCAGCCGCTAAACTAGAGGCTCCAACAAAATGCACATCGTTTTCAACTGCTTGTTTAGCAACTTCTTCTGGCGTTTGGAATAACGATCCCATATCTACATCAAAACCTAAATCGGCAAAACTAGAAGCAACAACTTTTGCACCTCTATCATGCCCATCTTGCCCCATTTTTGCAATCATAACTCTTGGTCTACGACCTTCTATTTCTGCAAATTTATCGGTTAACCTTTGCGCTCTTGCAAATGTATCATCGTTTTTTACTTCTTTTCCGTACACTCCGCTTATTAATTTAGTATCTGCTTTATGTCTTCCAAAATGAACTTCTAAAGCATCTGATATTTCACCTAATGTAGCAAAATTTTCTGCAGCTTCCACAGCCAAAGCTAATAAATTACCTTTACCATTTCCTGCACAATCTTCTAAAGCTTTTAAATTAGCCGCAACCAAATTAGAATTACGTTCGGCTTTCATTTTATTTAAACGGGCTATTTGAGAATCTCTAACGACAGTATTGTCTATATCTAAAATTTCAATATTAGATTTTTCAGTCGTTTTAAATTTATTAACACCTACCAAAATATCTTGAGCAGAATCTAAACGCGCTTGCTTACGTGCCGAAGCTTCCTCTATACGTAATTTTGGAACTCCGGTTTCAATAGCTTTTGCCATTCCGCCTAGTTCTTCTACCTCTTCAATTAATTTCCAAGCTTTCTTCGCAATTTCTTGCGTTAAATATTCCACGTAATAAGAACCCGCCCAAGGATCAACTGACTTAGTCATTTGAGTTTCATCTTGAATAAATATCTGAGTGTTACGTGCAATTCTTGCAGAGAAATCTGTAGGTAAAGCAATGGCTTCATCCAATGCATTGGTATGTAAAGATTGCGTTCCGCCTAAAGTAGCGGCCATTGCCTCAATACAAGTTCTGGCTACATTATTAAAAGGATCTTGCTCACTTAAACTCCAACCAGAAGTCTGACTATGTGTACGCAACGCCATCGATTTTGGATTTGTGGGGTTGAACGTTTTTATAATTTTTGCCCAAAGCATACGAGCTGCACGCATCTTGGCAATTTCCATAAAATGATTCATACCAACTGCCCAAAAGAATGATAAACGTGGCGCAAATTCATCTATTTTTAAACCAGATTTTAATCCGGTTCTAATGTATTCCATTCCGTCTGCTAAGGTATATGCTAATTCAATATCTGCTGTTGCACCTGCTTCTTGCATGTGGTAACCACTAATAGAAATTGAGTTAAATTTCGGCATATTTTTAGTGGTGTAATCAAAAATATCACCTATAATTTTCATAGAAGGTGCAGGTGGATAAATATACGTGTTACGCACCATAAATTCTTTTAAAATATCATTCTGAATCGTACCAGCAAGCTGATCTAAAGAAACACCTTGTTTTTTTGCGGCTGCAATGTAAAAAGCCATAATTGGTAAAACGGCTCCATTCATGGTCATAGAAACAGACATTTTATCTAACGGAATTTGGTCGAATAAAATTTCCATATCTAAAATAGAATCTATGGCAACACCAGCTTTACCAACATCTCCCGTTACACGTGGATGATCGGAATCGTAACCACGGTGTGTCGCTAAATCAAAAGCAACGGAAAGTCCTTTTTGACCTGCTGCTAAATTTCTTCTGTAAAAAGCGTTTGACTCTTCCGCAGTAGAAAAACCTGCGTATTGACGAATCGTCCAAGGACGCATGGCATACATGGCGCTATAAGGACCTCTTAAAAAAGGTGGTACACCAGCAGCAAAACCTAAATGTTCTGCTTTGCTAATATCTTCTTTTGTAAATTGTTTTTTTACAGGGATTCCTTCAGGAGTATTCCAAACATCTTGATTCTCTGCATTTGCAGCTGTTTGCTTAACAGCTGAATTTATTTTTATATCTGAAAAATCTGGTTTCATGTGTTTCTTTTTTATTGTTTTTCAATCGTCACATGTAATCGTAAAAACGATTTCATACTTCTAAAGATTTAAAGGTTTTTTGAACTTTTTTCTGAATATTAGAAAGCACAACAAGAACATCTGTTCTCATATTTACAACACCATCTAAACCCGCAGCTGTTAATTCATCCATGTTTTTTGGAGCACCAGCTAATAGTAAGACTTTGTCTGTATCAATTGCTCTAAATGTTTTTACAAAATCGACAGCAGTTGCATTATAATCTTCATCTGAACTACAAATAACAACTACATGTGCAGCTGATTTTGCGCTTTCTTTAGCAGCAACGACAGCATCAGCGAAACTTTCTTCTTGATGTACATAAAAACCACTTACGCCAATAAAATCGTACGCAAAGGCAGCTCTTGCTTTACGCATCGTTAAGTTTCCATAACTGGCTAATTGTACAATTGGACGCACATTAGTTTCTGCTACTAATTCTTCTGTAACTCTGCGCATGGCTTCAATTTCTAAGGATGCTCTTCTTGGAGTTAACACTTTAGAATTATCTGTAATTCCTGAAGAAAGAATATTTACAGGAACTTTTTCCATTAAGTTTGGGTATTTGTTTATACCCACCATTGGAGTTCTACGCTGACTAATTAGTTTTAATTTTTGAAGTCGGATTTCAGCAATTTGCTGTTGAATGGTTTCGTTTTCAAAATTGGTATAAAAACCACCATCTGCTTCAATCGCTTTAAATAATTCTAATGCTTTTTCGGCTATCTTAGAGC
Source organism: Polaribacter sp. 11A2H (assembly GCF_011379025.1). Taxonomy (NCBI): domain Bacteria; kingdom Pseudomonadati; phylum Bacteroidota; class Flavobacteriia; order Flavobacteriales; family Flavobacteriaceae; genus Polaribacter; species Polaribacter sp. 11A2H. Next base: position 3,252 of record NZ_WTLD01000015.1, read on the forward strand.
TTACTTCTTCAATATAATAAGAACCATCTACAGGGTTTGAAACTTTACCAAAGTAAGATTCTTCTCTTAAAATAGTGGTAATATTACCAGCTATTCTACTTGAAAAATCGGAAGCACTTTTAAACTCCTTATCATACGCATCAATTAAAACACCATCTACATTACCTAATATTGCAGCCATTGCTTCTGTAGTACAACGTAATAAATTTGTTTCTGCATCTGTTACAGATTTACTCCAAATAGATGTTTTAGCAGTAATTGTGTTCGAAAAATCTGTAATTTGATATTTAGCAGCAACCTCAGCTAATAAATTATTAAACGCTCTAAATTTACCGATCTCTACAAAATACTCTAAACCAATGGCTAAATTGAAGTTTAGAGTATTAAAAACATCTTGAACTGCAATCTCTTTTTCTTTCAGTTTTTCTGTTAAGAAAACTAGAGAACTTAATGTATACGCTATTTCTTGAACTTGATTTGATCCAGAATCTAAATACTCCGTTCCAGAAATAGAAATTGCTTTAAAATTTGGAAAACCACTCGTTAATTTCACTAATTCTGCAGTAATATCAACAAGGTTTTCATTAAAAACACCAGTTGTTACATAACTAGAAATTAGGTCTGTATCTATATAACCTTTTAAGTTTTTACCTTTAGCAAATGCAACTAACTCCTTTGTAAAAGGGATTGCATTATTAAATAATTTAAAGGATACAGAAATCTCATTTAAATCTATTCCGTTTAAAAGCTCTTTAACAGATACATTTGTTACCATTTTAAAAATGATTCCGTTTATACCCTCTTCAATTGCTTTTATAGCTAAATCATTTCCAGATTTCCCACAACAAGCAGATACACTTCTATAGTTTACCAACGACTGTGAATTCTCTCCTGTATTTTTTAGCTGTGTAATTGAATTTTCAATAGTATAACAAGGCTGAAAATTGATACCAGTAAGGTTTTTCCATACTAGTTTTTTATCAAAATCAGCACCTTTTAAATCTGCGGTCACTCTTTCCATCCACTGTTCAGTAGAAACTGAAGAAAAATCTGAAAATAGTGCTTTCTTTTTATCGCTCATTATGTGTCAATTTTATTAATTATTTAAAAACTACAGTTCCTTAAAAATAGACTTTAAAGAACTGAATTTTCCATATATTTATTTAACCCTAATACTACTTCCAAATCTTTCAAAAATAGCTTTGTCTAATTCTTCTCTGTGATCTGGGTGCGCAATATCTCTTAGAGCTTGTGCTCGTTGTTTTAAATTTTTACCAAATAGTTCTGCAATACCATATTCTGTAGCTACAAACCTTGCATGTGCACGGGTTGTTACCACACCTGCTCCAACTTTTAACATTGGTGTAATTTTAGAAATTCCCTTATTTGTAGTTGAAGTAATTGCACAAATTGGTTTTCCTCCTTTTGATAATGCCGCTCCTCGCATAAAATCCATTTGACCACCAACACCAGAAAACATTCTTTGACCGATAGAATCTGCACAAATTTGACCTGTTAAATCTACCTCAATGGCAGAATTTATTGCTGTTACTTTTGGATTTTTACGAATTATAGACGTATCATTTACATAGGCAATGTCATTCATTTCTATTTCTGGATTATCATCCATAAAATCATATAAACGACGCGTTCCCATTGCAAAACCTGATACAATTTTATACGGATTCGTTTTCTTTTTAGATCCATTTACAATTCCTTTTTCAACTAAATCGACAATTCCTTCAGAAAACATTTCTGTATGTATACCTAAATTTTTATGGTTATGTAAAAATGTTAGAACAGCGTTAGGAATTCCTCCAATCCCCATTTGAAGTGTGGCACCATCATCTATAATTTCGGCAATATTTCTACCTATAGATTTTTCAATATCACACGGTTCTACAAATTTCATTTCATGTATTTCTTCAGAAATTTCAACACACGCATCAAAATGTTTCAAATGTATTTGTGCATCACCAAAAGTTCTTGGCATGCGAGGATTAATTTGAGCAATAACTTTTTTACCTTGCTCAATACCAGCAATAACAATATCTACCGAAACTCCTAAAGAACAAAAACCATGTTTATCTGGAGGTGATACATTTACCATTACCACATCTAGATTCATATACCCTTCACGGAATAAACTTGGTATTTCACTTAAAAAAACAGGAATATAATCTACGGTATCTCCAACCATTTTACGAATGTTTCCTCCAATAAAAAAAGCATTGGTATGAAAACTTTCTCTTAATTCTGGAGCTGTGTAACCACAAGCTCCTTCGGTATGTAAATGAACAAGCTCAACATTTCTTAATTCGGGAGCTCTAGCTACCATGGCATTTATTAAAGCCTGTGGTGTAGCCGATCCTCCTTGGATTAAAACTCTATCGTTAGATTTGATTAACTGAACAGCTTGTGCAGCTGTCATTTTATTTGGTATTTTCATATTATCAAATTTTAAAAATTGTTGTTTGTCCATTTACATACTAAAATGAACCTTCTATTTCATCATTTATCCTAAGAAACTTAAAATAATACCTGCAGCAATTGCAGAACCTATTACACCAGCAACATTTGGCGCCATAGCATGCATTAATAAGTAATTACTTGGGTCAGATTTTAAGCCTTCAATATGCACTACACGAGCACTATCTGGAACCGCTGAAACTCCTGCTGCACCAATTAAAGGGTTTATTTTATTACCTTCTTTTAAAAATCTATTCATAAATTTAGCAAACAGTAAACCTCCACAAGTAGCAATTACAAATGATACGGCTCCTAAACCAAAAATTAATAATGAATCTTTTGTAATAAAGATATCTGCTTGTGTAGAGGCACCAACAGTAACACCTAATAAAATAGTTACAATATCAATTAACTTCGTTCTTGCTGTATCTGCTAATCTTTCTGTTTTACCAGATTCTTTTAATAAATTACCAAAGAATAACATCCCTAATAATGGTAATGCACTCGGAGAAATAAACGTTGTTAAAATTAAAGCTACTACAGGAAAAATCATTTTTTCTTTTTGAGTAACAGCTCTTGGTGGTTTCATTTTAATTTTTCTATCCTCTTTAGAGATTAACATTCTCATTAAAGGAGGTTGAATTACAGGAACCAAAGCCATATAAGAATAGGCTGCAATAGCAATAGGGCCAATAAGATTTTTTACCGTGGTACCATCTGGCAATATATTAATACCATTAGCTAATTTTGATGAAAGGAAAATTGCTGTAGGACCATCTGCTCCACCAATAATACCAATTGCACCTGCTTCTGGAAGGTTAAAACCTAAATATAAAGCTCCCATAAAGGTTGCAAATACACCAATTTGTGCAGCTGCTCCTAAAAGCATTAATTTTGGGTTTGCAATTAAAGAGGAAAAGTCTGTCATTGCTCCTATCCCTAAGAAAATTAGCGGCGGATAAATTCCTTTTACTACTCCAAAATAGAGATAGTTTAATACAGATCCGGTTTCATAAATACCTGTTTGGTTTCCGGCCACAAAAGGGATATTTCCTAAAATAACACCGGTACCAATAGGAATTAGTAGTAGAGGTTCATAATCGAATTTAATACCTAAGTAGATAAATGTAATTCCTATTACAATCATTATTAAGTTTCCAGAGGTTGAATTTGCAAACCCGGTATAACTATAAAATGTTTTTATTCCTTTAAATGCTCCTTCAAAAACACTCACTTCTTGTGGTGCTTTATCAACTTGCGTTGTAGTAACCGTAGCGCTGTCTATGGAGTCTGGGTTAGCATCTGAGCTTAATCCTAAAACTGGTCTAATAAAGATCAATAAAGATAAAACGCAGAATATTAAAATTACTTTTTTCATATTTCGTGTTTATTCTAGTTCTATCATTAATTCATCATGCAGTACTTGTTGCCCTACACTAATCTTTATGGCGGTAATAGTACCTGCCTTTTCACAGACAATACTATTTTCCATTTTCATAGCTTCTAAAACAAGCATTCTATCCCCTACTTTTAGTGTATCGCCAACTTTTACATCAATAGATAGTACAACTCCTGGTATAGGTGCAACAATTCTTGTTTTTGCAGATTTTGGATTTACTTGTAATGGTGCAGAAGGTTGTTTAGATGCAGATCTAATTAATGTAGGTGTTTTTGTTTTCTTCACCTCTTCTTGCATTTTTACTTCATAAGACGTACCATTAACTTCTAAGTTAATAATATTATCTTCATGAGATTTTATAGTAACGGTATAGCCGTTTTCGTTTACTTTAAATTTATAGCTTTTCATTTGTTATAATCTATTTTGAATTCCGTAAATTTTAGAACTCCATGGTGAATACGTTTTTTTAACTTGTTTTATGGTTAAAATTGCGCTTTCATGGTCGTGTTGTTCACTTGTATACATATGTACTGCAGCACCAATAACCGCAGAAATTTCACCAGTAAAATTATGATCTCCTTTTACTTTTATTTCACTGATTTTCTTATCCTTTCCTTTGGTAATTATTTTGTACACATAAAGCATTACAGGCAATCCATAGTTAAAGAAAAGTGCTAGTACTACTAACGCACTAAAAACAATGAATAACCCTGTAAATAAAATAACGTAGCCTTCATTGATATTGCTGGTATTTAAAAATATGTTTGTCATTATAATGGAATGTTTGAGTGTTTTTTTGGAGGATTTACATCTTTTTTATTTTGAAGTAATTCTAATGCTCTAATAATTCTGAAACGCGTGTTTCTTGGCTCTATAACATCGTCTATAAATCCGTATTTTGCTGCCATGTATGGATTTGCAAACTTGGCAGTGTACTCATCCTCTTTTTTCTGAATGTACTCTTGTTTTTCATCTGCATCTTCTATTTTTCGAATATTAGATCCTTCTAAAACTTCTACAGCTCCCTTGGCTCCCATTACAGCAATTTCTGCGGTTGGCCACGCATAATTTACATCACCTCGTAATTGCTTACAACTCATTACATCATGCGCTCCACCATAAGATTTACGTAAAGTAATTGTTACTTTAGGTACAGTTGCTTCTCCATAAGCGAATAGTAATTTTGCCCCGTGTAAAATAATTCCGCCGTATTCTTGACCTGTTCCTGGTAAGAAACCTGGTACATCAACTAAGGTTACAATAGGAATATTAAAAGCATCGCAAAAACGAACAAATCGTGCTGCTTTTCTTGAAGCATCAATGTCTAAAACACCTGCATAATATTTAGGTTGATTGGCAACAATCCCAACCGGACGACCATTAAATCTAGCAAAACCGACACAGATATTTCTAGCATAATTTCTGTGCACTTCCGTAAATTCTCCATTATCTGTAAGGATTGAAATTACATCTACAATATCATAAGGTTGATTTGGGTTTTCTGGAATAATCTCATTTAAAGCATCTTCTAAACGATCAATAGGATCGTTACAAGGTAAAATAGGTGCTTCTTCTAAATTATTTGAAGGCAAGTAACTTAATAACTTACGCACTAATAATAAATTTTCTTCATCATTTGCAGCTAAAAAATGAGAAACGCCAGATCTAGTAGAATGAATTTTAGCGCCACCTAATTCTTCTGCCGTTACAACCTCTCCAGTAACGGTTTTTACCACTTTAGGGCCTGTAACAAACATATAACTTGTATTTTCGGTCATAATTGTAAAGTCTGTTAATGCCGGTGAATACACAGCACCACCAGCACAAGGACCTAAAATTGAAGAAATTTGAGGAATTACCCCAGAAGCCATAATATTTCTTTGAAAAATCTCTGCATAACCCGCTAAAGATCTAACTCCTTCTTGAATACGCGCTCCACCAGAATCATTTAAACCAATTACTGGCACACCAATTTTCATTGCCATATCCATTACCTTGCATATTTTTAAAGCATAAGTTTCAGATAAAGAACCACCGAATACCGTAAAATCTTGTGCAAATACATATACAATTCTTCCGTCTATTGTACCATGTCCGGTAACAACACCATCAGAAAGATAAATTTGTTTATCCAATCCAAAAGATTTTGTTCTGTGTGTTACAAACATATCAAACTCTTCAAAACTATCATCGTCTAAAAGAATATCTATACGTTCACGTGCAGTTAATTTACCTTTAGCATGCTGAGAATCTATACGTTTTTCTCCACCACCCATTTTAGCTTCCGCTCTTTTTTCAATGAGTTCGTTAATTTTATCTTGATTTGCCATTTTTATATAAGTATTTTCTTTTAAAATTATTCTTTAGAACAAAGTTCTGTAAGTACGCCCAAGGTAGATTTTGGATGAAGAAAGCCAATGTTTAGTCCTTCTGCTCCTTTTCTTGAGACTTTATCAATAAGTTTAACGCCACGTTGTTCTGCAGTTTTTAATGCTTCTGTTGCATTTGGTACCGCAAAGGCTATATGATGAATACCTGGTCCTTTTTTCTCTATAAATTTACCAATTGGACCGTCTGGAGACGTGCTTTCTAGTAGTTCTATTTTTGTGCTACCTACCAAAAAAAAGGCTGTCTTCACTTTCTGATCGACAACCTCTTCTATAGAATAACATTTTAAACCTAAAACTTCTTCGTAATATTTTATGGATTCCTCTAAATTATTAACAGCAATACCTAAATGCTCTATATGTGAAATATTCATAATTTTGATGTTTTAATTTCATCAAATTTAGCATACATCTATATTTTATAATATGATAGTTGTCATATTCATAGATTATTACAACTTATTTTAAGTTAAATTAAGGAATTGAAAAAAATAGTGTTTTTGTTTATTTTCTAATTTTAAATTATATCTTTTAAGAAAGTAGGCAGATACTGTCCTTAAATTAACAAATTATCATTTTAATATTTTATTTATGCAAAAATTATTACAACGCTAATAAAAAGCAATAATATATATGTATTAATAAGGATATTCTGTTGTTTTATTACTAAATTTATAAAAAATAAAAGTATTTTAAAACGATCTTAAAAATAGATTTATTATGAAGCTATAATGCTTTTTTGAATCTCTTTTTTATTGTAAATTTCAAGGTATTTAGAATAATAAATACCTAAATTTGCCGGCGTTTTTTTTCGCTTTAGTTTGAAAGGTTAAGTAAGGTTAACTAAGTAATTTGCACTCATAACATAAATGTATACATGGCATTAAAAATCGTAATATCACACAAGACAACTTATAAATATGATAGAAAAGTATCATTATCTCCTCATATTTTTAGGCTAAGACCAGCACCTCACTCCAGAACACCTATAGAATCTTATTCTATTAAAATTACGCCAGAAGAGCAATTCTTTAACTGGCAACAAGATCCTTTTGGAAATTATGTAGCGCGTTTGGTTTTTCCTGAGAAAACAGATGAAATGTCTATTGATGTTGAGATTATAGCCGATTTAAAAACGATCAATCCTTTTGATTTCTTTATTGAAGAGTATGCAGAAGAATATCCTTTTGTATATACAGAAACTGTAAAAAAAGAATTACAACCTTATTTAGAAATTACAGATAAGGGGAAGCTTTTAGAAGAGTTTATAAAAACATTAGATTACACACCAAGAAAAACCATTTATTTTCTAATTGACATCAATCAGAAAATTTATGAGTTTTTAAATTATAATATTAGAATGGACCCGGGTGTTCAAAGTTGTGAAGAAACTTTGGGGCAGAAAAACGGTTCTTGTAGAGATTATGCCTGGTTATTTGTACAGACTTTACGTCACTTAGGTTTTGGAGCACGTTTTGTTTCTGGTTATTTAGTACAATTAAAATCAGACGAAAAATCATTAGACGGTCCTTCTGGACCTGAAGAAGATTTTACAGACTTACATGCTTGGGCAGAAGTTTATTTACCAGGTGCTGGTTGGATTGGTTTCGATGCCACTTCTGGTCTTTTAGCAAGTGAAGGTCATATTCCGTTAGCCTGTACACCTTCTTTTGAAAGTGCCGCACCCGTTTCTGGAATGACAGATAAATGTGAAACTGAATTCTTTTTTGAAAACAAAGTAACTAGAATTTTAGAATCTCCAAGAGTTACAAAACCGTATACAGAAGAACAATGGGACGCTGTTTACAAACTTGGTAATAAAGTAGAAAAACAACTCGAAAAAGGAGATGTTCGTTTAACAATGGGTGGCGAACCTACCTTTATTTCTATTGATGATTTAGAGTCTCCGGAGTGGAATACTGCTGCAGATGGACCAAATAAAAGAAAACTAGCAGGCGATTTAACCAAAGGTTTATATGATAAATTTGGTAACGGAGCTGTTTTACATCATGCACAAGGAAAATGGTATCCTGGAGAACCTTTACCAAGATGGCAAATAGAAATTTGTTGGCGTAAAGATGGTAGACCTATTTGGTACAATAAAAAGTTTTTATCCAGCTATGCTGATAATCCTATTGTTCCAGAAAATTCTGATAAATTATTTTTAGAAACACTTTCTAAGTATTTACGTGTTTCTACAGAACATATTCTTCCTAGTTACGAAGACCCATTTTATCATTTATGGGAACAAGGAAATTTACCGATAGATATAGATCCTGCAAAGGATAAAGACGGTTCTTTAGCACGTAAAAAATTACATGAAATTTATGAAAAAGGCGCATCAACACCTGTTGGTCATTTACTGCCTTTAAATAAAACAGAAGATAAATGGTTTACAAGTGCTTGGACTTTTAGAAGACAACATATCTTTTTAACTCCAGGGAATTCTCCTATGGGATTAAGATTGCCTTTAGATTCATTAATGGAAAAACCAGAACATGAGGTTTTTCCTATTTATGAACCAGATTTGTTTTCTAAAAAGAAACGCTTACCTAGTTTTAAAAATATTGTAAAGAAAAGGTATCAAGAATTTTTAGATTATGGTTTAGAATTAAATCAGCCTAACTATTTTGTACGTACTGCACTTTGTGCAGAAATTAGAGAAGGTAAATTATATTTATTTTTACCGCCTTTAGAAACGGCAGAAATGTTTTTAGATTTAATTGCTGCCATAGAACTTACCGCAAGAGAATTAAATGTACCTGTTATTATGGAAGGTTATGAACCGCCAAAAGACAACAGATTAGAATCTCTTAAAATAACACCAGATCCTGCTGTTATTGAGGTAAATGTACATCCGGTTACCAACTGGCAAGATTTGTGTAAAAACACATTTACTTTTTATGATGAAGCTAAAAAAGCAAGATTAGGTACAGAAAAGTTTATGTTAGATGGTAAACACACCGGAACTGGTGGAGGAAACCATGTTACTTTAGGAGGTACTACTCCAGCAGATAGTCCTTTATTACGTAAACCAAGTTTATTGCGTAGTTTATTAACTTTTTGGCAACATCACCCAGGTTTAACCTATTTATTTTCTGGATCATTTGTTGGTCCAACAAGTCAGGCACCAAGAGTAGATGAAGCACGATTAGATAATTTATACGAGTTAGAAATTGCGTTTAATCAAATTCCGAAAGATGGCGAAGTTCCTTTTTGGTTAACAGATAGATTGTTTAGACATTTATTAACCGATTTAACAGGAAACACGCACAGAGCAGAGTTTTGTATCGATAAATTATACTCTCCAGATTCTTCTACAGGAAGATTAGGTATTTTAGAATTACGTGGATTTGATATGCCACCACACCCTAAAATGAGTTTGGTACAAATGTTATTGGTTAGAACTTTGGTTGCTTGGTTCTGGAAAAAACCTTACGAACATAATTTAGTCCGTTGGGGAACAGAATTGCACGATAAATTTTTAATAGAACATTACGTAAGAGAAGATGTTAAAGATATTGTAGACCAATTAAATAAAGCGGGTTACGAATTTAAAGAAGATTGGTTCGATCCATTTTTCGAATTTAGATTCCCATTACATGGGATGGTAGACATTAATAATATTCATTTAGAATTAAGAGCAGGTATAGAACCTTGGAATGTTTTAGGTGAAGAAATGACTGGTGGAGGAACTGCAAGATATGTAGATTCTTCATTGGAAAGATTACAAGTAAAAGTTTCTAATTTTAACGAAGACCGTTTTGCATTAAGTTGTAACGGCGTTAAGGTACAATTAAATAAAACAGGTGTTCATGGAGAATATGTAGCAGGTGTTCGTTATAAAGCTTGGGATCCGTTTTCTGCTTTACACCCAACAATTCCGGTAGATACTCCTTTAGTTTTTGATATTGTAGATACTTGGAATAAACGTTCTATTGGAGGTTGTACTTATTTTGTTGCGCATCCAGGAGGAAGATCTTATGATGAATATCCAGTAAATAGTTATGAAGCAGAATCGAGACGAATTAATCGTTTCTGGGAGTTTGGACATACACAAGGTGAAATTGATCCTGTGGAAAGTATCAACCCAAATACAGAAAGCACTAGTAGAAGTGTAGAAACCAACAGTAGTTCTAAGCGATTTAAGTTTAAAGAATTACCTGTTAATTTTGAATTTCCTTACACCCTAGATTTAAGAAAAAAGTAGGGGAATTTATTATAGGTAGCATGAAATATGACGATAGAAGAAAACCAGATAGAAAAAACAATCTTACACGATTATTTTTTAAATAAAAGTAAATATGATGAATTATTAATCTCTAAAATGGAAGACACATCAGATTGGAAAGTTTTATTAGACAATTTACAAAAAATTGGACCTAAAAAATTAGCTTCTAAACAAGTTGATATAGATTGGTTATTGGCAGAAAATGGTGTTACCTATAATGTATATAACGATCCTAAAGGATTAAATAGACCTTGGAATTTAAACGTAGTTCCGTTTATAATTCATCAGAAAGAATGGAGCGAAATTGAAAAAGGAATTCAACAAAGATCTGAAATATTAAACCTTATTTTAAAAGATTTATACGGGAAACGTGAATTGCTTAAAAACGGAATTATTCCGCCCGAAGTAATTTACGCGCATCGTGGTTTTTTACGTTCTTGTGATCAAATTGAATATAAAACAGCAAAACAATTACTGGTACATGCTGTAGATTTAGCTAGAGGTCCGGATGGACGTATGTGGGTTGTAAATGATAGAACACAGGCGCCTTCGGGAATGGGATATGCTTTAGAAAATAGATTTTCTACAACTAAAATTATTCCTGAAATATATAAGCATGTAAACGTTAGACAACCTTCTACTTTTTTTAATGATTTTAACAAATTATTATTGAGTGTAGCTCCGTCTAATACAGAGAACCCAATGGTGGTTATTTTAACACCTGGTCCACATAATGAAACCTATTTCGAACATTCTTATTTGTCTTCATTTTTAGGTCATCCTTTGGTAAAAGGGAATGATTTAGTAGTAAGACATGGTAAGGTTTGGTTAAAATCTTTAAAAGGATTAAAACAAGTTGATGTTATTTTAAGACGTGTAGACGATAGCTTTATGGATCCTCTAGAATTAAGAGAAGATTCTTATTTAGGAGTTGCTGGTTTATTAGAAGTGGTTCGTTTACAGAACGTTGCTATCGTAAACCCTATTGGAAGTGGTGTTTTAGAAAACCCTGCTTTAATTCCGTTTATGGAGAATATTTGCAAATTTTTCTTAAAAGAAAAGTTAATTCTACCTCAAATTGCTTCTTGGTGGTGCGGACAAGAAAAAGAAAGAAAACATGTTTTAGAAGATTTACCTTCTTATGTAGTAAAAAGAATAGACAGATCACATAGAGAACATATCTATTTTTGTGAGTTTTTAAGCAAAGAAGAATTAAAGGAACTAAAAGAAGAAATTTTAGAAAACCCAAATAGATTTGTAGCACAAGAAAAAATATCTTTTTCTACAGCTCCTAATTTTATTGATGATAAATTAGAACCTCGTAAAATTGTGTGTAGGACTTTTTCTATAGCAAAACAAGATAGTTATAGCGTTATGCCTGGTGGTTTAGTTAGAGTTGCCACAGAACGTGAAGAGCTTTTTGTATCTAATCAGCGAGGAGGAACTAGTAAAGATTTTTGGATTGTTAGTGATAAAAAACAAAATTACTTACAAAACTATTCTTGGAATAAAAGTGTTTCCAATCAGGCAGAAAGTATTAATGACGTACCTAGTAATACTGCCGAAAACCTATATTGGTCTGGTAGATATTTGGGTCGAACTTTATTTACAGCAAGGTATTTACGTATGGTTTTAAACCAAATGACGCATGTACAATATAATGATGAAAGAAAATCTGAATCTGAAAGTTTAAAAATATTATTTCAATCTATTACAAACATTACTTCTACGTTTCCTGGTTTTACAGGAGAAAATGAAGAAGAAGCATTAAAGAATCCTCTTAAAGAATTAAAGTCGCTTACTTTAGATAACCAAAGAATTGGAGGTTTTGCGCAATCTATGCAGAGTTTTAACAACTCTTATTATTCTCTTAGAAACCTATGGTCTAAAGATATGTGGCGTGTTTTTGATGGAATTCAGAAACAACTTACAAAACTTAAAGAAGAAAAGGTTTACACTATTTCTACTTTATCTAAGTTCTTTGATAAAATAATTACAAGATTGATTGCTTTTATGGCTTTGTCAGAAGAAAGTATATTAGTAAGACAAGGACTTCTACTCTACTTTATTGGTTTGCAAATAGAACAAGCATCTATGACTATAGAGAAATTTAGGTCTTTAATTATTGTAAATTATAATGAGGAATTAGAGTATGAAGTTTTAGAATCACTTTTAAATAGTCACGAAAGTTTAAACATTTATAGATACAGTTACAAGTCTTATCTAAGTATAGAAAACGTCTTAAAGTTATTACTTTTAGATAAAGAATATTCTAGATCTTTAATGTATCAAGTAAAAAGGATTAAGAAAGATATTGATAAGTTACCGAATACAAGTACATCTGTAGAAATGACTATTTGTCAAAAAAACATTAATACGGTAATTCAAAAAATTGAAAGTTTATCGCTAGAAGAAATTCTAGAAATTGATGAAGCATCTAATATGCGTAAAAAGTTAGACAACTTACTGTCTGATTTAAGTGATTTATTACACTTAACATCTTTATCTGTTTCAGACACTTACTTTAACCACTCTCAGCAACAAAAACAGTTGGTAGATAGAAAAATTTCTAATTAATATGATTTTTGATCTTTGGCACAAAACAAAATATAGTTATGAAAACGGTGCTTCCTTTTGTCATAATATAACCACTTTAAAGCCTAAAAGTTTTAAAGGACAAACTGTTTTAGAGTATGCGTTAGAAATTAGTCCAGAACCTACTGATATTTCAGAAAGACTCGATTTTTTTGGAAATACGGTTACTCGTTTTTCTATTCAGCAAAGTCATGAAGAACTAGTTGTTATTGCACGTAGTAAAGTTTCTAGAGATTATGATATACAAATAGAAGGACAAAATTTAACTGAAGGAAAAAAAGTTACTATAGAAGAAGCGCTTAAATTATTAAAAGGAACACAACCAGACATTATTGAAGCGAGACAATTTGTTTTAGGATCTCCTTTAATTTCGGATATGAGTGCTGTAATTAAAGAATATGCATTGGTTTCTTTTAAACCAGAAAGATCTTTGTATGAAGCTTCTTACGAGTTAATGCAACGAATTTTTACAGATTTCGATTTTGTTTCTGGCTTTACAAACATTGCAACGCCATTAAAAGTAGTCATGAAAGAGAAAAAAGGTGTTTGTCAAGATTTTGCTCAAATAGCCATTGCTTGTGTTAGGTCTATGGGATTACCTGCCAGATATGTTAGTGGATATATAGAAACACTACCACCAGAAGGAAAAGAAAAACTGATTGGTACAGATGCTTCTCATGCTTGGTTTTCTGTGTTTATCCCAACTTTAGGTTGGATAGATTTTGACCCAACCAACAACCAAATACCAAAAAACCAACATATAGTTGTTGCTCACGGTAGAGATTATTATGATGTTCCGCCATTAAAAGGAGTTATTTATAGTACTGGTAAAAGTAAAATGGATGTAGCTGTAGATTTAAGACCTGCCAAAAATCATCAAAGTCAAAGCCAGAGTCAGTCTTAAACTTTAAAAAAAATAAAACTAAATAAAACCTCAAAGCATTTAAAAACTTTGAGGTTTATTGTTTTAAATTATTCACTTAAATAGACAATTATTTCTTTTGTGAGATTTATTGCTTTTGAGTTTGTTTTTTTACTTCAGGAGCCACTTTAACATCTGGTTTAATTATAGCATCTGAAATATTAAAGTAATTCTCTTCTAGTTTATCAGCAATTAAAACTAAATGTTCAATTAAATCTGCAATAAATTCTTCTATATTATCTTCAATATCAGTAATAAGTTTATACTCAAAATCAGCCTTCATTTTACCAATTAAAAAAGCCGCAGAATCATCTTTTATTTGTCTGTTTTTAGAAATAATACAGATGTATTTGTAAATTTGATACAAACAACTTTTTATAGATCTTGGGCATTTTCCGTTTAAAATAATAAACTCTAATGTAGTTTTTCTAGAAGGTGTTTTTTTATAGAAACTACGCATCATATCATGTGTAGATACACATTTTAAAAGCGTTGACCATTGGTAACTACCATCTATAACGTCTCCATAAATTTCTTTAGCTGCCGCAACATCACTTAATTTAGAATTAATAATTCTTGATACTTGTATTGCTCTTTCTAAATATACACCTAACATAATAATGGCGTATACTTCATCATGCAAAAGCGTACCTTTAATTTTACTTCTTACTTCTGAAGCAGATTGCGTTACCATAGAAGTAAACTCATACAAACCGCTTTTTACAAATTTTTCAATTGGATATCCTTTAAAACTATGATTAATTCTATTGATACATTCAAATAATTCTGTAGAAATTAAATCTCTAGAGCTTCTTGCATTTTCATGCGCATTAATAAAGGTATTTACAATAGAATACGGTTGCTCTAAATTTAGACCAACATTAAATAAAACAGCTTCTTCTTCTAATGTAATATCTGCATCTATAATTTCGTTTGCAGACATGTACATTACAGATCTTAATACAAATTGTCTAGATTGAGATAATTCATCTGGTGCATCTAAAGAAGAAAAGTAATTGACGTTTAAAAACCTTGCCAAGTGCTCTGAACGTTCAATATATCTTCCCATCCAAAAAAGGTTATTGGCTACTCTTGCTAACATATTTCTTTATTTTTTTAAAACCCAAGTGTCTTTTGAGCCTCCACCTTGAGATGAATTTACTATTAAATTTCCTTTTTTAAGCGCAACTCTAGACAAGCCTCCTTTTAAGACAAAATCGGTATCTTTTCCTAATAAAGTAAACGTTCTTAAATCTACGTGTCTAGATTCGAAAGACTCATTTTCATCTATATACGTTGGGTGTGTAGATAATGACATTATAGGCTGAGCAATGTATTTTCTAGGTGCTGCTAAAATTGTTTTCTTAACAGTTTCTATTTCTTCTTTTGTTAGTTTACTTCCAATAGAGATTCCATATCCACCAGATTCATCTACAGGTTTTACAACCAATTTATCAATGTTTTCTAACACATATTTTAACTCATCTTTTCTACTACAATGGTAGGTATGTACGTTATTTAGAATTGGTTCTTCATCTAAATAATATTTAATAATTTCTGGCATATAGGTATACACAGCTTTATCATCTGCAACACCTGTACCAGGAGCATTTACCAAAGTAACATTTCCTTTTTGATACACAGAAAATAAACCAGGAACGCCCAACATAGAATCTTTTTTAAAGACTAAAGGATCTATAAATAAATCATCTACTCTTCTGTAAATAACATCTACTTTTTCTGGTCCATAAATAGTTCTCATATACACAAAACCATTTTCTACAAATAAATCTCTTCCTTCTACTAAAACAACTCCCATTTGTTTTGCAAGAAATGAATGCTCGTAATAAGCAGAATTATAAACGCCAGGTGTAATAATAACACAAACAGGAGCATCTACTCCGTTTGGTTTTACAGATTCCATAGTATCTAATAACTTAGAACCATAATCTACAACCGTATGTGCGTTATATTGATTAAAAACACCAAACAATGCATGTTTTACAGCATTTCTGTTCCCAATAACATAACTAACACCAGAAGGGCATCTAATATTATCTTCTAATACATAATATTTACCATCTGAATGTTTTATTAAATCTGTACCCGAAATATGATTATAAATGCCTCCAGGAGGATCTAAACCTATCATTTCTGGTAAAAAATTGGCAGATGACTTTATTAAATCTTCCGGTACAATACCTTGTTTTATAATTTTTTGATCATGATAAACATCCCAAAGGAAAAGATTTAAAGCTTTACTTCTCTGTAAAACTCCTTTTTCTATGGTAGTCCATTCTTCATTATTAATAATTCTTGGAAATAAATCAAAAGGGAAAATTTTCTCTTTTACCTCCTTATCTCCATATACCTGAAATGTAATTCCTAGATTAAAAAAAGAATCTTTTGCTTGCTTATTTAAACGATCAAACTCTGTAACAGAATAAGAACCAAACAAATTATATAAGGTTTTATAAACCTCTCTTATTTCATTATTTTTCTTAAAAAGCTCATCATAAAATCTGGAATCTAATTCGTAAGTTGAAAATAGCGGTAATGTTGTAGTTTCTTTCAAATCTTATAATTTTTTAGTAAATATAAATTACTTTTATGAAAAAAGCAATCATTTTTAAAATATGTTGTGGTTATTGTAATAATAATTTTATTTCGTTTAATTAATTACAGTAATCGTAAAAATTCATTATCATATTTTTAATTAAATAATTTTTAAAATTTAATTCCTCTCCTATTTTTAGTCAAAAAAATTAAATGAATTATAAAAATGATTAAAAGCTACATTAAAAAGATAAATTACTTTTTTATATGTTTCCTTTAAACACCTACAAAAGGTAACACTATTTATTCTAAAAGAGAAATAAAAGGTATTATTAATAAAATAAATTAAAAGGCATCATTTTTATAACCTTAATTAAAATAATATATATCAACTAATTAAATACATTTTCTGTCTTTTAAATAAAATAACAACGATTAAAAGTCTCGTATTTTTTTCATTCTAGTATCTTCGCGCGCATTATGTGGATGTACTTAGGACTTTTAGCGGCTTTATTTTTAGGATTACACAATTTATGTAAAAAACATGCCGTACAAGGCAATGAAGTATTTCCTGTTTTATTAGGAACAATTTCTGCTGGTTTTTTATTGATACTTCCTTTCTATTTAGGTTCTGTTTGGAACCCTGAATACATGGAAAAAATAGGCTTTTATATCAATAGTATTCCATGGAGTACACATGGGTTTATTTTTATAAAATCGATGATTATGGCTGCCTCTTGGGTTTTGGCTTACCAAGCATTAAAACATTTACCAATAACAATTGTTACTCCCATAAGATCTGCAGGACCTTTTTTTACCTTTATAGGTGCCATTTTAATTTATGATGAAAAACCAAACTCATTGCAATGGATTGGTTTCTTCCTTATTATACTATCGGTCTTATTGTATTCTAAAATAGGAAAAAAAGAGGGTATCAACTTTAAAAGAAATAAATGGATTTTTGCCATTATTGGTGCAACCTTTTTAGGTGCTTCTAGTGGTTTGTATGATAAGTTTTTAATTCAGACTTTAACATTAAACCCACAAACATTACAATTTTGGTTTTGCTTTTACACAATTCTAATTTTGTTTATTATTTTATCGATCACTTGGTTTCCTTATGCTGATAAAAGAAAAGCCTTTAAATGGCGATGGTCTATACCAGCAGTAGGTGTTTTATTACAAACAGCAGATTATTTTTATTTTAAAGCTCTACAAGATCCTGATGCTTTAATTATGCTATTATCGGCTATAAAAAGGAGTCAGATTATAATTGCCGTTGTAGTTGGAGGACTTATTTTTAAGGAACAAAATAAGCGTAAAAAACTGGTTCCTTTATTCGGAATTATGTTGGGTGTATTCTTAATTTTGTATTCTTAAACAAAAAAAGAGGTTGTCTAAAAAGTAGTTTTTTTGTCAATCTGAATTTATTTCAGATTCTTATGAGTTTTGGATTTCAGTAAGTTGAGATACTGAAACAAGTTCAGTATCTCAAGATTTAACTCTTTTTAGACAACTTCTTTTCATATATAAAGCATTTTATTTTTACAAAGTCTTTTGCTTCATAAAATCTAGAATATCACTTTCTTTAATTTCAGGATTTGCACCTTCACTACTTGCCACTATTGCACCTACAGCACAAGCAAAATCTAATGCTTCTTGTGGCGCAACATATTTTAATAGTTTATTAATTAAAGAAGCTAAAAAAGAATCTCCTGCTCCAACAGTGTCTATAACTTTTACTTTATAACCTTCATTATAATAGAATACATCATTATAATAAAGCATGGCTCCTGAACCTCCTTTTGTAACACAAATAGATTTTGTATTTGTAGTTTCTGCTATAAATTGAATGTTCTCTTCTAATGAAGTTGAATTAAAATTTAATCCTTCTGAAATTTCAATAATTTCATCATCATTAAATTTGATAAAACTAGCCTCATTCATCAAGTAACTTAAACGCTCTATGTTATAATAAGGTGCCCTAAGATTTACATCAAAAATTTTATATTTTGCTATTTTTAAAAGTTCATATAATGTATTTCTAGACACTTCATTTCTAGCCACTAAACTACCATAAACAAAAGCGTCTGAAACTTTTACTATTTTCTTTGCACTTTCTGTTAATTCTATTTGATCCCAAGCTCTTGGAAACATAATATCATAAGAAGCACAACCATTGTCATCTAATAAAACTTTTACTTTTCCTGTTTTTAGTTCTTCATCTATTTGTAACGCTACTTTATTAACGTTATTCTCTTTAATAAAATCCTTAATTTTTTGACCATTATCATCTTCACCAACCTTAGTGATTATATATACATTATTTTCTAAAGACTGTAATCTTACTGCAACGTTTAAAGGAGCTCCTCCTATTTTTTTATGCGTTGGAAACACATCCCAAAGCACTTCACCAAAACATGTAATATTTGCCATCTAAATTTCATTTAAAATAGTACTATTAATATCTTTCACAGACTTCTCTATACCGTTTTTAACAATATTCTGATACGCATCTGTATAAGCATCCAAAAAGGTTTTAGAGTCTTTAAGTTGCCCAAAAATAGACTCTATTTCTAAAAAGGCTGCTGGATTATTTCTTGATAAAATTGCTTTCTCAGTTAAAACTGCTTCCATAGCATCCTTAATCATTAATTGAGACCCATTTTCATTTACGCCAACACTATAAATAGCAAAAGCAGCAATGATAAAAGCAGCATGATTTACAGTTCTATTATTTTCTAACTGATTATAAACTGTAGGTAAAATAAAAATTGGAATTTTAGCAGAACTCTCAGAACAGATTCTTTCAATTTGATCTTTTATATAGGTGTTTCCGAATCTTTGGATTAATGAAAATTTATAATTTTTTAAATTCACACCTTCTAAATCTCCTAAAGTTGGTGTAACTTCATTCCCCATATATATTCTTAAAAAAGAACTGATATCTGCATCATTTGCAGCTTCATCAATAGTAGAATAACCATATAATGCACCTAAGATTCCTAATACAGAATGACCTGCATTTAGTAAACTTAACTTCATTTTTTCATACGGTACCACATCTTTTACAAACTGAGCGCCAACGTTTTCCCAAGCAGGTCTTCCAGCTGCAAAATCGTCTTCAATAACCCATTGCTTAAAAGGCTCACAAACTACTGGCCAACCATCATCAATACCAGAAGTTTCTTTTAATTTTTCGATATCTAATGCAGATGTTGCTGGTGTAATTCTATCTACCATTGCATTCGGAAACGATACATTTTCATCAATCCAAGATACTAAAGTTGGTGCTGCTACTTTTACATAGCTTAACAACATTTTTTCTGTCATGTGTCCGTTTCCTTGTATATTATCACAAGATTGAATCGTAACACCTTTTAAACCATTCTCTTTACGCAGTTTTAAAGCTTGTGTTAAATATCCGAAAATAGTTTTAGGCGCATTCGGAGTTTCTAAATCGTGCTGAATTAAAGGATTTTCAAAATTGAATTCTCCTGTTGCTTCATTATAATTATAACCTCCTTCTGTAATGGTTAAACTGATGATTTTTACATCTTCACTCGCCATTTTTTCAATAACTTTTATTGGACTTTCTGGTGCATATAAAACTTCTACCATAGAACCGATAATTTGTTTTGTTAACGAACCATCTAATTCTTTTATAATCAACGTATATAAACCGTCTTGCTCTTTTAGTATGTTATAAATTTTGGTATCAAAATCTAACAAAGCAACACCACAAATACCCCAATCTTTCTGAGCACCATCTTTTAATAATAAGTCCGTATAAAATGCTTCATGTGATCTATGAAAACCACCAATACCAACATGTACAATACCTGTTTTAATTTCGCTTCTATTATAAGTAGGAGAAGTTATTTTAGTACTAATTTCTGCTAAATTCTTTTGATTTAATTTAATTATATTTTCCATGATTTTATTATTTATTTAAAGAATTACCTCTTTTAAGTGCCCAAATTGATGTTACAAAATAGACTACAGTACATACAAATGCATAGGTGTAAAATAGTTCTCTATTTGCTATATATACTTTTTCTGTTTCACTACCAAATAACACAATACAGGCCAACACAAGGGTTATTGCTAATGAAAGTAATGAGATACCTTTTAATACCTTTGTAAATAATGATGTATCTACTATAAGTACTACTTCTTTTTGTGCCTTTATTTCTTGAAATTCATCTATGTGCGTATTTCTTACGCTCTCTTTTTCTTCTTCTTCTGGATATTTATCTTTAGCTCCATAACGTCCTGCTAAAAAAGTATAAATAAGTATTGTAAAAATCCAAGTTGGTATAAATAAATAGTAAAAAGACATTACGTTTAAGATGTTTAAACCAAAACCAAATAACAATCCTAATGCCCAAGAAGCAATGGCAGGAGTACTAAAGGTTAAATTACGATAATGAGACCAATAACGCGTATACCCTATTTTAGGGAAAATTTGATGCTCTGCAAAAACAATACTACCAACTGGTACAACTAATAAACCTGCATACGTTAATAACGGAAGCATTTGAGAAAACACAAACGGAAAACAAGCGACCACCATAGTTACCAAACCAACAACTATAGTTGTCTTTTTTCTAGAATTTTTAGTAAAAATAGCTTGTGCAGCCAAACCTGCTCTATAAAGATTGGCAACAGCAGTCGTCCAACCAGCAACAATAACAATTACAAAACCAGACCAACCTAAAGCATAATAAGCTACATCTCCCGGATCTAATTCTACGATAGATTTACCAATAATAACAGCTGCACCAGCTCCCATTATTCCTGCAGAGATCCACGCTACAAAATGACCAAACATCATTCCTGTACTTGTTGTTAATCCGTAAGATTTCTTTTTAGCAAAACGAAATAAAGCCATATCAATAAGACCAAAGTGGGTAATTGAATTCGCTGCCCAAGCAAAACCGATAACTTCTAACAAACCAATTCCAGGTTCTCCGTCACTATTAAGTCCCGTCCAAATAGATTGATCTCCTAAATTTATAAGTTCCGTCCATCCATTTGGCAATGTTTCACCTAAAACATCTAAAGAAAGTGCTGGTAAAAGTATAAATGCACCACTAATAAACATCACAAATAACCAAGGCGCACAAATTGCCGAGAATTTAGAAACCGCTGTAAAACCATATATAGCAATTGCAACCACAACAATACCAACGAGTAAAACTATTAAAACAAACCAAAGATTAGTTGGATACCAATCTAGTTGTGCAGGAATATCAAAAGCAAACCGAACTGCTGTAGAAGATACGGTTATCATTGCCGCAGAAATGACTGTAAAAATAACAACATTTGCCCAATTATAGAGCTTTGTCATAGAGTCTCCAGCTATTTTATTAAGATACGTGTACAAACTCAACCTAGTATCTACAGCAATTGGAGATGTAATTAACGTCCAACTTAAAACCGCTAATATATTACCTATCAATAAACCTAAAATAATATCTTTAGTAGTTGCACCTAAGGCAACAAACGTTGCACCAATTACAAATTCTGTGGCGGCAACATGTTCTGCAGCATACAAACCGGCAAAATGCGTCCAATTATGTAGTTTATTTTTAGCAATTGGTAATTGCTCTATTTCTAAGTCTTCGAACTGCTGATATTGATTGGGAGTTTCCATATGACGTTTATTTAAAGTTAGTTCTTTTTAATTTTAGTGATAATGTTATACATACTGTTGTAAATATTAAGTAATTATATATGTCTTAAAATAAAGTTAGATCTAATTGAAGTACTGTTTTTGCTTGTTCTGGATTCCACATTGCAGTAACTCCAATTGGTAAATTATAGTTGCCTATTTTAACATCTTTGTTAAATGTTGCTCCTACATTTATAATATTAGCTGCACTATCAGTGTAAAATGTTTTATCTGTAGCAAAAGACCAAGCACTACCAGTAAATAAAGTTAAGCTAGCATCTCCTTTTTCCCAAACTTTACTATTCACTTCAAAATAATGTGTCCAAGAATTCTTTAAGCTACCATCTATTTGAACTTCATAATCTCCTGAACCACCATTGATTATAGTTGCTAAATATAATAATGTATTTGATGTTATATTGTATCCAAAATTAATATCTACAAAATTGTAGCCTTGCGTTTTATTATAACTCCAAAATTTTAATTCATCTCCTCTTTCTTCTACACCTGTGTAATTGTTATGAGAAACTGCTTCTATAAAAAAACGATCAGAAAAACGATATTTGGTATAAATAGAAACTTCTTTATAAAAAGCACTTTCTGTTTTTCCTGTTGTAAAATTATCTACATCTATCGTAGAAAAACTTGCGCCTCCCCAAAGACCAAAAGTAAATTTCTTGTTTTTTGAATTGTATTCTAAACTCGTAGCAATCATTGCTCCAGGATGCACAACACTCCCATGCCATAAATGCATATTTTTAACATGTGCCCCAATACTAAAAGATTGATATTCGTCATTAACTAAATCGTTTTGAGCAATTGTATGTTGTACTGATATCAATAAAAATATATTTAAAAGTACGATAGAAACACTTCCCTTTTTAAGATAATAACTTACTGGTTTCTTTTCTTTGGATAATTGTCTCATTACTTATCTTTTAAATAGTTATAAATTTTAATAGGATACCTTTAAAATAAAACGTCATAATGACGTTTGATACGCAAATGTAAATAAAAAAATATTACAAAAACTAATAAAAAAGCAAAAAAATATCCTATATTAGCTTGAATGTATGTTAAATTGATATTACTAAAGCTAATTTTATCAGTAAAAACACATTATAAGGTAGTAGTAAAGTATTTTCTTAATTAGAAAAAAATTATACGTTATAAATACGTTTATTTTAAATAATTTAAAAAAAAAGATTAAATTTACATTAGAAATACAAATATGAGTAACAAGAAAATATCAAATATATCAGTAGATTGTGTTGTTTTTGGATATGATACAGATACCAAATCTTTAAATGTTTTATTAATAGAACGATATTTAGAATCAAAGTCTGAAAATAAAGTACTTGTTGATGATTATGTATTAACAGGGTATCACGTTTATGAAGATGAAACCTTAGATGACTCTGCTTCTAGAGTATTAAAGGAATTAACTGGACTTACCAATTTATATAAAAAACAATTTAGAGCTTTTGGTGACCCAAATAGATTGACGAATGAAAAAGATTTATTGTGGATTAAAAATGAAGCATTTAACTTAAGAACCATTACAATTGCTTATTATTTTTTACTAAAAACAGAAGATGTTGCTATCGAAAATAATAAATACAAGGCACAATGGTTTTCAATTAACGATTTACCAGAATTAGGTTTTGATCATAAACAAATCATTTTGGAAGCATATGAAGATTTAAAAACCAAATGCTTGCAGGAACCTATTATTTTTGAGTTATTGCCAGATAAATTTACCATAAATGACGTACAAGATTTATATCAATCTATATTGTCAATAGAAATAGATAATCGGAATTTTAGAAGAAAATTAATTAATAAGAAATATCTTGTACCTTTAGATGAAAAACAAGTTGGAGTTTCTAAAAAACCGGCACAATTGTATATGTTTAGCAAGGATATCTACAATAAAATGTTTCAAAAAAATTACTTAATCAACATTTAATGAAATTAAACACTTTTATTTTTGACATGGATGGAGTTATTATAGACTCTGAACCTTTTTGGCGACAAGCACAAATAAAAATTTTATCTACTTACAATATTACGATTACTGTAGAAGATTGTATTAAAAACACGATGGGAAAAAGGATAGATGATGTTGCCTTAACTTGGTGTCAATTACATCAATTATCTATAAATCCCCCAATATTAGAAAAAGAAATTATTGCGGCTGTAGTCCAATTAATTACTGAAAAAGGAAAAGCAAAAAAAGGTTTATTCGAGTTGTTAGATTTTTTAACTAAAAACAACTTTAATATTGCCTTAGCAACATCATCTAGCAAACCTATTATCGATGCCGTTTTTAACAGATTGAATATTGCTTCTTATTTTAAAGTAGTTTGTAGTGCAGACGATGAAGAATACGGAAAACCACATCCGGCTATTTATCTGAAAGCAGCAAAATTATTAAAAGTTCCTACTGGAAGTTGCTTGGTTTTAGAAGATAGTGTAACAGGTTTAATTGCAGCAAAATCTGCAAGCATGAACACCATTGTAATACCTGAAGACAAAGATGACCCGAGGTTTACATTGGCCAATAACATTTATACTTCAATGCTAGATGTTGTTAATTATTTAAAAAACCTTACATAGCAGACATTATAACAATTTAAAGCCGCTTTAAGTTTTTGACTGTTTATAAATAAAAATGACATATCTGTCTGAACACTTTGCCCTTTACTCAACATAAGCTTTGTTGAAGACTTTAGTTTGGCTACTGAATATCCTTCGACAAGCTCAGGAAGAAGTTTAAATTTTCAATTGTTTTAGCGATATCATAAAATTAAATTGGTATTAATTAGTGACTATTAAACCCAACAGAGAATATTTTAATATTAAAACAAACCAACACCATAAAAATAGTTTCAATTCCCCAAATAGACTTACCTAAAATAAGAGCATAAAAAAGCTTCAACATAAAATATTGAAGCTTTTTTATAATTTATAAAGTGTTTACTTTAGTTCATTCCTCCATCTACAGATAAAGTTTGTCCTGTAATATAAGCACTCATATCAGAAGCTAAAAACACACATGCATTTGCAATATCTATTGGCTGCCCTCCTCTTTTTAAAGGAATACCATCTCTCCAACTTTGCACTGTTGCTTCATCTAATTTTTCTGTCATTTCTGTTTCTATAAAACCAGGAGCAACTACGTTACTTCTAATATTTCTAGAACCTAACTCTAAAGCAACTGATTTAGAAAAACCAACAATACCTGCTTTAGAAGCAGCATAATTAGTTTGGCCAGCATTCCCTTTAATACCAACTACAGAACTCATATTAATAATAGAACCCGCTCTTTGTTTCATCATTGGGCGAATAACTGCTTTGGTTAAATTAAATACCGATTTTAAATTTACTTCAATTACTTTGTCAAAATCGTCTTCAGAAATACGCATTAACAAGTTGTCTTTTGTAATACCTGCGTTATTTACTAAAATATCTATAGCACCAAATTCTTTTAAAACCTCTTTAGCTAACTCTTGAGCAGCATCAAAATCTGCAGCATTAGATTGGTATCCTTTTGCAGAAACTCCAAATGCTTTTAATTCTTCTTCTAAAGCGTTTGCTGCATCTACAGAAGAACTGTAAGTAAAAGCCACATTTGCACCTTGTTTTGCAAATTCAATAGCAATTCCACGTCCAATACCTCTTGTTGCACCTGTAATGATAGCAGATTTATTTTCTAATAATTTCATATTAAGTCTTTATTTTTAAGACTGCAAAGATACTAAATTAAAAAAACTCGTAAAACAAAAATGTTTTACGAGTTTATATTTATTATATCTGAATATTACAGATAAAATTAGTTTTTTATTTTAAAACTTTTGCAATCATTTCACCAATTTTAGCTGGAGAACTCACAACATAAATTCCGTTTTCTGCTAAAATTTTCATTTTTGCTTGTGCTGTATCATCAGCTCCACCAACAATTGCACCTGCATGTCCCATTGTTCTTCCTGCTGGTGCAGTTTGACCTGCTATAAAACCAACAACTGGTTTTCTATTTCCATCCGCTTTAATCCATTGTGCAGCTTCAGCTTCAAGATTTCCACCAATTTCACCAATCATAACAATTGCTTCTGTTTCTGGATCATTCATTAATAACTCAACAGCTTCTTTTGTTGTAGTTCCAATAATTGGATCTCCACCAATACCAATTGCAGTAGTAATTCCGTACCCTTGTTTTACAACCTGATCTGCGGCTTCATACGTTAAAGTTCCTGATTTAGAGACAATACCTACTTTACCTTTTTTAAAGATAAAACCTGGCATAATACCAACTTTGGCTTCGTCTGGTGTAATTACACCTGGACAGTTAGGGCCAATTAATCTACAATCTCTATTATCGATGTATGCTTTTACTTTTACCATATCTGCAGTAGGAATTCCTTCTGTAATACAAATGATTACTTTAATTCCTGCATCTGCAGCTTCCATAATTGCATCTGCAGCAAATGCTGGTGGTACAAAAATAATAGAAGTATCTGCTCCTACTTCATCTACAGATTCTTTTACTGTATTAAAAACAGGTTTTCCTAAATGCTCTTGACCTCCTTTTCCTGGAGTTACCCCTCCAACTACATTCGTTCCATAATCAATCATTTGACCAGCGTGAAAAGTACCTTCACTACCAGTAAAACCTTGAACAATAATTTTTGAATTTTTATTTACTAAAACACTCATTGGTTTGATATTTTATTTTGTTTCACAAAAATAGTTTATTGATAGTTTCTAAAAAAGGATTCAAACAAATTATTATTAATAAAAAAGTAATAATTATATGTTTTAACCGCTATTTTTTTAGAACAAGACAATCTTAATGTTTTTACGAGTTATAATTCTCGTAAAAAACATTTATGAACTTTTTCTATCTTTTAAAAAACGTTTTATTTCTGCCATTTCTTTTAATTTTTCTCTTGATTCTGAAACTGGAGTTCCGAAATAACTTTTTCCTCCTGCAACAGATTTTGTAACTCCTGTTTGACCAAGAATTATAGCACCTTTACCTATGGTAATTCCGCTATTTGTACCAACTTGTCCCCAAATTGTTACTTCATCTTCAATAATAACACAACCAGCAATACCTGTTTGCGAAGCTATTAAACATTTTTTCCCAATCTTAGTATCATGACCTACATGAACTTGATTGTCAATTTTTGTTCCTTTTCCAATAGTAGTATCTCCTGTAACACCTTTATCTATAGTACAAGATGCACCTAAATCTACATTATCTTCTAAAACGACTCTACCACCAGAAATTAATTTATCAAATCCTTCTGGTCTATTTTTATAATAAAAAGCATCTGCTCCTAACACTGTATTTGCATGAATGGTAACATTATTACCAATTACAGCATTATCATAAATAGTTACATTTGGATGAATAACACAGTTATTACCAACAGTAACATTGTTTCCTATAAATACATTTGGTTGAATAATTGTATTTTCTCCGATAATAGCAGTTTCAGAAATACCAACTTTAGATGCTATAAATGGATTAAAATACTTCGTTATTTTATTAAAATCACGAAAAGGATCGTCTGAAATTAATAAAGCTTTTCCTTCTGGGCATTCTACTTTTTTGTTGATTAAAATTGTAGTTGCTGCAGAATTTAACGCCTTGTCATAGTACTTAGGATGATCAACAAAAACAATATCTCCTTTTTCTACAACATGAATTTCATTGATTCCTAAAATCTCAAAATTTTTATCACCAATAAATTCTGTATTTATTAGCTGTGCTATTTGCTGAAGCGTTTGTGGATTTTTGAATTTCATTGTTAGCTCTTAACTTTTAGCTTTT
The DNA here is from genome assembly GCF_011379025.1 of Polaribacter sp. 11A2H. NCBI lineage: Bacteria > Pseudomonadati > Bacteroidota > Flavobacteriia > Flavobacteriales > Flavobacteriaceae > Polaribacter > Polaribacter sp. 11A2H. The sequence continues at coordinate 31,327 of NZ_WTLD01000015.1, forward strand.
AGCTCTTAGCGAAATGCCAAAAGCTAAAAGCCAATAGTGATTACTCTTTAATACGTTCTTGATACGTTCCTTTAGTCGTTTCTATCTTAATTTTATCTCCTTCGTTAATAAATAAAGGTACATTTACAGATGCTCCTGTTTCTACTGTTGCAGGTTTTGTTGCATTTGTAGCTGTATTTCCTTTAACACCAGGTTCTGCATGAGTAACTTCTAAAATTACACTTGCTGGTAAATCTACAGATAGTGGCATATTATCTTCAGAATTGATGATAATTGTTACAATTTCTCCTTCTTTCATTAAACCAGGGTTATCTAAAGCTGCTTCTAACAAACGAATTTGTGTATAATCTGCTTCATTCATAAAATGGTAAAACTCACCATCATGATATAAAAACTGAAATTTATGGGTTTCTACTCTTACGTCATCAATTTTTCTTCCTGCAGGAAAAGTATTATCAACCACTTTACCGTTGGTAACACTTTTTAATTTTGTTCTAACAAATGCAGGTCCTTTACCAGGTTTAACATGTAAGAATTCTATAATTTTGTATATATCATTATTGTATCTAATACATAATCCGTTTCTAATATCTGATGTAGTTGCCATATTTTATTTTGCTGTTTGCCTTTAGCTATTTACCGTAGGCAATATTTGTTAATTTTAGTTTTAAGCTTTATAAACGATACTTTTAATATAGAAAATTAATTGGCTTTAAAATACCCTTTCATAATTCCCCTATGCGAATCTTTAATAAATTGTACTATTTCATCGCGTTCTGGAGTTGCTTCCATTTCTGCTTCAATAATATTTATTGCCTGAGTAGTGTTGTAATTTTTTTGAAATAAAATTCTATAAATATCTTGAACTTCTCTTATCTTTTCTGTTGTAAATCCTCTTCTTCTTAGTCCTACAGAATTAATCCCTACATAAGAAAGTGGCTCTCTTGCCGCTTTTACAAATGGCGGAACATCTTTTCTTACCAAAGAACCGCCTGTTACAAATGCGTGATTTCCTACAGATGCAAACTGGTGCACTGCCACCATACCTGCTAAAACAACATTGTCTCCAATAGTAACATGCCCTGCTAAGGTTGTATTGTTAGAAAAAATACAATTATCACCAACAAATGTATCATGTGCTATATGACAATATGCCATAATTAAACAATTGTCTCCAATTTTGGTTTTCATTCTATCTGAAGTACCTCTGTTTATGGTAACACATTCTCTAATAGTAACATTATTACCAATTTCTACAGTAGTTTCCTCATCATTAAATTTTAAATCTTGCGGAATTGCAGAAATTACTGCTCCTGGAAAAATTCTACAATTTTCACCAATTTTAGCACCTTCCATTATGGTTACGTTAGATCCAATCCAAGTTCCAGAACCAATGGTTACGTTATTATGAATGGTAGTAAAAGGTTCTATTACTACGTTTCTTGCTATTTTTGCTTGCGGATGTACATACGCTAAAGGTTGATTCATAGTTTATTTTTTTCTAGCAATTTGAGCCATTAATTCTGCTTCTGCAACTATTTTTCCGTTCGCATAAGCATACGCTTGCATGTGGCAAATACCTCTTCTTATTGGAGTAATTAGCTCACATTTAAAGGTTAAGGTATCTCCAGGTAAAACTTTTTGTTTAAACTTTACTTTATCCATCTTCATAAAATAAGTAAGGTAATTTTCTGGATCTGGTACCGTATGTAAAACTAAAACGCCACCACATTGTGCCATTGCCTCAACTTGTAATACTCCTGGCATAACAGGTGAACCTGGAAAATGACCAACGAAAAAGTTTTCGTTCATGGTTACATTTTTCATACCAACAACGTGGGTGTCAGAAAGCTCTAAAATCCTATCAATCAATAAAAAAGGAGGTCTGTGAGGTAAGACTTCCATAATTTGATGAATATCCATTAAAGGAGGTAAATTCAAATCGTATTGAGGAACGTTATTTCTTTTTTCTTGCTTAATAATTTTCGCTAATTTCTTTGCAAAAGTAGTATTAATTAAATGTCCTGGTTTGTTTGCAATAACTTTACCTCTAATTCTAATACCAACTAAAGCTAAATCTCCAATTACATCTAATAACTTATGTCTTGCAGCTTCATTAGCCCAATGTAAAGTAAGATTGTCTAAAATACCGTTTGGTTTAACAGTTATATTATCTTTTTTAAATGCTGTTTTTAATTTTTCCATAGTTGCTGTAGACAATTCTTTGTCTACATATACAATAGCATTGTTTAAGTCACCACCTTTAATTAGATCGTGCTCTAAAAGCATTTCTATTTCATGTAAAAAACTAAATGTTCTAGCATCAGCAATTTCTTCTTTAAAATCAGAAATCTTTTCTAAGTTAGCATTTTGAGTACCTAATATTTTAGTACCAAAATCTACCATAGTTGTCACTTGGTATTCATCTGATGGCATTAAAATAATTTCACTTCCTGTAACTTCATCCTTAAAAGAAATAATTTCTTTTACTACATATTCTTCTATATCTGCATCTTGCTCTTGTATACCAGCACTTTCTAATGCTTCTACAAAATATTTAGAAGAACCATCCATAATTGGTGGTTCTGAAGAATCTAATTCTATTAAAAGGTTGTCTATATCTAAACCAACAGCGGCAGCCAAAACATGCTCTGTAGTCTGGATTTGAACACCATTTCGCTCTAAGTTTGTACCTCTTTGCGTATTTACTACATATTCTGCATTTGCCTCAATAATTGGAGATCCTTCTAAATCTATTCTGCTAAAAGCAAAACCATGATTAACAGGGGCAGGTTTTATAGTCATATTAACAGTGTTACCAGTGTGTAAACCTACACCAGATAAACTTACCTCTTTCTGAATTGTCTTTTGCTTCTTACTCATTTATTATCAGTTTTTGAGACTTCAACTCTTTTTCTATATTGTTAATTTTCGATGCTATTTTAGGTAAATTTCTAAAATAAACCGAACTTTTATTAAAATCTTGTATCTTAAATGCAGGTGAACCATTTACCATCTCATTATCTTTTAAACTTTTAGAGATACCTGCTTGGGCTAATATTTTTACATTATTACCTATAGTTATATGACCGGCAAAACCTACTTGTCCTCCAATCATACAATTTTCACCAATTTTGGTAGAACCTGCAATACCAGTTTGAGCTGCAATTACAGTGTTCTTACCTATTTCTACATTGTGGGCAACTTGTATTTGATTGTCTAACTTTACACCTTCATGTATAATTGTAGATCCCATAGTAGCTCTATCTATTGTACACGCAGAGCCAATATCTACATTGTCTTTTATAATAACATTACCTATTTGAGGTATGGCGGTATATACGCCATTTTTATCAGGAGCAAAACCAAATCCATCTCCACCTATAATAGATCCAGAATGAATTTTACAACTATTTCCTATTATTGTTTCAGAATAAATTTTCACTCCAGAGAATATAACGCAATTATCTCCCACAACTGTATTGTCTCCAATATAAGCATGCGGATAAATCTTTACATTGTCTCCTAAAACTACATTTTCTCCAATATACGAGAACGCACCAATATATTCATTAACACCTATTTTAGCCGAATCAGAAATAAAATGAGGTACTTCTCTACCTTGTTTGTTATTTTTAACTTCATTGTAAAATGCTAATATTTTAGAAAAAGCTTCATAAGCACTTTCTACTTTTATTAGTGTTACATTCACTTCTTTTTCCGGAACAAAAGTACTGTTAACAATAACTACAGATGCATTTGTAGTATATAAAAAAGATTTATATTTTAGGTTAGAGAGAAAGGTTAAAGAACCTTTTTCTCCTTCTTCTATTTTAGATAATTTAGAAACTTCTACATCAGAATTACCAACGATGTCACCTTCTAAAATATCTGCTATTTGTTGTGCTGTAAATTTCATTAATCGCAAAAATATAAAATTTATAGTGATTTGGCTAATCTCATTCTATTTTGGATAACAAATAAAGTATTTTATTACTGGATTTGTAAGCGCTTGTAAATTTAATTGATCTGATGCTTTGGCAATATCTCTTAGTTTTCCCTTTTTATTCAGAATAAAAATAGGTTTTTCTTGCTGATATGCTTGATTTTCTATTTTTTTGGTGAAAACAAAATATTTTACTTCGTTTTCTGAAAGCTCCAATTTTTTTGAAACTTTATTTATTTTTTTATTTAATTCAGCCATTTCAAACTCCTTTTGTTGAATTTCTATACGCAACAATTTTCTATCAACAATCATTTTAGATAATAAAGATAAAATTTTATCACTATGATTTGTCCATTCTTTTATGGCAGACATTACATCATAATCATCTAATTTAGAAAACATTTCTAACGTTTCATCAGTAAAGTTCTCTTGTGATATTTTTTTATATAGAAAATAACGTAAAGAAGTACTTGCAAATAGCTCTACACCTTTATCTGCCAGTTCTTTTGCTCTTTTTAAAACATTTACTAGCATATTTTCTGCTACTAAACCAGTTTTATGTAAATATACTTGCCAATACATTAAACGTCTAGCAATTAAAAAGTTTTCTACAGAATAAATTCCTTTTCCTTCAATAACTAATTCATCGTCTTTTACATTCATCATGGCAATTAACCGATCGGAAGAAATATTACCTTCTGTAACACCTGTGTAAAAACTATCGCGTTTTAAATAATCTAATCTGTCTATATCTAATTGACTAGATATAAGCTTGCACAAAAACTTTCTAGGATATTTCCCTTCAAATATTTCGATTGCTATATCTAACTTTCCATTAAACTCATCATTTAGCTTTCTCATAAATTTTAATGAAATTTCTTCATGAGAAATGCCATTTACAATACTATGCTCTAAAGCATGCGAGAAAGCTCCATGACCAATATCGTGCAATAAAATTGCTATATACAAACCATTTTCTTCTTCTTCAGAAATTTTTACCTGCTTAAAACGTAAAACTCTTACTGCTTTTTGCATTAAATGCATGCAACCAATTGCATGATGAAAACGGGTGTGATTAGCTCCTGGATACACCAAGTTAGAAAAACCCATTTGGGCAATTCTTCTTAAACGTTGAAAATAACGATGTTCTATTAAATCAAAAATTAAAGTATTTGGTATTTGTATAAACCCATAAATAGGATCATTCAAAATCTTTAATTTATTATGTTTTTTATTCTTCAAATGAGTGTTTTTATCAATCTATGGCAAAGTACAAATTAATGCCACGAACCAGCAAATTTAAAGTTTTAGTTTTTTCTGAAAGCAATTATGTTTAGAAAATAGAAATTTGTTAAGAAAATAAAATAAATAGCGCTATTTATACTAAAAATTCTAGGTTTCAATTATTTGTAAGTATGCCAAAATTGGCAATATTTTATCATTTTTAAAGTCAAAAAAGTATAACTTTTAATTACTTTTATCATTAAATGATAAAATGATAAACAAAAATATGAGCAGTATACAAATTTTATGGGTAGATGATGAAATAGAGTTATTAAAACCGCACATTCTTTTTTTGGAACGTAAAAATTATAAAGTAACTACTTGTACTAATGGCGCAGATGCTATTGATTTAGTAGGTGAACAAAATTTTGATATCGTTTTTTTAGATGAAAACATGCCTGGATTAACAGGCTTAGATACACTTGCAGAAATTAAACAAATACATGCAAATTTGCCTGTTGTTATGATTACAAAAAGTGAAGAAGAGTATATAATGGAAGAAGCAATTGGTTCTAAAATTGCAGATTATTTAATAAAACCAGTAAACCCAAATCAAATATTATTAAGTTTAAAAAAGAACTTAGATCATTCTCGTTTAGTTTCAGAAAAAACCACTTCTAACTATCAGCAAGAATTTAGAAAAATTTCTATGGATTTAGCCATGGTAAATTCTTATGAAGAATGGATAGATCTTTATAAAAAATTGGTGCACTGGGAGTTAGAGTTAGAGAATATTAGCGACCCTGGAATGTTAGGTATTTTAGAAAGCCAGAAACAAGAAGCCAATAGTCAGTTTTTTAAATTCATCAAAAAAAATTATGAAGATTTTTTAACAGCACACGACAAACCAACTTTTTCTCACACACTTTTTAAAAACTATGTGGTACCAGAATTAAGTAAAGACCAAGGGGTTTTGTGGGTTGTAATTGATAATTTACGTTACGACCAATACCGAATTTTAGAGCCTTTAATTAATAACCATTACAAAAAGGACCAAGAATATTCTTATTTCTCTATTTTACCAACAGCAACCCAGTACGCTAGAAATGCTATTTTTTCAGGTTTGATGCCTTCTGAAATGGAAAAACGTCATCCAACTTTTTGGAAAAATGATACCGACGAAGGCGGAATGAATTTGTTTGAAAACGATTTCTTAGCAGCACAAATAAAACGTTTAGGGTTAGATATTAAACACGAATACTATAAAATTACCACGCTAAAAAACGGTAAAGAGTTAGCCGATAATTACAACGGAACTAAACAAAACGATTTAACTGCTGTTGTGTATAACTTTGTAGATATGTTGTCGCATTCTAAAACAGAAATGGAAGTAATAAAAGAATTGGCTGGAGACGATAAAGCATACAGAAGCCTTACGTTAAGCTGGTTTAAAAACTCGCCATTGTTCGAGATTATTCAAAAAGCCCAACAATTAGGTCAGAAATTAATTATTACTACAGACCACGGAACCATTAATTGCAAAAACCCAACCAAGGTAATTGGCGATAAAAACATTAGCGCTAATTTACGTTACAAAACTGGCAGAAGTCTTTCTTACGAAGAAAAAGACGTGTATGCAGTAAGAAACCCAAAAGATATCTTTTTACCAACTATTGCAATGAATAGTCCATTTATTTTTGCTAAAGAAGACCTGTTTTTTGCATATCCTAATAACTTTAATCACTTTGTAAAATACTACAAAAACACCTATCAACATGGCGGAATTTCATTAGAAGAAGTCATTATTCCGTGCGCAGTTTATAGTCCGAAGTAAAGAGTTTACATTTATTTTCTATTGATTCTATAAAATTATAGTTTCAATTATTAGAAGCTATTTCCTACCTTCAATACTCGATTTTTTTTTGATGAAGAAGTAAAAAAGAGCTCAAAAAAAGGCTAGTCTTTAGTTTGGCAAAAGGTTCAATCATGGCTAAATTTGTTTGCTAACAAAATTAATTATAGAAAAGTCTGATAGGTTTTAAATACTTATCAGACTTTTTACATTTAACAAATTGAGTAGTAAAAACATATCGTTATTAATAATCTTTAATAACTTTATATATTATTGACAGAAAACAGTAACAAAATACTGAATACTTTTTATATTTTTGTCTTTATGAACAAAAACTATTCTTTAGACAATTTATCTGAAGTTGCAGCAGAACTTATTTCATCCGTAGAAAATAAAACTTTATTATTTTACGGACAAATGGGCGTTGGCAAAACAACCCTTATTAAAGAGATCTGCAAACAGTTAGGTGTTTTAGACAACATATCCTCCCCTACTTTTTCATTAGTAAATGAATATCAGACTAAAAATAATGAAAAAGTTTTCCATTTCGATTTTTACAGAATCACAGACCAAGAAGAGGCTTTAGACATGGGAATTGAAGAATATTTAGATAATAATGATTGGTGTTTAATAGAATGGCCAGAAAATATAGAAAATTTACTACCTTTAGAGGCTGTTCAAATTTATTTGACTATTTTAAATAACGAACAACGAAACATTCAACTTAAATAACCTAACTATGAGTTCATTTTCTCCTTTCAGTAAAGAAGAATTGCTTCCGCAAGAAGAAATGTTGGAAATTAAAAGGCAAAAAGGAGAACTATTTATTGGTTTGCCTAAAGAAACCCATTTAGGCGAAAAACGAGTTTGTTTAACGCCAGATGCCGTTTCTGCATTATGTGCTCACGGACATAGAGTTGTAATAGAAACAGGTGCAGGAGATAATGCAAATTATGCAGATAGAGAATATTCTGAAGCAGGTGCTAAAATTTCTTACGATGTAGAAGAAGCTTTTAAATGTAATATTGTCTTAAAAGTTGCACCCCCCACAGAAAGTGAAATTGATTATATGAATCCGCAAACGATTCTAATTTCTTCTTTGCAGTTAAAAACTCAAAACAAAAAATACTTTGAGTGTTTATCAAAAAAAAGAATTACTGCTGTTGCCTTCGATTATATTAAAGACGACCATAATACGTATCCTATTGTAAAATCTTTAAGTGAAATTGCAGGTGCCGCTTCTGTATTAATTGCAGCAGAATTAATGAGCGGAATTAATAAAGGAAACGGACTATTATTGGGTAATATTGGTGGCGTTCCGCCTTCTAGCGTTGTTATTTTTGGTGCCGGAACTGTTGGTGAATATGCAGCAAAAACCGCTATTGGCTTAGGTGCAAGAGTAAAAGTTTTTGACAATTCTATTAGTAAATTACGCAAACTACAAGATTCTTTAAGCGCCCCTATTTACACATCTACACTGCAGCCAAAGTCGGTTGCAAAGGCATTAATGCGTGCAGATGTAGCAATTGGAGCTATAAGAGGTAAAAATAGATCGCCCATTTGTGCTACAGAAGAGATGGTAGAAACCATGAAAGAAGGAGCTGTAATTATAGATGTTAGTATAGATAGAGGTGGTTGTTTTGAAACCTCTAATGTAACTACACATAAAACACCTACTTTTATAAAACATGGTGTTGTACATTATTGCGTACCTAACATTCCTGCGCGTTATGCAAGAACAGCTTCTTTATCTATTAGTAATATTTTTACCCCTTATTTATTAAATATTGCAGAAGAAGGCGGTTTTGAAAATGCGGCTCGTTTTGATAAAAGTTTACGAAACGGAATGTATTTCTACCACGGAATTCTTACAAACAAAACAGTAGCAGATTGGTTCGATTTGCCTTACAGAGATATTAATTTATTAATTATTTAACCTCCCTCATAACAACAATATTTTTCTATTATAAACATTTATTAATATGAGACATTTAAAACCTAAAACGAGTAACTTAAATAGATTTTTTAAATCTATATTTTTTGTTGCTGCGTTATTACTTACATCTTCTATCTTTTCTCAAACGGTAACTGTAGACGATACTAAAACAACAGAACAACTTACAAACCTACTGATAGATAATTCTTGTATAAATCTAACTGATGTAGCTATTTCTTCTAGTAAATCTGTTGCCACTTTTAATAATAATAGTAGTAGTTTTCCTATTTCAGAAGGAATTATTATAAGAACAGGTAATGCTAAAGATACGGAAGGACCTTTTACCAATACTAAATTAAGTAGTGAAATTTCTACAAGTGGAGATGCTGATTTACAAAGAATTAGTAACAATGACGGAAATACAAAGAATATTACTGATGTAGCTTTCTTAGAATTTGACTTTACACCAATAGATAAAGAATTTAGTTTTAATTACATATTTGCCTCTAATGAATATGGTACATTTCAATGTGTAGGAAGAGATCTTTTCGCCATAATATTAACAGATTTAAGTACTGGAAAATCAACAAACATAGCAACCTTACCCGACAATGCAAATATATCTGTAAAAAATATAAAAAATAACTTATATAATGGTGAGTGTAATTCTAATAATGAAGATTCCTTTGGATCATATTATGACCTTAAAAGTCTTAATACTATAATTAATATGAGGGGCTTTTCTAAAATTCTAAATGCCTCTGCAACCGTAGTTCCTAATACTAAATATAACATAAAATTTGTAATAGGAGATTACGATAATTCAGATTATGATTCTGCTGTTTTTATAGAAGCAGGAAGTTTTAATAATACTTTAAATTTAGGAGGAAATAAGGAACTTTGCGGAGGAGATGATGTTATTATAGATTCTGGTTTTTCTAAAACAGATGGCTTTAATTTTGAATGGACTAAAAATGGTACTCCATTAACAGATAATGGAACTAAAATTACAGTAAATACTATAGGTACATATGCACTAACAATTACATCTTTAACAGACCCTAGTTGTCTATTAACCGATGAAATAAAAATAGAAACAATTAAAGCGACAGATCCTGGAATTATTAAAATATGCACAGAGCTTACAACTTCTAATATTTCAAAAGAAGTAGATAATAAAATACTAAATGGATTAGAAGCTAAAGATCATACTATTATCTATTATGAAAATGAAGAAGATGCTACAAAAAATCAAAATTCAATTACAGATCCTACAAAATACCCAATAACAAGTAATACATTTAAACTTTGGGCTAGACTTTCTAACAATACTAAAACTTGTTTCGATATTGTTAATTTTAATGTAGAAGTTACTACCAAGGCTTCAATAATTAAATTGCCAGATGCTTATGTCTGTTCAGAATTTACATTACCTCCATTAACTAATGGGGCCAAATATTTTACTGATTTTAAAGGTAGAGGAATAGAATTATCTCCTGGAGATAAAATTACTGAACAAGATTTAATTTATATTAATATTGGTGGTGCTAGTTCATGTTATTCAGAAACTTTTTTTAGAGTTTATTTTATTGATGATTATGTAAGAAAATTAGAATCAGAATTAGTAAAATGTGAATTTTTCACAATACCGAGTACACCTTTTGGAAGATTTTATAGTAAAAAAAATGGTGTTGGAGATCCATTGAAAACAAATCAGAAAATTACAAAAGACACAACTATTTACCTTTATTCTGAGTTAAATGGAGCATTTTGTAAAGATATAGAATTCAATATAACGATACTTCCATCACCTCCAGTAGATGTTTTAGACCCAATAATAACTTGTGATTCTGTAACTTTAGAGAGTTTAACTAATGGAAACTATTATACTGGTCCAGATGGTACTGGTGAACAATTAAATGTAGGTGACATAATATCAGAAACACAACTTGTTTATATCTATAATAAAGACTTAATTACAGGGTGTGAAAACGAAAGTATGTTAGATATAACAATTATAAAAAAAGAAGACATTGAAGAATGTGAAAGTTATACAATACCTGATACAATTGGAAAATATTACACAGACAGCACCAAATTGAATGAAATAATTCCAGGGACTACAATAACCTTAACACAAACGGTCTTTTATTATGCAGATGAAATAACAACTACTCCTAATTGTACCGGTTATGATATAGAAATTAAAATTAATCAACTTCCAGAAGTAGACTCACTAAGCGATTTTATAAATTGTGAAAATGACTTACCAAAACTACCTAAATTAACAAATGGAAAATATTACACAGAACCTGAGGGATTAGGTGATGAACTCTTAGAAGGAGATGAAATAAGTACCTCACAAACAATTTACATTTATAATAAAGATTTAATTACCAATTGTCCTAATGAAACAAGTTTTTTAGTAACAATTATACCTGTTCCTACAATACCGGTTTTCTTTGATAAACCTGTGTGTGAACCATATAAATTACCTGCTTTAAGTTCTGGTGGAAAATATTTTACAGAAACCAATGGAAAAGGTATAGAATTGAAACCAGGTGACCTAATTACAGAAACTAAAGACATATACGTCTATTATCAAGCCCCAGAATTGGCTACTTGTGATAATGAAGCTATTTTTAAAGTAACTCTTTTAGAAATACAAGTGGACGTTCTTGATGATATAAAAGCTTGTGAATCATTTATACTACCAAAGTTAACAAAACCAGGAGGCTATTATAAAAATACTGATAAAACAGGACCTTTAAATGCGGGTGATGTAATTACAACAGATCAAACAATCTATATTATTGGTAATAATATAAGATTTACTGATTGTCAAAATATAAGCTCTTTTGATGTAAGAATTTTTACTGAACCAAATTTAGGAACATTAAAAAACATAGAACTATGTGGTTCTGTCACATTGCCTACAATTACATTACCAAACATTATAGTAGAATACTATAGAGATAAAGCTAAAACCGATTTAATAGACCCAACTGAATATACTATTACAGAATCTGGATTGAAAGATATTTATGTACACGCATATCAAGAAGAAAACCCATCTTGTTCTGTAGATGATATGTTTTCAATAACAGTACATCCTTTATTAGATTTTAATGTACAAGGAGGGGCTATTTGCGTTGATCCACTAACTAACCAAACTATTAATCCTTTTTTAATAGAATCAAAGTTAGATGCCAGTGTTTATGATATAAAATGGTATTTAGACGGTGATCAGATAAATATAACCTCTGTTGCTAATTGGAACGCAACAAAAGCAGGAACTTACAGAATAGAAGCTACTAGAATAGACCCTATTAATAATAATGATTGCGATTACAATCCAACAGAAGTAGTTATAGTAAGTTCTAATCCTGAATTTGAAATTAATGTATTAAGTGATAATTTTTCTAACTTATATGCTATAGAAATTATTACAATTACGGAAGGTATTGGTAACTATAGATATTCTTTAGATGGTAAAAGTTTTCAAACTTCTAATATATTTGATAATATTAAACCAGGTAATTATACAATTTTAGTTGAAGACCTTACAAGTATTTGTAATGATATAAAACTTGAGTTTACCGCATTAAATAACCCAATTTATTTTGATCCTAATAAAGATGAATGGAATATTACAGACTTAAAAGATGATCCAACAGCAACCATAGATATTTTTGATAGATTTGGTATATTTATAAAAACTATAAAACCGAGTGGTCCTGGTTGGAAAGGTTTAAGTAGCAACGGAAATAGAATGCCAAGTACAGATTATTGGTATGTATTAAAATATACTGACGAAGATGGAAACCCTGCAATTTTTAGATCTCATTTTTCTTTAATAAGAAAATAAGTAATATTCTTTAAAACTGATTAAAAGACTTAAATTTGCAGTTCAAAATTATACAATGCTCATTAAACGAATAGGATATTATTTAGTAGGTTTATCATTAGGCTCTATTGCTGTATATTTTTTCTGGCAAAAGAAACAAGCTACTTTCGATTACGGAATGGATGCCAGAACCCTAAAATCTATTAGAATTAAAGAACGCTTATTTTCTGATGACGCTAAAAATGCGATGCATAAATATGATATTGATTCTTTAAAAATTAACACTATTTTATATACTGGTGATGTTGATTTTGGAAATAGCAAACCTAGACAAGAACCTTGCCCTGAATATTATATTACAGGTACTAAAGAATTAGAAAAAATTAGCTTGTTAGTTAAACGTTGTGAAACTACTTCTACTATCGAAAAAATTATTGTAAAATAGTATTGTTTTGTAATTATCTATAAATTGACAATTACAGTATATATATCTTAAAAAAAAGTCCTTTCTATTAAAATAGAAAGGACTTTTTTTTTATTCAGTTTTTAAATTTTCATGATAATATTTCTCAATCTTATCTACATTTTTAATTGTTTTCTTTACCCAATCAAAATATAAAATCTCTTTTTCTTCTTTGGTTAATTGCCAATCTACAGAAGAGTTTCTTAACTTAGTAGTTACGTCTTGCAAAATAATAGCTGCAGCAACAGATATGTTTAAGCTCTCTGTAAACCCAACCATAGGTATTTTTAAAAACCCGTCTGCTTGTTCTTTTACAGTTTCTGAAACGCCCTCTGCTTCTACTCCAAATACAAAAGCAGATTTTTTAGTAACATCAAAATCTTGTAATAAACAAGAATCGTTGTGCGGCGTCGTTGCAATAATTTGATACCCTTGCTCACGTAAATGATCTAAACAAACTTTGGTATTGTCTCCGTCTTTTTTATAACGTTTAGAAGTCACCCATTTTTGAGAGCCTTTAGCCACATGTCTAGAAACTTTATTGGTGTATTTGTTTTCTATTGCATGTACGTCTTGTACGCCAAAAATATCTGCAGTTCTAACAACTGCACTTGCATTATGAGGTTGAAAAATATCTTCTAAAACCACCGCAAAATGTCTGGTTCTATCTTCTAAAACTTTCTTAAAAAGATTCTTTCTTTTATCTGTTAAATAGGTTTCGAAGTAGTTTAATAGTTTTTCATCAATCATAATTACAAACTTAGAATTATTATTTCTATCTTCATTAAAGATTTTATAAAAATACAAAAACCAATTTTCTAATGAAAAGATTAGTTGTTTTAACTGGAGCAGGAATTTCCGCAGAAAGCGGGATACAAACCTTTAGAGATGCAGATGGATTGTGGGAAGGACATAATGTTATGGACGTTGCTTCTCCAGAAGGTTTTGCAGCAAACCCTACATTAGTTTTAAACTTTTACAACGAACGCAGAAAACAATTGCTAGAAGTTTCGCCAAATAAAGGTCATATTAATTTAGTTGCGTTAGAAAAGGATTATAATGTAGAAATTATTACCCAAAATGTAGATGATTTACACGAACGAGCAGGTAGTAAAAACGTTACTCATTTACATGGCGAACTTTTAAAAGTTAGAAGTTCTGTTGATGAACAAAATGTACTCGATTGGAAAAAAGATATAATTTTAGGGGATTTATGTACTAAAAAAAGCCAATTAAGACCTCACATTGTTTGGTTTGGCGAAATGGTACCGATGTTAGATAAAGCGATAGAAATTACTAAAAATGCAGATATTTTGGTCATTATTGGTACTTCAATGCAAGTGTATCCAGCGGCTGGTTTAGTCGATTATATAAAACCGAATACTCCAATTTATTTCATAGATCCTAAACCTGCAGTCTCTAAAGGTCGTTTTAATAATTTGACAATTATTGAAGAAGTTGCGACTACCGGAACCGAAAAACTGATGGAGTTGTTGAAAGGTTAAATTAGCCCGTTCATTCTTTTTTATCACCTGTCATTTCGAAATGAGCTTTTCTGCCTTTCGACTTCGCTCAAGATAAACTAATGAGAAATCTCATAACAGTGAAACTAAAAAATGGAGCATCGTTATGCGATTTCTCACAAAAGGTCAAAAATGATAACTAAATTTAGTTTTTAGGATACGTTTATCCATTAAATATCTATACTTTATTTTCTAACGACTGTCATTTCGAAATGAGCTTTTTTGCGATTGAGAAATCTCATAATACTTCTAGATTCCTCTTCGTACCTCATTCGTAATGACATAGAACATGTTAATTAAAAATAGTCTGCAAACAAGGTTAGCCCTGATTGTATCAATTGTTTGAGCTCTTTTTTATTCTTTTTCGGAATAAAAAAAGCGAGTGTCTTTCAACTACGCTCAAGACAAATTCCAATCAGGAAATAGCTTCTAATAAAAATTAATCAATCATGTTTTTTAAGTAAAACTGCTCTACTTTTTCTCTTGCCCAAGGTGTTGTTCTTAAAAACTTTAAAGAAGATTTATACGTTGGGTTGTTTTTAAATGCGTTAATATTTAAACTATCTCCTAATTCTTCCCATCCATATTCTTTAAACAATTGTTCTAACATGGTGGCTAATTTTATACCGTGTAACGGATTATTTGGTTGTTCGTTGCTCATTAATTATCTAAATTTGGTAAAACAAAATCGTCTAAAACAGATTTTTTTGCCATCATTTTTTCTATTTCTTTTACGGTTCTTGGTGCTGCTTCAGAAAGGTTTACGGGACCGCTTTTGGTCACTAAAATATCATCTTCTATACGTATACCAATTCCCCAATATTTTTTATCGCAATTACTACCTTCTGGAATGTAAATTCCGGGTTCCATGGTGGCAATCATATTTTCTTCAAAGTTATTATAATTTCCTGGATCGTGCACGTCTAAACCAATATGATGTATGGTTCCGTGTGGTAAATAAGAGTGTTTTTCATCTACATATTTTATTATACCTAATTTAAACAAGCCTTCATTTACTATTTTTACTGCTGCTTTGTTTGGCGCACTCATTTTACCGCCAACGGTATATAAAGCAATACCTGCTTCTTGGGCTTTATAAACGATATTGTAAATTTCTTCTTGTTCTTTGGTGAATTTTCCGCTGGCAGGAATTGTACGTGTTACATCTGCAGTGTAACCTCTATATTCTGCACCTAAATCCATTAAAACCAAGTCGTTTCCAATTTTTGTTTTATTGTTTTCTATATAATGTAAAATACAACCATTATTTCCGGCACCTACAATAGATGGATATCCTTCGTATTCTGCTCCGTATTTTTTGTACACAAATTCATGAATTCCTTGTAGTTCTGTTTCCGACATGTGCGGTTTCATAGCCTTCATTACTTCTATTTGACCTATTGCAGAAATACGTACTGCTTTGGTTAATAGTTTTACTTCTTCGGCAGTTTTAACTTCTCTTAGCGTCGCTAAATTATTTGGTAAGAAAGAAAAATCGAAATTGTTTTTCTTTTTTGCTTTTAGATTTAAACTGATTTTTTGTTTAAAATCTTTTAACTCATTATTGTTTTTTGCACTTGCAAAATCCATTATTAATTTATCTTCTTGCAATTCTGGAAATTGTGTAAGATCTTGATTGATTTTTTTAGAAAGTTCAATCATGTTTTTATCAGGCACATTTGCAATCTTATGATATGCATTCTCTACATTTTTAGATGAAAATTGAATATCATTAAAACCAGATTTTTCTTTAAAACTAGCCACTAAATCGTAAATTTCTGCTTTATTTCTAGCTGAATTTCTGTAATCATCCTTAAAGCCTTCTATGTAAACCTTCTTAAATTTCTTAAAATCGATTTCTGTTTTTATAAAATCTTCTGCATTTAATACGGTATTAAAACCTAATTCTGTTGCTGCTTTTTCTGCACCTAAACGTTTTCCGTACCACATTTCTGCTTTAGGATCTTTTTTCTGAACGTATAAAATTTCGCTGTAAGATGCTCCTTTTATATCTGTTTGTTTTTCTGAAAACAATACTAAAACCGCATTTGGTTCTCTATAACCTGTTAAATAATAAAAATTTGGATCTTGATGAAATACATAATCTACATCATTCGCTCTGTTTCTTATAGGGTTTGCAAACACAACAGTTACAGAGTTTTCTGGCATTTTAGAACGCAAAATAGCACGCCTTTCTTTATGAAATTCTTTTGGTAAATAATCTGTAGGAATTTGTGCCATACTATTTAAAGTAAATAGTAAAAAAGTGACAACTAAAAAGTTAAAAACTTTCATAAAAGTAGATTTTTATAGAGAATTTCAAAAGTAACATTTATTATTTTCTAGTTAAAAATATTAACAAACTATTAGTGATTGATAATTCCATTTTTTTCAATAAATTAGCTGAAATTTTAAGAAATCTATACATGAAAAATATTGCATTAAATAATATTCACGTTGCTTTAGGTGCTAAAATGGTTCCTTTTGCGGGCTACAACATGCCTGTACAATATGAAGGAGTTACCGCAGAACATTTAACCGTTAGAAACGCTGTTGGTGTTTTTGATGTAAGCCACATGGGAGAATTTTTGGTTGAAGGAGAAAATGCATTGTCTTTAATACAGAAAGTTACGTCTAACGACGCTTCTAAACTAGAAATTGGAGATGCACAATACAGCTGTTTCCCTAATGAAGACAACGGAATTGTAGATGATTTAATTTGCTATAAAATTAAAGAAAACACGTATTTATTAGTAGTAAATGCTTCTAATATTGAAAAAGATTGGAACTGGATTTCTAAATACAATGAAGAATTTAATGCTGATTTAAAAGATTTATCTGAAGGTTATTCATTATTAGCGATACAAGGTCCTAAAGCTATTGAAGCAATGCAATCTATAACTTCTGTAGATTTAGCAAGCATTCCTTTTTATAAATTTAAAATTGGTGATTTTGCGGGAATTGACAATGTAATTATTTCTGCAACTGGGTATACTGGTTCTGGCGGATTTGAAATTTACTGTAAAAATGAAGAGGCAACTCAAATTTGGAACAAAGTTTTTGAAGCTGGAGCAGATTTTGGAATTAAACCTATTGGTTTAGCGGCAAGAGATACTTTGCGTTTAGAAATGGGATATTGTTTATACGGAAATGATATTAATGACACAACATCGCCAATTGAAGCTGGATTAAGCTGGATTACTAAATTTACTAAAGATTTTGTAAATGCAGAAGCTTTAGCAAAAGAAAAAGAACACAAACCAGAGAGAAGATTGGTTGCTTTTGAATTGGACGAAAGAGGAATACCAAGACATGGGTATGACATTGTAGATGGTAGCGGAAACGTAATTGGAGAAGTTACTTCTGGTACAATGAGCCCTTGTTTACAAAAAGGAATTGGAATGGGGTATGTACCAAGAATTTTATCGAAAGCAGGTACACAAATTCATATTCAGGTTCGTAAAAAAGCGATTCCTGCAACGATTGTAAAATTGCCTTTTTACAAAGGATAACATAAAATAATATGTCCGTTTGAGTGCCGTTGATAACTTTATAATCAATAAAAAATTCAATTGCACTCAAGCAGAAAAATAGTTGTCTTTTATAAGACAACTATTTTTTTATTAAATCACCTTTTGAAATTTCATCAAAAAAATATGAATTGTTTATTAACTGGAGGAACCGGAATTGTTGGAAGTCATATTATTTTTGAATGGTTGCACAAAGCTATCGTTGAAAAAACTGTAAATCATCTTTTTGTGGTGATAAGAGCGAATGAAAAATCTGCTGAACAAAGATTATTAGCTGTTTTACAAGATGCCTCTCGTCCAAGTTTTTTAAATAATTTCACTATTGAATCTTGTCTAGAAAAAATTACAATAATCTCGCATGATTTAGGAAGCATTAGCAAAGAAATTTTAGAAAAATATAATTTTGATACCGTAATCCATTGTGCCGGTTCTACAAACTTATCTAGCACAAGTGATTCTAAGAAAACCGTACACTCTCAAAACTATTTGGTAACCAAACAACTTTTAGAGCAGTTACCAGAACGTGTAACTCGTTTTTTATACATTAGTACAGCCTATTCTTTTGGCATACAAGATGAAAAAGTAAATGATGCTATTGAAAACTATACGGTTAGCAATTTTAGAAATCCGTATGAGCAATCTAAATATGAAAGTGAACGATTTGTAAAAGAAACATGTAAGCAAAAAAACATAGCTTCTCAGATTTTAAGGCCTAGTATTATTTGTGGTCGTTTAATTGATAAACCTTTTTACGAAACACCAAAATATGATGTTTTCTATTCTTGGGCCATCTTTTTAGCAAAGTATGCCACCAAATCTAAAGATGCTTTTAGAATTTGGATTGACACAAAAAGTGGTTTAAATATTGTGCCTGTAGATTTTGTTTCTAAAGCTATTTTATACGCTTTTTTAAATCCGCAGATTAAAGAATTAAATATTGTAAACCCAACACAGATTCTACATAAAGAGTATGTAGGCGATGTTTTAGAGTCTTTTGATGTTAATTCTTATGAATATGTAACCGAAAAGCCAGAGAACTTAAATACTTTTGAAACGCTGTATTACAAAACCATTGGCGATATTTTTGAAAACTATATTTCTATCCCAGATTTACAGTTTAAAACTGATCAAATTTTAAAACTCATTCAGCAATTAAAATTAGAAAACACATTAGGTGTTCATGAAAATTTTATGAACTTGATTAATTTTTCTGTTGAAAAAAAGTTTAGAAAGAGTTATTAATTTACACTAAAAACATTTTAAAACATTGGATTCATTAACACAAATAATTTTAGGTGCAGCCGTTGGAGAAGCTGTTTTAGGAAAAAAAATTGGTAACAAAGCCATGTTGTACGGTGCAATTGCAGGTACAATTCCAGATTTAGATGTACTTTCTGCATTCTTTACAGATTCCGTTACTGCCTTAGAAATGCATAGAGGTTTTACACATTCTATTTTATTTTCGGTTGTATTCGCTCCTATTTTTGCATTTATTGTTACCAGGTATGAAAAATTTAAAAATCTTAAAAGTTGGTCTTGGCTTTTCTTTTGGGCTTTTATAACACACCCTATTTTAGATGCGCAAACTACCTGGGGAACGCAACTTTTTTGGCCCTTAGATATTCGCTTAGCTTTTAAAAATGTTTTTGTAATTGATCCTTTATATACAATTCCGTTTTTGGTGCTTTTAGTTTTGTCTATGCTTCAAAAAAAGGATACCCAAAAAAGACGTTATTATAATAATTTAGGGCTTATTATTAGTAGTTCTTATTTAGTACTTACCATGGTTTTAAAAGGAATTTCTTATCAAACTTTTACCAAAGAATTGGCTACTCAGAACATTCAATACAAAGAAATTGAAACAAAACCTTCACCTTTAAACAGCATTTTATGGACTGCAAATGTGGAGAAAGAGAATGAATATTTAATTGGGCATTCTTCTTTTTTTGATAAAAATCCGATTCAGTTTTATCACTATCCTAAAAATCATGAATTATTAGGCAATTTAATACAGCAGCCAAAAGTACAACGTATGATTGCTATCTCTAAAGGTTGGTATACCATTAATAAAAAAGATGACACCCTGTATTTTAATGATTTACGTTTTGGCACATTAAGTATAAAACCAAATGCTGAAAATTTCGTTTTTAAATATAAAATTGAAGTTGATGCCAATGGAGTACCCTTTTTTATTGAAGAACCCAAAGAAAAAAATGATGCTAAAAAATTGATTTCTGAATTGTGGGAAAGAATTAAAGGGAATTAAACTCAGTATTTTTTCAATTTGAAATTTTAACTCAAAAAAGCTAATTTAGCATACTTCAGATTAAAGGCATGAATATTGATTTGTATCAGAATTAATATTTTAAGAAATTTGAAACCAAGAACAAACTATCTTATGAGAAAATTACTGACAATTATTATCCTTATTTCAACATCAATTGTAAGCGGACAAAACAATAAAGACTCTTTAAACGTAATTTATAAAAACTACTTTGAACTTTTAAAAACAAAAGAAAAATTAGATACCATAGTTCTTAAAGTTAATAACTTTGAAGAATTAATGAAGTCTAATAACCAAATTATTAAAGAACTTTCTGATGCAGAACTTTTTGGTTTAAAGAAACAATTAGAACAACGAAGAAAGAAAATAATAAATACTACAGAATTTGTTTTTGCCTCAAACGCTAGTTTAAATGCTATAAAACAATTAGATGCAACTAGTGATTATCTTACCCAAATTTCTAGCCTTAACAATCCAGATAATTCAGATTTAGGGTTTTCATTATCCGAAGAAATTGCAGAAATTTTAGAAAATAAAATCATAAAAGGAAATAAAAAGATAAATGGAGTTAAAAAATCTAAATTCTTACTTTTTGTAGATAATATTATTAAATCGCCATTAACTCAAGAAATTTCAAGTGCGATACCTGTGGTTAGTTCTATAAAATCTGTAGTAGAATTGGTGATGGGAAATGCACTTAGAGGAAATGATGTTTCTATAGATGATGTTATTGATTTAAAAAAATCTTTAAGTTCATATTTGGTACATTATGAAGGTTTGGCGAAATCACAAACAGAATTTGAACAAAACCTTGGTAATTTAGACATTAGAAAAGAAGGTTTGGTTTTATTGCTAACACAATACACAACAGAACGCTCTAATACACTAAACCCTAATTCTATCTCTGAACAAGATAAAAAATTAACCTTAACAAAGGTAATTAACAAACACTACACCAAGGGTATTATACAACAAAGTGTCGATAAAATAATTAGTTCAAAACCATTAGATTACAACAATCACTTAACAAACAGAAACTTAATGTACCCTACTTATGCTTTAAACCAAGCAAAATTTATACGAGATGAAGTAGAGTCTTTGAGTAAAGAATATATCTCTATTTTTACAACCTATCAATCTGCTTTAAAGCAAGTTTTAGAAAAAAGTAAAGTAATTGGAGACAAAAATAAAATTAACAATAAAATAGCTGAATTAGAAACTAAACTTTTGGCGGTTCAGGTTGCCTTTGATGATAATTTAAATATCTACAGTTTAAATAGTAAGTTTAATGCTTTAATGGAATATTAAACGTTAATAAAACTTTAGAAACAATCATCCGTCAAACCTTGTAATTTTTCTTTAGGATAAAAAAATACAATATCTTTACAACGCAATTACGCTTATATTTTTAGCGTAATTACATCTGCAAATAACTCAATTATTATAAACGATTTCCAAATAATGCAAACTACAAAACTAAGCAAAGAAAGTATATTACCACTCACCTGCTCACGATCTGGAACCTGCTGTTTTGGTAAAGCTGTAATGTTAAACCCTTGGGAGTTGTATAGTTTTAGTAAAGAGAAAAAAGTAAGTCAGAGCGTTTTTAGAGATTTATATACAGATTTTGGAGGTATTCGATTAACTTTTAACGGAAAACCCGATAAAAAGGGACAAAACGCGTGTAGTCAATATATAGATAATCATGGTTGTAGCGTGCACCAAGGTCGTCCGTTGGCATGTCGTTTATATCCATTAGGTCGTCAAATTCAATTTGAAAAAGCACATTATATTTTTGAAGGACCACAATTTCCGTGTTTAACAGATTGTGCAGAAGTTTTAGATTTACCAAAAATGAGTGTTGGTAATTATCTAAAAGGACAAGGTGCAGCACCTTTTGAAAAAGCACAAGATGCATATTTAGATGTAATGCAAAACATTGCCGATATTGCTTTTGAATTGTTATTAGATAGTGGTTTATCCGCCTCTGGCGATACAAAAACATTAACTTTGTGGAGAGAAATGGGCAATGAACTTCCCGAATTATTGGCAGAAAGAATAGGTGCAGATTGGATAGATTCTTTAATGATTCCAGAAATAACGGATGTTATTGATAACCCTGTTGATTTTGCTAAAAAACATAGTGATTTATTGCTATTAAAAGCACAAGAAGAATTTGGTAATTTACAAACACTTAACGAAGTACATAAAGCTGCTGTTTTACTTATGGGTGTTGCTTTACATTTATCTAGAGGTTTGGGCGCAGATACCAAAGGAATTGCAGAACTTTGGGTAGAAACAGCAAAGAGCAATGGTGCGAAAGAATAATATTTTAGAGCTTAAAAAAAGATTTTATTTTTATTTAAAAAAATGTAAGGTTTCTATTTTTAACAGACTATTAATTATCAAAAACTAAATTGAATCAATTTAAAACATCAAATGAAAAAAACAATTATTACATTATTTGCAAGTTTACTACTTATTGTAAGTTGTAAAAAAGCACCAGAAGCAACAAAACAAATAGAAGAAAAACCACAACCTGTTGTAGAAAAAACTTTTTCTCAGAAAATAGAAGTAGCTCATAAAAAAGAGGCTTTTTTAACAAAAGAAGCTGTTCAGTTTGATGCTACCATTGAATTTGGAGGAAATGAAATTTTTAACGCTACAATTACTGTTTCAACAACTTCAGACATTGCTAAAATTACCTATAAAAATGGTGATGAAATTTATGTAAACAAAGAAAATGTTTTTGTTTCACCTAGTTTATCCGAAAATCCTGGGGTTCGTTTTCATGCATATACTTGGAGTTACTTTTTCTTGTTTCCTTATAAATTAAATGATGAAGGAACTAAATGGGATAACAACTTTAAAACAAAAGAAACTACCAACAATTTTGATGTAGCAAAATTAAGTTTTGAAGCAAATATTGGTGACGCTCCAGATGATTGGTACATTGTATATACCGATAAAAAGACACACCTTTTAGAAGATGTTGCCTACATAGTTACTGCTGGTAAAACAAAAGAAGCTGCAGAAGCAGATCCTCATGCTATTAAATATGAAGATTATAAAATGGTTGATAATATTCCTTTTGCTACAAACTGGGGATACTACGGTTGGAACATAGAAACAGGTTTATCTGATAAAATAGGTAGTGCAAAAATTACCAACATCCACTTTGTGGAAGGTTTTAGAAAAGACTTTGCAATACCAGAAAACTATATTAAAAAATAATTATTTATTTATAAATAAATTTAGAATCCCATTGAGAAATCAGTGGGATTTTTTTGTTTACTACAACTTGCTAAGAAATATTAAACCGTGATAAATGTCACGTTTTAACTCAAAAACTCATCGTAAATTTACGATAGAGAATATGAAAAAAAATTTAGACCCCATCGACTAT
This sequence comes from Polaribacter sp. 11A2H, assembly GCF_011379025.1. Taxonomy (NCBI): domain Bacteria; kingdom Pseudomonadati; phylum Bacteroidota; class Flavobacteriia; order Flavobacteriales; family Flavobacteriaceae; genus Polaribacter; species Polaribacter sp. 11A2H. The sequence goes on from NZ_WTLD01000015.1 coordinate 55,338, forward strand.
AAAGAAAACACGGAAGCCTTAGCTAAGTTTGCTAAAGCTTTGGCGCATCCAACACGCATAGCTATAATAAAACATCTCGAAAATCAATCTTGTTGTTTTACGGGGGATTTAGTGGAAGTTTTTCCTTTGGCTCAATCTACAATTTCTCAACATTTAAAAGAGTTAAAAAATGCAGGTTTAATTCAAGGTGAATTAAAACCACCGAAAATAAAATATTGTATCAACAAAGAGAATTGGAGCATTGCAAAATCATTGTTTCAACAATTTTTTGAGTGATATTTTTTTAATAACCACATCGCCTATTGGCGATAAACAAGTATAAATAGTATGAGTACAATAATTAAAGTTTTAGGTACAGGTTGTCTGAAATGTAAATCTATGACAGCGGTTGTACAAGAAGTAGTTTCAGAAAACAACATAGACGCCACTATTGAAAAAGTGGAAGGTATCATGAAAATTATGGAGTTTAATGTAATGAGTACACCTGCTTTGGTAATTGATGATGTAGTTACCATTAAAGGAAGAATCCCCTCTAAAGAAGAAGTATTGGCACTCTTAAACTAATTAAATCTCACATTATGAATTATCAAATTAAAGCCTCTTCCCTTTCAAATGCAGATGCTGTTATTCATATAAAAGAATCGAATATTGATTTTGGTACAACTTCTAAAACTGCCGAAACTTTACCTAATCCAGCAGAACTATTCTTAGGTTCATTTGCTGCTTGCATGTTAAAAAAGGTAGAACGTTTTTCGAGAATGATGAAATTTACGTATTCTAAAGCTACGCTTAAAGTAAGTGCCACCCGACTTGAAAATCCGTCAAGGATGGACAATATTATGTATAATTTAACCATCTACAGCAACGACAAAAAACTAAATACAGATTTACTTAAAAAAAACATAGAAAAATTTGGAACTATTTACAATACCATAAAATTGGCTTGTAGTATTTCTGGTACACTAAAAACAATTGAAAATGTTTGATTGGGTTCAAAATTTAGCAGATTGGTTTGTCTATTATGTTTTGAACTTGAGCAAAGAACAACACATTGCAGAAGCGCTCAATTTCTTTATATTCGACACCATAAAAATTTTAATATTACTCTTTGTTATTATCTTTTTAATGGGAATTGTAAACAGTTATTTTCCAATAGATAAAGTTAAAAATTATCTTTCTAGAAATAAATTATATGGATTAGAATACTTAATGGCAAGTCTTTTTGGGGTGGTCACTCCTTTTTGTTCTTGTTCATCAGTTCCTTTATTTATTGGTTTTGTACGAGGAGGAATTCCGTTAGGTGTAACGTTTGCATTTTTAATTACTTCTCCCCTAGTTAACGAAGTTGCAATCGGACTTTTTATCGGTTTATTCGGTGTTAAAACTACCCTAATTTATGTAGTTAGTGGTATTTTATTAGGGACTATTTCTGGAGTAATTCTTCAAAAATTAAAACTAGAAACTTATTTAACACCATGGGTAAAAGAAGTTTTAGCAAAAGCACAAAGAGAACAAGACATCTTTATTGCAGAGAAAAAATCTTTAAAACAACGGTTACCTATAATCTGGAATGAAGTTCTAACTATTTTAAAAGGTGTTATTCCTTATGTAATTGTGGGTATCGCCATTGGCGGATTAATGCATGGTTATATTCCCGAAGGTTTTTTTGAACAATACATGGCAAAAGACAATCTATTTGCAGTACCAATTGCTACCATTTTAGCAGTACCCATGTATTCTAACGCATCCGGAATATTACCAGTAGCGCAAGTTTTAGTGGCAAAAGGTATTCCTTTAGGAACCGCAATTGCTTTTATGATGGGGGTTGTTGGCTTGTCTCTACCAGAAGCAATGCTTTTAAAGAAAGTAATGACTTTAAAACTGATCGGAATCTTTTTTGGCGTGGTTACGCTTTGCATCATCATTTCTGGTTATTTATTTAATATGATTTTATAAGAATTAATATGGCTCATTCACACAATCATACTCCACCTTCCTTAAGTTCTAAAGATATTAACCGTTCTTTTTTAATTGGTATCGGTTTAAATGTGGTGTATGTTATTATAGAATTAGGTTATGGTTATAAAATAGGTTCTACAGCTTTACTTTCTGATGCTGTTCATAATATTGGTGATATTTCGGGCTTATTATTGGCTTTTTTAGCTTTTCGATTATTACGATTTAAACCCAATGCTGTATTTACGTACGGACTAAAAAAAGGCTCTGTTGTGGCTTCTTTTCTCAATTCAATATTGTTAGCTTTTGCTATTGGAGCTATAGCATGGCAAGGGTTTAGAAACATTCTACACCCTACAAATATCAACGGAAATGTGGTTATGATAGTGGCTGCAATTGGTATTGTAATTAATTTTTCTTCTGCACTTTTATTTCATAAAAAAAAGAAAGACGATTTAAACATAAAAGCAGCCTATTGGCACTTAATGGCAGATGCCTTGGTTTCTTTAGGTGTTGTTTTATCTGGATTCATAATTAAATATACCGGTTGGAATTTCATAGATGGTGTTACCGCTATTTTAATCGCTATAGTGATACTAATTAGTACTTGGAGTCTTTTTAAAGATAACCTTATTGCTATGATGGATGGTGTACCAACATCTATTGATATAAACGAAATTACAAAACATCTTATATCAATTAAAGGAGTTTTAGGAATTCATCATGTTCATATTTGGAGTATGAGTACTAGTGAAAATGCTTTTACGGCTCATATTGTTGTAAATAATTTGGATGATTTATCTACCATTAAAAAAAATATTAAAGAAGAACTCTTGGCGCATCATATTACGCATAATACACTAGAGTTTGAAACTACAGATGAAAAGTGTACCGAAAAAAATAGTAAATAAATCTAAAATAAAATTAATAAAAAATTAAGCAGGTTGTTATATTCTTTTAGGATGTAATTCTAGTTATTCTGCGATCAAGTTGAACTTATACTTTGGAGAAAGTAAGTTTCATATAGCTTGTTTTTTTAATCAGAATAGAGAACAGTTTTTAGCTTATTTATTAATTATTATTGGTTTGATTATGTTGAATAGTATCAAACTTTTTTTTTAGGAAAATCTAATTTTGAAAAAATTTACCTAATAAATTTAATGGAAAAGGTTTACAATAAAACTACCAAAATAGAAAAGTCATGCAAGTCAATGCTATTATCGTTTTATATTGACAGAACTGAATTCTGTTGCTATTTTTAGAAGAAAAAAAAATATAAAACATGAGCACTAGTCTAACGTATAAACCTCTATTTTAAAATAGGTTAATTTTTAATTTGTTCTACAGAAATACTTTGTTCTAAAGAGTGTGCTACAGGTCCGAATTGATTAAAAATAGCAACATCAACAGCATCAAGACCATAACCCACAGTTACATAGCCACCTTTTTGTCCGGTTTGAGTGGCATCAAAAGTATACCATCGCCCACCAACATAAGCTTCAAACCAGGCATGCATATCCATTGGTTGTAATTGGTGTAAATATCCTACTACCATACGAGCAGGAATACTTAAACTTCTACATAAAGCAATGCCTAAATGCGCTAAATCTCTACAAACCCCAGAGCGTTTACTATACACTTCTGTAGCAGAAATAGGATAATCACTACTCCCAGGAATATAACTTATATTAGTCCGCAGCCATTCTTCTATTGCAAATACTTGTTTATAACCAGCGGGTTTATCTAAAGTAATAGCATTTGCCAAATCATTAAAACGGTCAGATTCGCAGTACCTACTTGGTAATAAATAGCAAAGTACATCATTGGGTAGCTGCGCAATCTCTACAAAGGCAGCATCAAAATTAACATCCACAAATTCAGAAGTTTTTACATCTGAACTCGTATAAATAGAAAACTGACCTACTGGAGCAACAAACCGTTGGTATAAATTACCATAATCGTCTGTAAATTCAAGAATTTTTATATTGGGTGTTATTTTAAATTCGTCGCGCTCAATCCACTGTTCTGCTCCGCTTCGAGGACGCAATCTTAAAATAAAAGGAGTAGGTATTTCTATATTAAAAACCAAATTACAACGAACACGTAACCACATAAGCAAACCTTATTAATAACAGTTGTTATTACCAAAATTGGCAATATTTAAAGTTAACTTATTAAAATTATAATAGTGTTAATTTAAATGCAATAGTTGTACTATAAATTTGCTTGAACAATAAAATTTTGTCTTAAAATTAGCAATTAAAAATATTGCTTATTCCTTTGTAATTTTCAATTTAAATAATTTGTAAGAATAATAGGACTTTTAATTTTTCATTAAAAAAAATCCCAATAATTTCTTATTGGGATTTTCTAATATTTATAAAAATAAATCTAAAATTAGAATTTATTATACATTAAATCTAAAATGCATGATATCACCATCTTTAACAACATATTCTTTACCTTCTACTTTCATTTTACCAGCTTCTTTTACTTTCGCTTCAGAGCCATAAGTAGCAAAGTCTTCATAAGCAATTGTTTCTGCTCTAATAAAACCTTTTTCGAAATCTGTATGGATAACTCCTGCAGCTTGTGGCGCAGTAGAACCAATAGGAATTGTCCAAGCTCTAACTTCTTTTACACCTGCTGTAAAATAGGTTTGTAAGTTTAATAATTTATATGCAGAACGTACTAATCTAGAAACACCCGCTTCTTCTAAGCCAATATCTGCTAAAAACATTTGTCTTTCTTCGTAATCGTCTAATTCTGTAATATCTGCTTCTGTACCAACTGCCAAAACAATAACTTCTGCATTTTCATCTTTTACAGCCTCTCTAATTTTTTCTACATATGCATTTCCAGAAACTGCAGAACCTTCATCAACATTACAAACATATAACACTGGTTTTAAAGTAATAAACTGTAATGGTTGTACAAACTCCATTTCTTTTTCTGTAAACTCTAAAGTTCTTACAGAAATTCCTTTTAATAAAGTTTCTTCAATTTTAAGTAAAACTACTAATTCTGCTTGCGCTTCTTTATTACCTGTTTTTGCAGTTCTTTTTACACGCTCTAAACGTTTTTCTACTGCTTCTAAGTCTTTTAATTGTAATTCAATATCAATTGTTTCTTTATCTCTAACAGGATCTATAGAATTATCTACGTGTATAATGTTATCATTATCAAAACAACGAATTACATGTAAAAGTGCATCTGTTTCGCGAATATTTGCTAAAAACTGATTTCCTAAACCTTCTCCTTTACTTGCTCCTTTTACCAAACCAGCAATATCTACAATCTCTACAGTAGCAGGCTGAACTCTTTCTGGGACAACTAATTCTTCTAATTTTTCTAAACGTGTATCTGGCACGTTTACAACTCCTAAATTTGGCTCAATTGTACAAAAAGGAAAGTTAGCACTTTGCGCTTTTGCATTTGATAAACAGTTAAATAAAGTTGATTTTCCTACGTTTGGTAATCCTACAATTCCGGCTTTCATGTAAATAAATTTTGCGAGTGCAAATATAACGCAACTTTCATAAAAATAGAATTAAATCAATAAAGAAAGCTTAGAATGATCCTTTTTATTTATTTTTAAAAAATATTTTTCATATTTAAAGTTCTAAATGAACAAAATAACAGATCAATTTATTTGGAAAGCCTTAAAAGAAGGAGATCTTAGAGCGTTTTCTACACTCTTCGAAATCTATTATCCTCAACTGCATAGTTATGGCCTAAAAATTTCTAAAGACGTTGCACTTACAGAAGATTCTTTGCAAGATTTCTTTTTATATGTTTATGAACATAGAGAAAACTTAAGTGATTTAGAAAGCATTGCTCCTTACCTATTTACTTCTTACAAACGTTTTTTGTTAAAGATGATGCAAAAAAACGCAAAAGTAACACACACAGATTTTTCTAATGTTCATTTTGTAGATTTTCAATTTACAGCAGAAGAAATAATGACGCAGCAAGAATCGGAAAGTTTTAAAAATAAAAACCTCTCTAAACTATTAAATAAATTGCCTAAAAGGCAAAAAGAAGCCATTTATTTAAAATACTACAGTGGTCTTAAAGCAAGTGAAATATCTGAAATAATGGGTATAAATTATCAAAGTGTTATAAACTCGCTGCATAAAGCTATTAAAAATTTAAAAGAAGAAATCTCTATTTTAAAATTATTTAATTGAGTTTAACATAAAATTAAGAGTATAAAAAAACTAAATTCTCCTTATATAAGTACAATTCCCTATTATTTGTTACAATGATTAAAAAAGAATACAATACCATAAATGATTTTTTAGATGATACTTCATTTAAAAATTGGGTACTTCAAAATAACGGCACTGATGTTGGTTTTTGGAATTTTTGGATTGCAAATAATCCTCATAAAAAAGAATTAGTAGATACTGCAAAAGACCTTGTTTTAGGTATTTCTTTTAATAAAAAGGATGTTGACAAAGAAAAAATTGCCCTAGAATGGAAAAAATTAGAAACTAAAATTGAAGCTAAAAATCCTATTCTAAAGAAAAAAAGAAATTACTTTAAAGCTTTTAGTGCAGCTGCTTCTATACTTTTGTTAATTTCTATTAGTTTTTATTTTGTATACAATAACTCTAAAATTACGCATAATACTAATTACGGTGAAATTTTAAACCTAAAACTACAAGATGGCAGCCACGTTACTTTAAACTCTAATTCTAGTTTGTCCTACTATAAAAATAAAAGTAGAAAAGTTTGGTTAACTGGTGAAGCTTTTTTTCAGGTGGATAAAAAAACAGCTACAAATGCAAAATTTTGGGTTTTAACAGATGATTTATCTGTAGAAGTTTACGGAACATCATTTAATGTAAATACAAAAAAGAAAAAAACAGATGTATTTTTAGAAGAAGGAAATATTTGGTTAAAATTAAGTAATGGAACCGATAAAAAAATGATTCCTGGTAATTATATTTCTTATTCCTCGGATAAAAATAAAATTTTAGAAGATAAAAATATTTTGAATGCAACCATAAAAACTTCTTGGAAAAATGGTTCTTTATTATTTGAAAACTTATCTTTGGAAAAGGCTATGGAAAAAATAGAAGAATCTTATGGGTATTCCATCATTTTTAAAGATAATTTAACTAAAAATACTTTAATAACAGGAGCTGTTCCAATTACAAATATAGACATCTGTATAAAAGCCATTGAAAAATCTGCCAATGTTACAATTCTAAAAAAGGATAATAACTTAATTATAAGTACAAAGTAGGCATAATTATACATTTTTAAATGGTTCAAAAATTAGTATTCATAAAACTTATATTATTTATTTTTGTAACTTTTTCTTTTCAAAAAACAAATGCTCAAAAGTATCCTAAAAAGAGAATTCCATTAGCTACACTGCTCAATAAAATTAGTACAAATCACAAAATATTTTTTACTTATAAAGCAAACTTACTTGATCATAAACTCATTCAAGAAGAAGGATTTAGTAATTTATCTATAAAAGAATCTATTTCTTTATTAGAAAAATTAACTCCTTTTCTTTTTGATGATTTAGGAAATAGTTATTTTGTAATTTATCCTAAAATTAATTCTTCAAAAAAAACTTTAATTTTAAACGGTCAACCTAATTTTTATAAGAATATAGATAGTCCTTTTAATAGAAATAAAATAACTGTAAAAGGAATTGTAATCAGTTCGGACAATAAACCGCTTAGTGGAGCAACTTTACAAGAAGCTTCTTTAGAAGGAACAACTACAAATAAAGAGGGTACGTTTGAATTTCAAGTTCAACAAAACAACACTATTACCGTTAGTTTTATAGGGCACAACTCTAAAACATTACACCTTTCTTCAAATATTTTTCACACCATTATTTTACAATCTGGTCAAGAACTAGAAGAAGTACAAGTAATTGGCTCTAGAAATAAAAATAGAGTTGCCAATAACTCTCCTGTTGCCATAGATTTTATCAATATTGAAGAAATGGCTACAAAAAGCAGTCAAGTAGAAATTAATCAATTTTTACAATATGTAATTCCCTCATTTAACGCTACAAAACAATCGGGTGCAGATGGCGCAGATCATATAGATCCTGCAACTATTAGAGGTCTAGGGCCAGATCAAACCTTAGTTTTAATCAACGGAAAAAGAAGGCATCAAGCCTCATTAATTAATTTATACGGAACCCGAGGAAGAGGAAATTCTGGTACCGATTTAAATGCGATTCCTATTTCTGCTATAAAAAGAATTGAATTATTAAGAGATGGAGCTTCTGCTCAATATGGCTCCGATGCTATTGCAGGAGTTTTAAATATTGTTTTAAAAGACACAGATAATGAATTAAATATAAGTTCTACATTAGGTTTTCACAATGCAAATAGCAATCGTTTTCTACCTAATAAAGTGGATGGTTTTACCTATAAATTGGCTTTAAATTATGGAACTAAGATTAATAATGGAGGTTTTATAAATTTTACAACAGAAGCATTATCTGTAGATAATACAGTAAGATCTGGTACGTTTGCAAGAGAAAAATTTGGACAAGCAGCAGTAAAGAACGTAAGCCTTTTTGTAAATTCTGAAATACCTATTTATAATAAAACAAAATTATATTTTAATGGTGGTCTTCACTATAAAAACACCGAAGCTTTTGCCTTTTCAAGAAAACCGAATAGCGAAAGAAATGTACTTGAAATCTACCCAAACGGATTTAATCCTTTAATTACATCTAATATATTAGACAATTCCTTTTCTCTAGGATTACTTACCAATTTTAAAGATTGGAATGTTGATGTTAATAACACTTTTGGGCGAAATAATTTTCATTATTTTATAAAAAACACACTAAATGCTACTCTTTTAGAAAACTCACCAACAGAATTTGATGCCGGAGGACATCAACTAATACAAAACACAACAAGTATAGATTTTTCTAAATACTTTGATACTAATACTTATGGTTTTAATATTGCGTTAGGCCTAGAATATCGATTAGATAAATATAAAATTTTTGCAGGTGAAGAGACTTCTTATGCAGGTTATGATATAAACGGAAATGTAATACACACCAATACCCCTGCAGAGAATTACAAAACCTATAATAATACAATTAGACCCGGAGGCTCACAAGGTTTCCCTGGGTATTCACCAGAAAATGAAGTAGATAGAAACAGGTCTAATTTTAGTATTTACGCGGATACAGAAATAGATTTTTCTAAGAAATTTATGATTGGTTCTGCCCTACGCTTCGAATATTACAGTGATTTTGGAAGTACACTTAATTTTAAATTGGCATCGAGGTATAAAATTACTAAAAAATTAAATTTCAGAAGTTCTTATAGTACGGGTTTCAGAGCACCATCTCTAGCTCAAATTTATTACAATTTAACTTTTACCAATTTTATTGGTGATACACCAACAGAATCATTATTGGTTGCAAACAATAGTCCTATTGCAAGAAGGTTTAATATTGATGAGCTAAAAGAAGAAAAAGCCAGAAACTTTAGTTTCGGTTTTACCTCTAACTTAAACACTAACTTTAAAGCATCTATAGATACTTACATTGTTTCTATAAAAGATAGAATAATTTTAAGTGGAAATTTTGATGCCTCAACACTTGGTTTTGATGTAAAGAATGTACAATTTTTTGCCAATGGTGTAGATACTAGAACTACAGGTGTTGATTTGGTTTTAAACTGGAACAAAAAAATTAGAAACAGTCTATTTTTTATTGATCTTTCTGGAAACATCAACTATATGAAGATTACCAATATTAAAAACAAACAACTAGATAAAGAAACTTTTTTCGGTAAAAGAGACCAACAATTTTTATTAGCCTCTGCTCCTAAAAGCAAGTTTAACTTGGGTTTGAATTACAATTATAAAAAACTAAAAACCTCCTTAAATTTTACTAGATTTAGTAAAGTAGCACTAATTGACTGGCAAATAAACCAAGACTTGTCTCATTTTAATAATTCTGAACAAGAAAGACTAGACGCTTCTACAGATCTTTATCAACCCAAAATTACAACAGACTTACATTTTAGTTACCCGTTAAATAAAATATTTAATCTACAGCTAGGTGCAGATAACTTATTTAATATCTACCCAACTAAGCAACATAAACATACAGATAGTGGTGGTTTATGGGACGCTACACAAATGGGAACAAATGGCTCTTTTTACTACACTAAACTAAGCATTAAGCTCTAAACATTATCATTACATTTCTTTTTTAGCATTTTCTTTAAAAAAAAATCATTTTTAAAGAGTATACTTTTTTGTTTTCTTCCTTATACAATAAAAGAGTACTTAATTTATCTTAAAAAATTAAGAAACTCACCAAACACATTTATTAACCAATAATTATATTTATGAAACAAAAGTATCTATTAAAATTTAGTACAATTGCTTTTATGTTGATGTTTCCGTTAGGATTCATGGCGCAAACAATTAAAGGAAAAGTAACAGATTCATCTGGTGAACCACTACCCTATATAAATGTAGTAGAAAAAGGAAACACTGCTAACGGAATGGTTTCAGATGATAATGGAGGTTTCTCAATTACAGTAAAAGAATTACCAATAACTTTAATTGTGTCTTCTATGGGGTTTAAAACTAAAACCGTAAAAGTAAATACAATCTCTTTTTTAACTATAGTAATAGATGAAGACAATGCTTTAGATGAAGTAGTTGTTGTTGGTTCTAGAAACTCTAACAGAACTGCAGTAGACACCCCGGTACCAGTAGATATTATTGATGTTCAAAAACTGGCAACACAAAACGGTAAAGTAGAAATTAATGATATTTTACAATTTGCAGCACCTTCTTTTAATGCGAGTAAACAATCTGGTTCAGACGGAGCAGACCATATTGTACCTGCCTCTCTAAGAGGTTTAGGTCCAGATCAAACGTTAGTTTTAATTAATGGAAAAAGAAGACATCAATCTTCTTTAGTTAATGTTTTTGGAACAAGAGGTCGTGGAAATTCTGGTACAGATTTAAATGCAATACCTGCTTCTGCTATAAAAAGAATAGAAGTTCTAAGAGATGGGGCATCCGCACAATATGGATCTGATGCAATTGCTGGGGTTATTAATATCGTTTTAAAAGACAATACAGAAGGCATAACTGCAGGAATTACCTATGGTGCCTACAGTACTAATGTGGGGTCTGGTTGGGCAGAAGCAAGTGGAGAAACGTTGTATAATGTAAACGGAAAAAACAGATTAGATGGTAAAGACAAAAGTTTTGATGGCGGTACTGTAAAATTAGATTTAAATTTTGGAGCTAAAATTAATGACAGAGGTGGTTTTGTAAATTTTACTACAGAGTTTTTATCTAAAGACAATACTCTTAGACCAGGTTTTTCTTGGCGTAAAGGGTACGGAAGTGCTGGTTTAGAAGGTTTCAGTTTTATGGTAAATTCTATAATACCTCTTTCTGATAATACAGAGGTGTATGCCTTTGGAGGTAGAAATTATAGAGACACAGATGCGTATGCTTATTCTAGAGATAGTTTTACAGATGGAGATAATAGAGCTGTTCCTAGTATTTATCCTAATGGGTTTACACCAAGAATTACCTCTATAATAACAGACAATTCACTTTCTGCTGGTTTAAAACATACGTTAGACAATGGTTGGCTAGTAGATTTTAACAATACATACGGAATTAATAAATTCCATTATTTTATTAAAGACACTAATAATGCTTCACTAGGTAGTGCTTCTCCTGTAGATTTTGATGGAGGTGGACATAGCTTGTCTCAAAATACAACAGGTTTAGATTTTTCTAAATATTTTAAAGATTATGCAAAAGGAATCAATTTTGCTTTTGGTTTAGAATACAGAACAGAAAACTTTCAAATTTTTTCTGGCGAAGAAGCTTCTTATGGTTTGTATGATACTAACGGAGTAATTCTAACAAACCCTGCAACACAAACGGTAGCAAAAGATTCTAATGGAGATGAATTACCTGGTGGATCTCAAGGTTTTCCTGGGTATAGTCCAGACAACGTAGTAAATAGAAGTAGAACCAATATGGGGCTTTACTTTGATACAGAAGTTAATATTACTGACTCTTTCTTAATTAATGCTGCATTGCGTTACGAAGATTATAGCGATTTTGGAAATACCTTTAACTACAAAGTAGCTAGTAGGTATAAAGTAAATAATAATTTATCTTTTAGAGGTTCTGTGTCTAGTGGGTTTAGAGCACCTTCTTTAGCTCAAGTGTATTACAACTTAAAATTCACAAACATTGTTGCTGGTAAATCTATTCCTTCTTTATTATCTGCAAACAACAGTACCGTAACAAAAGCCTTTGGTATTGGTGCTTTACAAGAAGAAAAAGCATTAAATACTAGTATTGGGTTTACGTATAAGAAAAATGGTTTTACAGCTACTATAGATGCGTATTCTATTGCTGTTGATGATAGAATTATATTAACAGATAATTTTACAGATCAAGCTATTTTAGGCCCTTTAAATGTAGATGCTGCTCAGTTTTTTGCAAATGGTGTAGATACCAAAACAAGTGGTGTAGATATTGTTTTAAACTATGCAACTACTTTAGGTGAGTACAATAAAATAAATGTTGCTTTAATAGGGAACTTAAACAAGTTAGAAATTAAAGAAGTACATAATGGTAATTTAAACCCTTATACTTTCTTTAGTGGTTTTTCTCAAGCGTACTTAGAAGCGGCTGCTCCCGATTATAAATTCGGATTAAATTTAGGCTACACTAGAAAAAAGTTTAACGCAAATGTAACTTTAACAAAGTTTAGTGATGTTCAATTACAAGATTTTCAGTGGGTAGATGCACCGCCAACAACAAAAGCAGAGGCAGATGCTTTATATACAGTTGCCACAGATACTTATAAATCTTTAATTACAACAGATTTAAGTTTAGGATATAAAATTTCTGATAAAATAAATGTAACGGTAGGTGCCAATAACCTATTTAACGTTTACCCTACTCCACAATTTGATGGTTGGACAGACCAAGGTGGAATGGCAGATTCTGTACAAATGGGTTCTGATGGAGCCTATTATTTTACAAGACTTAGCTTTAATTTATAAAAAATATATTAAAATTTAATTATAAGAGAGGCTGTCTAAAAGTATTTTTTTTGTCAATCTGAATTTATTTTAGATTCTTATGCTAATTGATTTTAGTAAATTGAGATACTGAAACAAGTTCTGCATGACAAGATTCATTTCTATTTAGACAACCTCTTTTTTTGTTTGAAATTTTATCAACCATCAATCAATTATTATAGCTCCTACTCTATTTTGTTTAATTTTTTGTAATCAAACACCATCACTTTTAACCTAAATTTAAGCTTTTTAAGATATTTTAAGAGTCTGAAATATAATGTATTGTTAAACTTAAAACCGAAGCCATTTATTAATAGTGAATAATGCTACATTTATCAAAAATCAACCATTTATGATAAAAAAAATACTCTGTTTTTCATTACTATTTTTGAATATTATAGTAATTAATTCTCAAACAATTTCAGGTAAAGTCATCAACCAAAACTCTTTAAACCCTATTGATAACGCAGCCCTTTTAACAGATATAAAATCTGGAACAACTTCCGATGAATCTGGTACATACACCTTAAATTTAAGTAATGTAAAAGTACTTACTATTTCTTGTTTAGGATATCAATCTAAAACAATTACAAAAAGGCAATTAATAAACAATCATTATGTTGTAAACTTACTAGAAGATGTAAATCAATTAGATGAATTTCAACTAAACCTTACCAAAGTTACTTTAGATAGTTTATTGATTAAAACAGCTACAAACATGAAAGAAAATTACCTTTCATCACCTGTAAAACAGGATGTATATGCTATCGAGAATCAAAATTTAGACTTTAAAAAACTAGAATTCGAATTAAACACAAGCTCACTTTTAAGTAGAAAAAAAAGAAAATTAGCAGAAAAAGAATTAATGCAATTTGCTGATAATCTTCAAGAAAAAAATCCTGCTTTTGGTACAGAATTTAAAGCAACCGTTTTAAATAAAAAATTCTATTCTGAAGAACGGAAAAAAGAAGTAGATTCTTACGAAGTAACCGATATTCAAGGGTTTAAAAAAATAGACATCGGAAACGGTGTTACCTTAGAAAACATAACAGAAAGGCTTCAAAACGTAGTTTTAAAACATTTGAATTCTAAAAACACATATAAAGTAAAATCTGGACTTTTTAAACTGGAAGACTCTTTGTCTATGGTAGAAACAACGAGAGTTGCAGACTCCATTGCAAAAGACAATACTTTTAGTGACTATGGCCAAAGTTATCCGCTTAGAAATTTAAAATTTAAAAGTGTATTTTTTAATGATGCTACCCAAAATAATTTTCTTGATCAGAAATATTACGAACATCAATTAGAAGAAAATGAAATATTAGGAACTAAAAAGTATTATGTAGTTTCTTTTACGCCAAACAAATCTAAATCTAAATATTCGGGTAAAATGTATATTGATCCTACTGATTTTTTTATCAAAAAAATAAAATACCAGTATGCGGAAGGAAAACGTGGACAACATTTAAATTTAAAGTTTTTATTAGGAATCAAATTCTCTGAAAACCAGCATCATGTAACTGTTTTTTATGAAAAAAACATGAACAATAAAATCTACACTTCTTACCTAAAAGAAACCAAAACAAACTACGCATACATAGACAGGCCTATAAAGTTTATAGAAAATGCTAAAGATAAAAACAAGGTAAAGTTTAATGTTAAGGTAGAGATAAATGTAAGTGAAGGCAGAGAAACCTTTGTAAATAATATAACCGATTTTGATGTTAATAGTTTTAAAAAGAAAACCGAAGAAGAGATTAAAGAAGCTTATAAAAAAAGAACTTCTTATATGACCAAAGCAGCTTATGCAGCTTCTAGCTGGAAAGATAACGTTTTAATAAACCAATATTTAGCACAATATAATTAAAAAAAAAGCCCCAAATTATTAGATTTGGGGCTTTTAAATAATATAAAAATATTAATTAGTTGTTATGCATAAACTTTTGCTTGTCTAACAACTCCTCTTCAGTTTCTACAACGTCGTCATCTGGCACACAACAATCTACAGGACATACTGCAGCACATTGTGGCTCATCATGAAAACCTTTACATTCTGTACACTTATCTGGAACGATGTAATAAATTTCATCAGAAACTGGTTCTTGAACATCGTCGGCATTTACTGATTTACCATTTGGTAAAACCGCATTTCCTTTCAAATCTGTTCCGTCTGAATATTTCCAATCATCTGCTCCTTCATAAATTGCAGTGTTAGGACATTCTGGTTCACATGCCCCACAATTTATACATTCATCTGTTATTATAATTGCCATAATTTTCTGTTCTGTTTTTGTACCTTTGCAATTGCAAAAATAAAGCCAAAATAATAGACAACCAAAATAAATGGATAGTATTCAAAACAGAATTATTGCTTTCGCAAAATTAGGCGCCTTTTTAGGTCAGTTTTCTATCGATAAAATAAAAAAAATCGATAATATTGAACATAATGAAATCTTTTTTGATGGCTTTTTACATCAGATAAAATTAGCACAAGAAAAGAATTCTTGGTTTACAAAAGACAATGTTTTGTTCTCATTAAACAGCCTACATAAATCACTTACAGAAAACAATTTAAACACATTTACCGAAAGATTAGATTTAACTAAAAAATCATCAAAAAAAGTGGCTATTGTTATGGCTGGAAACATACCATTGGTAGGTTTTCATGATTTTTTATCGGTATTAATCTCTGGTCATTCAGTATTGGTAAAGCAATCTTCTAGTGATAAACACTTATTACCCTTTTTAGCGAAGTATTTAGAGTATGTAGAACCTACTTTTAAGGGTAAAATCACTTTTACTGAAGAAAAACTAACCGATTTTGATGCTGTTATCGCTACAGGAAGTGATAATACTGCGCGTTATTTTGAATATTATTTCAAAAATAAACCAAATATTATCAGAAAAAGTAGAAATTCCGTGGCAGTTATTACCGGAAAAGAAACGGAAGATGATTTTATAAAACTATCTGATGATGTTTTTCAATATTTTGGATTAGGTTGTAGATCGGTTTCTAAGTTGTATGTGCCAAAAGGATATAATTTTGACGCCTTTTTTACAGGAATGTATGCTAAAAAAGACATGATTAATAATGCTAAGTACGCTAATAATTACGATTATAACAAAGCGGTGTATTTAATGAGCTTGTTTGATTTGTTAGAAAATGGTTTTCTAATGATTAAAGAAGATGAAAGCTACGCCTCTCCTATTGCCACGATATTCTATGAATATTACGACAATGAAACAGATTTAAAAATAAAATTACATCAAGATAAAGAGAAGATTCAGTGTATTGTTGCCAAAGACTTTATAGAAAATGAAATTGCTTTTGGACAAACGCAACATCCTGAGTTAACAGATTATGCAGATGGTGTAAATACTTTAGAATTTTTATCAACAATATAACCCTTGCAGAGGGAATTTAAAAACAAAATTAACGTTAGCTTATTTGCTGACTTAATTTTATTATAATAAAAGTAGTAAAACTTAATTTTATTCAAGTGAAAAAACATAATTTTAGTGCAGGTCCTTGTATTTTACCACAAGAAGTGTTGCAAAAAGCATCAGAAGCAATCTTAAATTTTAATGATGATAATTTATCATTAATAGAAATTTCTCACAGAAGTAAGCCTTTTGTAGAAGTAATTGAAAAAGCACGTTCTTTGGCTTTAGAATTGTTAGGTTTAGAAAATAAAGGCTATCAAGCTTTGTTTTTACAAGGTGGTGCAAGCTTAGAGTTTTTAATGGTTGCATACAATTTGTTAGATAAAAAAGCAGCGTATTTAAATACGGGAACTTGGGCAGATAAAGCTCAAAAAGAAGCAAAAGCATTCGGAGAAGTTGTAGAAGTTGGTTCTTCTAAAGATAAAGGGTATAACTATATTCCTAAAGGATATACCATTCCAAAAGATGCAGATTATTTTCACTGTACAAGTAACAATACAGTTGCTGGTACGCAGATGAAAGATTTTCCGGAAACGAATATTCCTTTGGTTTGTGATATGAGTTCAGATATTTTTTCTCGTCAATTAGACTTTGAAAAATTCGATCTTATTTATGCAGGTGCTCAGAAAAATATGGGTCCAGCTGGTGCCACTTTAGTCATTATTAAAGAAGAAATCTTAGGTAAGGTAGAAAGACATATTCCTTCTATGTTAAACTATCAAATTCATATTGATAAAGATAGTATGTTTAATACACCTTCTGTATTTGCAATCTATGTTTCTATGTTAACCTTACAGTGGTTAAAAGATTTAGGCGGAATTGAATTTATTGAAGAAGTAAACAATAAAAAGGCAGCACTTTTATATTCTGAAATTGATAGAAATCCTTTATTTAAAGGAATTGTAGCAAAAGAAGACAGAAGTACCATGAATGCTACTTTTACTTTAACAGATGATTCTTTAAAAGAGAAATTTGATACCATGTGCAAAGAAGCTGGAATTAGCGGAATAAATGGTCATAGAAGTGTTGGTGGCTATAGAGCAAGTATGTACAATGCATTGCCTTTATATAGTGTACAGGTTTTGGTTGATGTAATGAAAAGCCTCTCCTAGCCTCTCCGAAGGAGAGGAACTCTCACTGTTGAGGGGTTTACTTAACAAACAAAAAAAAGTACTTTTTAAACTTATAAAGTTTGAAGATAAAATAAAATAATATAAATAATAAATAAAACTCCTTCCCTTTGGGAAGGTTGGGATGGGCCATGAAAATATTAGCGAACGATGGAATTTCTAAAAGCGGAATAGATGCTTTAGAAAAAGGAGGATTTGAAGTACTAAATATAAAAGTTGCACAAAATCAGTTAGAAAATTATATCAATGAAAACAATATTGATGCAATTTTAGTAAGAAGTGCAACACAAGTAAGACAAGAATTAATGGAAGCTTGCCCAAGTTTAAAATTAATTGGACGTGGTGGTGTTGGCTTAGACAATATAGATGTAGAATATGCAGAAGATAATGGTTTACATGTAATTAATACACCAAAAGCTTCTTCTGGCTCTGTGGCTGAGTTAGTTTTTGCTCATCTTTTTGGAATGGCGCGTTTTTTACATTCTTCTAACAGAGAAATGCCTTTAGAAGGAGATTCTCGTTTTAAAGAATTGAAAAAAGCATATTCTGAAGGAATTGAATTAAGAGGTAAAACCATTGGTATTATTGGTTTGGGACGTATCGGTCAGGAAGTTGCTAAAATAGCTATTGGAATAGGAATGAATGTTTTAGCTACAGATGATCAAGTAACAAGTGCACCAATTACTTTAGAGTTTTTTAACGGTCAAAAAACTACTTTTGTTATTGAAACGGTAGATAAAGAAGAGCTTTTAAAAGAGTCGGACTTTATTACTTTACATACTCCAGATCAAGAAGATTATATTATTACGGCATCAGAATTTGAAAAAATGAAAGATGGTGTAGGTATTATAAATACGGCAAGAGGTGGTATTTTACATGAAGTAGATTTAGTAAAGGCTATAGAAAGTGGTAAAGTACAATTTGCTGGTTTAGACGTTTTTGAAACAGAGCCTACTCCGGCAGTGCAATTATTAATGAATCCAGAAATTTCTTTAACTCCGCATATTGGGGCTGCAACCAAAGAGGCACAAGATAGAATTGGAGTTGAATTGGCAAACCAGATTATTGCTTTGTTAAAGAATTAGAAAAGTTTCTGAATAAACTCTTAAATACATAATTTCACTCGAAGTGGCAGCTAGTTAATAAACAATGATAACCGCTGTCATTTCGGAATGAGCTTTTTTAAGCGATTGAGAAATCTCATACATACTTAGTGTTTATAATCTTCGTCTGAATTACAAAAAAGAAAACATGATTAAAGAAAACCTATTAGAAATAAAACAATCATTACCAGAAAATGTAACTTTAGTTGCCGTTTCTAAAACCAAACCTTTAGAAGACTTGCAAGAAGCTTATGCTGCAGGACAGCGTATTTTTGGCGAGAATAAAATTCAGGAAATGGTAGATAAATATGATGCCTTACCCAAAGACATTCAGTGGCACATGATTGGTCATTTACAGAGTAATAAGGTTAAGTACATGGCACATTTTGTAGATTTAATTCATGGAGTTGATAAATTTTCTACTTTAAAGGAAATTAACAAGCAAGCAAAAAAACATGATAAAGTTATCAACTGTTTATTACAAGTAAAAATAGCCAAAGAAGACACTAAATTTGGTTTATCTTTTGATGAAATTAATACAATTTTAGCATCCGAAGCATTTGCTGAATTAAAGAATATAAAAATTACTGGTTTTATGGGAATGGCCACGTTTACAGACAATAAGCAACAGTTAAAAGAAGAATTCTCTTCTCTAAAAACCTTCTTTGACACACACAAACTGAAAACTGCAACTGAAAATTGCGAACTAGAAACTTTATCTATGGGAATGAGTGGAGATTATATGCTTGCTATAGAAAATGGCAGTAATATGGTAAGAGTTGGTAGTTCTATATTTGGTCAAAGAAATTATAATGCTTAATTTTATCATAAAAGAAAAAGACTTTGTACGCAATTTTAGATATTGAAACCACAGGAGGAAAATTTAATGAAGAAGGCATCACGGAAATTGCTATCTATAAATTTGACGGGCACACTACAGTAGATCAATTTATTAGCTTAGTAAATCCAGAAAAACCCATACAAGAATTTGTTGTAAAACTTACGGGCATTAATAATAAAATGCTTAAAAATGCACCCAAATTCTATGAAGTTGCTAAACGTATTATAGAAATTACTTCAGATTGTATTTTAGTGGCTCATAATACCACTTTCGATTATAGAATTTTAAGTACAGAATTTGATCGATTAGGGTACGACTTTAATAGAAATACTTTGTGTACGGTAGAATTAAGTCAGAAATTAATTTTAGACCAACCTTCTTACAGTTTAGGAAAACTTACCAAATCTTTAGGTATACCTATTACAGATAGACATAGAGCTTCTGGAGACGCCTTGGCAACCGTACAATTATTTAAGTTACTGTTAGAAAAAGACACAAATAAAAGTATTATACAAAGTTCTATTAAATACTTTGATAGAAGACATCAAAAACAAAAACTAAGAAGTTTAATAGAAGAAATACCAACGGTACAAGGTGTGTATTACATTCATGATAAAGAAGGTAGAGTTCTTTTTATTGGAAAAGGAAAGAATATTAAATCGGAAGTAAATAACCTCTTTTTAAAAGTAACAAAAAGAGCTGTTAAAATTCAGGAAAGAGCACAATCTATCTCCTTTGACAAAACAGGTAATGAACTTTTTACCCGTTTAAAATATGCTATTGAATTAGATGCATTAACGCCTAAGTTTAACTTTAAAAAGAATCCCAAAATTATTAATCAAGACTTTAACAATGAGAATTTTATGATCATTGAAAAAGGAAGAGAAGTAGAAGAAAATGCGGTAATTTTAATAGAAAATAACGAGGTTTTTGGTTGTGGTTATACAAACTTAAGTAACCAAGAAAGTAAGTTAGATATTTTAAAAAAAATATTAACTCCTATTGAAAACAAGGTACAAGCAAAAAATATTATCAAAAATTACATCAATAAAAATAAAGTACAGAAAATTATTAGATTATAAATAAAAATTTTAAACTTAGTAAACCTACTCTATATTAAAGATAAGGACCTCTTTCCTACTAAAGAACGAGATACTTTTACGGTTAAAAATTTTATACTGCCTAATATAAAAGTTGAATCTGTTATAATATATACTTACAGTGTTTTATCTCTCTATTTAAGTAGTAACGGTTTGGAGTTTCAATCTAAAATACCAAAGATTTAAAATTAGTTCTAGAAGAAATTATATTATGTTTATTATAGCGATAATAAAATGCTTGCATATCAATTTTATTTAATAGATTAGCAGCAGATACATTTTATGAATTTAGAGCAACTAATTTTACAATTTCAACAAAAGGACGTAAAGGCCTATGAAAAACTATACAATATGTATTGTGATAGTATTTCTGGTATTGTAAATAACATTGTTAAAAATGATGACGTTGCGCAAGAAATTACACAAGATGTTTTTATAAAAGCTTGGAATAAAGCAGATACTTATTCTTCTAAAAAAGGCCGTTTTTTTACGTGGATACTAAACATTGCAAGAAATGCAGCTATAGATTATACACGCTCTAAAAATTTTAAACAGTCTAAACAAAACCATAACGCAGATTTTTTCGTAGATATATTAGAGACCAGTGAAAGTTTAGATACTGCCACTGATACAATTGGCTTAAAAGAGTTTGTTACCAAATTAGGAGACAAGTGTAAAGCAGTAATTGAATTATTATATTTTAAAGGGTTTACACAAAAAGAAGCCTCTGAAGAATTAGAAATGCCAATTGGCACTATTAAAACTAGAAATAGAAATTGCATAAGCGAATTACGCTCTATGCTTGGAGTTTAAATAATGAATATAAAAGAATACATAACATCTGGAATTTTAGAACTGTATGTTGCAGGCTCGCTTTCTGAAAAGGAAAACGAGGAAGTGCATGCTAAAATTAAAGAATACCCAGAAGTTTTGGCCGAAGTTGTATCCATAGAAAAAGCAATTGCAAAATTAACTGCTGCTGCTAAAAAAGATGCTCCATATTCCTTTTCAGACATAAAAAATAAATTGAAGGTTGAAGAACCAAAAGTAATCTCTATTACAAAACCGAAAACAAATTGGTTACAATATAGTGGTTGGGCAGCTTCTTTATTAATAGGAAGTGTTCTTATTTGGTCACTTACACAAAACAACCAACTTAAAGATCAGGTTGCTACAGAAAAACAACAATTAGAAGAACAAATAGACAAAGCTTCTAACAGTTTAGCAGCTGCAGAAAAATTAATTGACATCTTTAGAGATAAAGACATTGTTTCTGTACCGTTAGCGGGTCAAAAAGTATCTCCAACCTCTTATGCAAAGGTGTATTGGGATAAAAAAACAAAAAGTATTTATTTAGATGCCAAAGGATTGCCAGCACCTCCAAAAGGAAAGGTATACCAAGTTTGGTCTTTAAAATTAAATCCTTTAACACCAACAAGTTTAGGTACAATAGACACTTTTATGGCAGATACCAACAAAATATTTACCATAGAAAATGCTAACGAATCTGAGGCATTTGGTATTACCTTAGAGCCTGCAGGTGGTAGTGTATCTCCTAATCTAGAGCAATTATATACTTTAGGTGCCGTAGTATCTTAGGTTTATTATAATCATCATTTTTCTATAGTTTTCTTGATTAAAAAATAATCTTGTCATACTGAATTTGATTCAGCATCTCACCTATTGAAAGTCAACAACTTTATCAATATTAAAGAAATGTAGATTGATAAGTTTACTACTTTTAAATAATCTTATCTAATAAACAGATGGTATATAAAAGCAGAATCATTCAAAAATACTAACTTTACCTTCTACTTATAATTTATACTTTATAGAATTTTTATACACTCTAAAATGTGTTAATTTTACGTGTCTTATAAAAGCTAAGAATAAACGAAAACAAATGTTTAGACATCAAGGTAAAAGCAGAACTTTAAAACATAATTTAAGAATTGCAACTATACTTTCTTTTGTAGCAGGAATTGTAAATGTGAGCGGTTATTTGGCATTTAAACAATTAACTACAAATGTTACAGGTCATTTTGCTTTGTTTATTTATGATGTTGCTAATTTTGATTTCTGGAAAGGCACCATTTACTTCCTTTATATTTTCTCTTTTTTATTTGGTTCTTTTTTATCCAGCTTTCTAATAGAAAGATATAGTGAAAACAAAAGACTGAATGTATTTGTATTACCTACAGTTATTGAATGTCTTGTTTTAATTTCTATAGGTCTTATTAGTAATTTTATGGAATTAGAATATGCAAACCTACTTATCTGTTTGTTGCTTTTTGCAATGGGTTTACAGAATTCATTTGTTACTAAAATATCTAACGCTGTTGTAAGAACTACACATTTAACGGGTTTGTTTACAGATTTAGGGATCGATCTTTCTTTATTGTGTTTTCCTAAATTGACAGCACAGAAAAAAAAATTAAAATCTAATATTAAACTTAGAACTTACATTATCCTCTTCTTTTTTGCAGGCGGTTTAACGGGGGGCTTTTTCTATTCTAAATTAGATTTAAAATTAAATACTTTAATTTTAGCAGCACTGTTTTTATTAGCAAGCTTATTCTTTGATGATTTTAGGTATAAAGTAATAAAAACGAGACGAAAATACCATCAAAAAAAAATCGTCAAATAAATACACAAACCTTAAGCTTCCCTCCAATTAAATACATTCTTTAGAGAAATATAGTTAACTGCATAGAATTTGGTATAAAACAAGTAATATGTATGGTTAAATTCAGTCTAAACCTATTTTAATAGTTTAATAGTTCTCGACTGCGCTCGAACTGACGATAACAAATTTAATCACTAAAAGAATACAACAAGTTAAGCTAAATAAAGAGTAGATATTTATTTACCTACTTCTTTTTTTAAATTTTAAACAAAAAAAAGGCTTCCTAAAAAGAAAGCCTAAACTAAAGAAAAAAGAATACTATTAATTTTTTAATAACTCCTTTTGTAAAATTGCTTCATTAATATTTACTTTAATGTATTTATGGCTATTGAAAAATTTCTTTTTAGAAGCTAACTCAATGGTTGCAATTAAAGCTCCGTTTTTGCTTTCTTTGATTGACTTTATTTGAACTTTTTCTCCTTTTACATTTTTGTAATTTGCAAGTCCACCTTTTTTAATAATAAAGTTTGCTCTAGGAAAATTGATATGTTTATAATTGTTATTAATCACCTCTCCTACTACAAAAACATCTCCTACTTTGATGTCTGAATTAGAATTTTGAGAATACATAATACTTGATAAAAAAACGAATAAAAAACTGAATAATAGGTTAAACTTCATAAGAAAAAAATATTAATATTAGTATATAATTCAAAAATAACTAAAATCTATAAAATTACAATATCAATAAAATAAGGAATATTTATTGTTGAATAATTAAAAATTATCCTATAAAATAAACAAGTTTAGCAATATTTAAGTTTTCTCTAAACAATTAAACTTGCATAATTTTCAATTTATTTTAAGAAGTAATCCTTTATAAAAAATGTCACTTTTTTAACTCACAATACACTAATAAACAACTGTTTAGATATTTATTTTAAAAAAAACTATATTAGCTAAAGAAATAGTTTTGTATCTAAAATACCTTCAACCTATAAAAAAATCATATAAATGAGAAATATAATCTTTTGTTTGCTGCTTATCACTATTACAATTGGATGTAAGAAAGAGATTGTTTATAATGATCCAATTCCTAAACATAATAGTTTAACCATTGCTTCTAAATTTGTACATGAAGACAGAATCATTAATATTTGGACACCACCAAATTACAACCAAACAGTAGATAGCTTTCCTGTTTTATATATGCCAGATGGCGGAATTAAAGAAGATTTTCCGCATGTAGCCAATACATTAGCTAAATTAATTAAAGAAAATAAAATACCTTCTTATATTTTAGTGGGCATAGAAAACACCAAACGAGGACGAGATTTATGTGGACCTACAAAAATTGAATATGATTTAAGTTATATACCGAATGCCGGTGGTGCAAACGACTTTAGAAATTTTATTAAAAATGAATTATTTATAGCAATCAATAAAAAATATAGAACAAGCAGTAGAAAGGCAATTATTGGCGAATCTTTAGCTGGTTTATTTGTGGTAGAAACCTTTCTCTTAGACAATAATATGTTTGATGCTTATATTGCAATAGATCCTTCTTTATGGTTTAATGAGAATTATTTAGTTGCTAATTTTAAAACGCTATCCAGCAAGAATTATAACTATCAAAAAAAGCTTTGGTTTGCTAATTCTGATGCTACAGATATCTCTAAACACGCTAAAGAGTTAAATAACCAGTTAGAACAATCTAATAAAAACCTAATTTTTAAATATACAGATGCTTCTAACGAGCAACACAACACCATTTTTAGAGCTACCAAAGAAAAGGCATTAATATGGACATTAAATAACTAACCGAAACAACTTAGTAATATTTATTACAATCAATAAAAATGCCTATCACATTGCTGTGATAGACATTTCATCCAACTAAAACTAACTAAAATTATACTCTATTTCCGCTAAAGTGAAAATTATAGTTTTATCTAAATTCTTATAAAACTCAATTAAAACGTGTATGTTATTGTTGCTTTTGCAAAAAACGGTGTCCCTGGTGTAAAGTGAATTTCTTCTACAGAATCCGTTTCATTTTGTAACCTACTTTCTGTTGCAAACTGAGTTTCATTCCATTCTACATCAAAAATATTTTCTAATGCAATACCAAAAGTAACATCCTTATTTACTTTATAATTGATATTAAAATCACTCACTAAATATCCTTCTGCAGTAATAGAATTATCTTCATTTGCTGCTCTATCTGCTAAATAACGGTAACGCAAACCTCCAGAAAATTTACCTAAATCACTAAAAGACAAACCACCTGCCATTGTAAAACTTGGCGCTAACGGAATGTAATCTTCACCATCTGCTGCTTCTAAACTTCTTGCATGCGTAAGTGTTGCATCTGTATCAAAATAAATTTGATCTGTTAATTGGTAACGAATTCCTAAATCCAATCCAAAACGCTCAGACTCTCCAGATGGTTCTACAATACCAGCATCTCCAACATATACAAATTCTTCTTCAGAAAACAAATACCAAGCTGCTGTGTTTAATACTAAGTTCTTAGTAGGTTTCCAAATATTTCCTAAATCTGCTCCGTATGCTCTAGGTAAAACTTTATCTGCATTTTCTTGTAAAACAACTCTTGCATCATTAGAATGAAAACCAATTCCAGATTTTAAAAACCATTGTAAATTATCGTTTTGAGTGTATAAAAAGTTCAATTTAGGATTTACAATTGCCTTTGTTTTGCTCAATGTTTCATACGTTGTATTTAAAGCATCATTGTATAAAAACTTAAAATAATCTAAACGAACAGAAGGTGCTATTTTAAATTTTCCAATCTCAAATTCTGAGTTAAAAAATGCATATAAATTGGTTTGTTTTACATCTCCTAATTGAATATTATCTAATAATTCATTTCTATTTTTTGTATGCGATAATTCGTTATCAGCAATTAAATCGTAACGTAAACCAATACCTTTAGTATACTTAGCCTCTACATTTCCGTACTCTTTTGTGCTAATTATCTTTGCATTCATTCCATAAATACTTCTATCTTCAAATTGTTTAATTTGATCTCCGTTTATAGCATCGTCTAAAAAGAAGGTAAAATTAGAATACAATTCAAAATCATATTTAGAATAAAATGTGTTTGCTTCTAAAATAGCACCATTATCTAACGTTTTTTGCAATTGTGCATTTAAGTTAGATCTAGAAGTAAATCCACCCTCTGTATCATCAATAGAACCAAAGCGGTTAATCAATCCGCTTTCTACGGCTCTAATTGGCACTTGACCAGAAGCATCCCAAGAACTTGTAAAATGAGACGCTGTTAATGTTAACTTATCTTTTCCGTTTAAAAACGTATTGTATTTTGCAAAAAGATTTAACCTGTTAAAGTTTTGTGGAGATTCGTAAGCACCATCAAACTCTATATATTCTACAGCAACATAGGCATCGTTATTTTTAGAGTTTTCTAATAAATTAAACATACCAACAGTTCTTAGAGAGTTAAAATCGCCATAACCAACAGAAATCATACTTTTATCAATAGCTGTTTTTGTAGCAAAATTTACATAACCAGCCGTATTAAAATCTCCTTGATTTGCGTAATAAGGTCCTTTTCCAAAATCTATTTTTTGTATGGTTTCTGGTATTACAAAATGCAAATCAGAATATCCTTGTCCGTGTGCATGAGAAACCATGTTTATTGGCATTCCGTCTACAGAAAGTGCAATATCTGTACCGTGATCAATATCAAAACCTCTTAAAAATATTTGTTCTGCTTTTCCTCCACCAGCATGCTGACCGATAAATAAACCAGGAACTTTTCTTAAAACTTCTTGAGAATTGTTTACCGGATTTACTTGTACATCTATATTTGTTAAGGTTTGTAAAGCATTTATTTCTTTACGCAAGACCAATTCTTCTAACTGAAAAACTTTTGTTGCTAGGTTTATGGTAATTCCGTTTTTAAAATCTTGCTCTGTAACTTTTAACGTCTTTGTACCAAAACCTAAAATACTTATTTGTAAAGTATTGTCTACAGCCGTTTTTTGAAGTATAAAACTACCCGCTTCGTTTGTATGTGTATGAACATTAGAGGTTTGATTTATAATATAAACATTTTCTAAAGGTTCATTTAGCGGATTTAAAACAATCCCTTTTAACTGCTGACCAAAAGAATGTAAACATAGTGTTATCGCAAATAATAATAATAATTTGTTTTTCATATTTTAAAAATTTTGCGAATTTAGATATTTTTTATGTTAATTTCTGTTAAAGGACCTAACTCATATACAGCACCTAATAATTCTATTTTTAAAACTCTAGCTTCTTCAATTTCACCATTCGCTTTTAATATCTGAGCGGTGTGCAATAATGCTTCTGGCTCAAAGGTTTTACCTATAACATGGTTTCTAGAAATTTCTAATGCTTTTTTAGCATCTCCGTTCTTAAAATAAGACCATGCTAATAAATCATACGATTGTGCTGTTGGTCTTTCTGCTACTTCTTGTTGCGCTAATTTTAAAGCAACTTCTTTTTTAGTATCATCATCTGCAAATAATAAAACATCGTATTTATGATACATTACACCGTAACTTTTATTGGCTACTTTTGCTACATATTTTTCAACCTCTATTTCTTTTTGCGCAGTATCTCCCATATATTCAGCTATTTCTGCTTTTAATAAGTGATAATCTGGCGCAGCATTTTCTTTGGTTACGGTTTCTAAAATACGCATTGCTTCTGCTGGGTTTCTTTCATAAGAAAAAACAATCCAAGCAATTCCTTTTTTAGCATAACTATCATTTTCATCTATAGCAAGTGCACTTAAATATGCATTATAAGAATCTTTAATTCTACCTGCATGCCCATAATAATCTGCAAGATTGGTATAACTCCACTGCATTAAATGAGTGTTTTTTGCAGATTTTGAAATCTCTAAAGATGCTTCTAAATATTTAATAGCATTGTCTAAGTTACCAATATGATCATTGTATTTAGAAAGTCTAATTAAATATTCGAACTCTTTTAAATTTTTAACAATAGACAAGTATTCTTCAACCTTAGAGATATTCCCTAATTCTAAATACACATCTATTAATAAGTATTGTGTTTGTTGTAAATTCTCTCCAATAGATTCCGCTTTTGTAGCCAAAGCAAGCGCTTCTTTAAAACGGTGTTGAGAAATGTAGTTTCTTGCCAAACTTCTTAAATAACCTGCGCTATTATAATTAGTTTGTTTATTGGCAATTAATAAGTTTTGTTCTGCTTCTTTTAGTGCATCAATATTACCTGTAATTTTAAACATGGTAGCATTTGCTGCAGCTAATTTTGCATTATAAGGATATTGGTTTGGTGTATTGTTTAGCTTTGTTTTCCAGAAATTAAATTCTGATGTTGAGTTTTCTAAAGCTTTATTGTTATGCGTACTTAAATAACTATTGTAATCGTTAACGTTTGTTATCTGTTTGTTGGTATCTGTAGTGCAACTAGTTGCGATTGAAAAAGTTACAAATAATAAAATTAGTTGGATAGATTTCATAATTTATATTTTTTAGTTAGTTTAATAATAAAAAAAACTGGCGCCACTCTTAAGAATTGCGCCAGTTTTAAAATGACATTCTACCAAGGAGAAGCTAAATATGGAAAAGAAGTTAAAAATTCTTTATCATTTGCATCTACGTTATCATTAGAAAGAGTTGGGTTTTCAGAAAAATCTTCACCACCAAAGATCAATAATAATTCAACTGTAATTACATCATCTGCTAAAGCTCTACCAGAAAGTGTATTTGCTGCAACACCATCATAAAATGTTGTTTTACCATCTAAAGAAACATTTAAAACATCCGTAGCTAATAAACCTGTAAAAGCGGCAGCCTCTTGTCCTAATGCATTTTTATCTCCTTCATTTGCAAAAGCAGGACTTAAACCTTTTAAATTTGTTTCAAACATTGGCTGAAACATTGCACTTTGCATAGAAGGAATAGTAGCATTAAAAGCATCTTTACTATCTGCAGAAACAAAAACAGTATTTATTGCTGGTCTACCCATTTGATCTTTTTGAGCATACGTTCCAGAAAAATCTGTCCCTGCTTCCATCATAGAAGTTGCGTCATCATCATTATTACTACAACTCATTACTAAAAGAGAAAAAGCTGCTACTGCGATATATTTTATTTTATAAATTTTCATGATATTATTTTTTAAAGTTGATTGTTAAGATTATTGTTTTGCGTTAGATGTTACCCAAGTATTTATTTTACCAGAACCTCCTATTTCACTTTTAGGAACTTCTACCACAATAGAAAGTACATTAGAACCTGCAAATGTATCTGCTCCTGGGCTGTTAAAACCTGGCTCCATACCGCCTACTACTTTACCATATTGTGCAAAATCCATAAAGAAAGGATCGTCTCTTGGTCCTGCAAACATTTTCATCCCATTCATATTTCCAATAACAGGTGCAGCTCCGTAAGAAGTAATTGCTACTTCAGATTTTGTTGCCATTTCATTTACCGTACTATTTAATCCTGTTGCAGATGGAGAAAAAGGTCCGAAGAAATACATTTTACCATCTCTTGGTATTGCCTGAATTACTAAATCTTCTACCATGTCATTATTAGTATCAATATTAAATTCTACCATAACGTCTTCAGCAAAAGCCGCGGTTGCAGATGCAGTAGGACTTAATAAGCCTTGCACATTGGCAACAAATACTAAATTGTTTGTGTCTTCTGCCTGAAAAGCATAGAAGTCTGTAATGTCTGCTGTAGTTCCTTTAGATGCAGGAGCGTCAATATGATCTGCTGCAATTGTAACTAATCCGATAACCGCTGCAAATGCGGTTGCTACTAAAATTTTACTTTTTTTCATTGTGTGAGTTTTTAAGTTAATTATTAATTGAATCTCACAGATACTTACGAGGAAAAGATTGTTACGGTTTTAAAAAAGTTTGTTTTTTTTTAATTATTTTTGAAACCCCTTGTAAACAAAGAGAAAAATAGACTAAAAAAAATGCTATATCAGTAAATTAATTGTAGTATTGTAAAAGAAATTTATATAAAAATTGAAAAATAACTATAAAAATACCTCTTGGAAATACCGTATTCATGAAATTATTTATGAGGCGGACACTAAATCGGGTAAATTATTTGATGTTGTCTTATTAATAGCAATACTTGCTAGTATATTATTAGTGATGCTAGAAAGCATTGAAAGCTTTGACACTAAGTACCATACTTTTTTAAACATAGCAGAATGGGTTATTACCATCCTTTTTTCAATTGAATATGTATTAAGAATCGTTTCTATAAAAAGACCTTTAAAATATATCTTTAGTTTTTACGGCCTTATAGACTTACTTTCTACCATTCCAAAATACCTTTCATTATTTTTAATTGGTTCTCACCATTTAGCTGCTTTAAGAGCTTTAAGACTCTTAAGAGTTTTTAGAATCTTAAAACTGGCTAGATATATTGGTGCTTCTAATAAATTATTGATTGCACTAAAGATGAGTAGAACCAAAATTTCGGTCTTTTTATATTTTATAGTCATATTATGTGTTATTTTAGGAACCATTATGTACATGGTAGAGGGTCCGGAAAACGGATTTACAAGCATACCTATTAGTATCTATTGGTCAATTGTTACTTTAACAACTGTAGGTTATGGAGACATTGCGCCTCACACTCCTTTTGGTCAGTTTCTTGCAAGTATTATCATGATTTTAGGATACGGAATTATAGCCATTCCTACAGGAATTGTAACTGCAGAAATGACAAAAACCGCAAATAATAACATAGATACAAATACACAAGCTTGCCCTAATTGCGCAAAAGAAAACCATAAAGACGGTGCAGAATTTTGTTATAACTGTGGTAGTAAATTAAACTAAATGACTTCTAATAACTTTTTAATTACCATTGTAGGTCCTACCGCAATTGGTAAAACAGCCTTAAGCATTCAATTAGCCAATCATTTTAAAAGCGCTATTATTTCTTGCGATTCTAGACAGTTTTACAAAGAAATGACTATTGGTACTGCGGTACCAGATACAGATGAATTGGCAGCTGCAGTACATCATTTTATACAAAACAGAAGTATTTTTGAAGATTATAATGTAGGTTCTTTTGAAAGAGATACACTTACTAAATTAGACGATCTTTTTAAAGAAAACCCTATTCAGATTATGGTAGGCGGTTCTGGTTTGTATGTAGATGCCGTTTTAAAAGGATTGGATTATTTCCCGGAAGTAGATCCTAAAATAAGAGAAGCCTTAACCCTAAAATTAGAAAAAGAAGGCGTTGAAGTATTGCAAGAACAATTAAAAGAACTAGACCCAGAAACGTACAATGTAATTGAATTACAAAACCCTAAACGGGTAATGAGAGCCTTAGAGGTTTGTATTGGTTCTGGTATTCCCTACTCTACTTTTAAAAATAAACCCAAAGCTCCTAGAAATTTTACATCTATTAAAATTGGCTTAGACGCAGACCGAGAAATTATTTATAATAGAATAAATATGCGTGTAGACAATATGCTAGAAAACGGTTTGCTAGAAGAAGCTAAAAACCTATACCAACACAAAGGTTTAAATGCATTGCAAACGGTTGGCTATAGAGAATTGTTCTCTTATTTTGATGGTGATTTTACCAAAGAATTTGCCGTTTCAGAAATTAAGAAAAATACCCGAAGGTTTGCAAAAAGACAAGGTACTTGGTTTAAAAGAGATGAAACAACCTTGTGGTTTGATTATCAGACAGAGATAAACACAATTATTGCTAAAATTTCTGATAAAATTAACATCTCAAAATTGTAAAACCTTTTGTAATTCACTCACTTTTATATCTTTGTTACATAAAAAATCAAAATAACATGAAATCAAAAATTATATGTATTGCCTTTGCTTTAATTAGTTCTATTTCTATTGCACAATCTAAAGTTGGTACAGTAGATAGTGAATATATTATTAGTCTAATGCCAGAAACAAAAGTGGTATCAGAAAGATCTCAAAATTACGGAGCAAAATTAGATTCTTCTTTTACCATAAAAGTAGAAACGTATAAAGCCAAAATAGAGGCTTTTAAAAAGAATGAAAAAACACTTGGGGAATTAGCAAAGCAAGCTGAATACACAGAATTAGCAGAAATGGAAGCTGATATTAAAAAATACCAGCAAAACGGAAACCAACTAATGCAATTAAAGCAAGATGAGTTAATGCGTCCTTTATATACAAGATTAAGCAACGCTATTACTACTGTTGCCAAAGCTAATAAATACACGCAAGTTTTAACCTTAACTGGCAACGAATTTGCATACATAGATAACGATTTTGATATTACAGAATTGGTCTTAAAAAGCTTAGGGATTGCAATTCCTGCCGAAACTGAAAAATAAGTTTTAGCTATTAAAACATTTTTTATAAGGCCTCACTTTTTGTGAGGCTTTTTT
The DNA here is from genome assembly GCF_011379025.1 of Polaribacter sp. 11A2H. Classification (NCBI taxonomy): domain Bacteria; kingdom Pseudomonadati; phylum Bacteroidota; class Flavobacteriia; order Flavobacteriales; family Flavobacteriaceae; genus Polaribacter; species Polaribacter sp. 11A2H. The sequence goes on from NZ_WTLD01000015.1 coordinate 88,057, forward strand.
GGTTTTAAATAGCGATCTCTTATACTTTAAATAAACTTTAGGAAATGTGGTTTTATGTGATTCCTCCGAAAGGTCGAAATGACAAAATTGGATGGTGTTGACAATACGTAAACAACTAGTTGATAACATTATGGGAAACCGTAAACTTTATTGATTTTTTTATTGGAAATTTAGAGATTGAAAAAGAATTATTCAATAATAGAAATTGAAAAGAAAAAATGCTAGACCAATCCTTCTCAAGTAGTAACTTTAATAAATTATTTTTAAAAGAAAACCGAAAAGGTAATTTCGATAAAACTCACTTCACTAAAGAATATTTAGATAAACATGAAGAGTTTAAATCTATTTTAAGAGAGAAACTTGATTTGAAGAAAATTCAGGTGCTTTCTAAAGAAGAATTAGACGATTTCGCCGAAAGATTAGAGGATGTAAATAATGAAAAGGAAGAAATTAGATTGTCTATTTTCGAAAGCTACTCTAATACTATTAATAGTAAAGAACTGCCCTTTCAATTTAAAATTGAATATAATTCAATAAAAGAAGCTTATACTGTTGAAAAGGATCCCGCTTCATATTATGCTGTAAAACAGTTACAACGAAATATAAATAAAACTTTTAAAGTAATACAAGCAGACAGAAATAAAATTATTAAACAAATTTTTAATATTGTTTCAGATGGATTTCCTAAAATAATTATAAAAACTGATATAAAATCATTTTACGAATCTATTCCTCAAGATAAACTCTTTAAAAAAATAGAAAACAATACTTTACTTTCTCCTTTCTCTAAAAAATTAATAAAGAGATTATTTTATGAGTTTGAAGATAAAAAAGACAAAAATAAAATTCCATTAGGAGAAGGTATACCAAGAGGTGTTGGTATTAGTGCATATTTGTCTGAATTATATATGCGAGATATAGATAATGAGGTTAAAGCATTAGAAGATGTAATTTATTATGCTCGTTATGTTGATGATATAATAGTAATCATTTGCCCTAAAACTGAATCAAAGAAAAGGGATTATTTAAGTGAAATTAGAGCTATTGTTAGTAAAAACCTATTAGAATTAAAAGATGGAACTGATGGAGAAGAAAATAAAACACAAGAGATAATATTATTCCAGAACAAAAATAAAAATAAAAAGGATTTTGACTCTGATGAATTTAAGTACTTAGGTTATAAATTCATTTTAGAACACTTTCCTAAGAATTGTAAAACAGATTTAACCATTGAAATAAGTGATAATAAAATTAAAAAAAAATATATTGATCGTTTGGATGCTATAGTTAACGTATATAATAATGATTCAAAATACAATGAAAAGGAAGCTCGAAAAATGATGTTTTCAAGACTTAAATTCCTTACTGGAAATTTTCATTTAAATAATAACAAAAGAAACATTAAATCAGGTGTATTTTACTCTAACAGAATGCTAGAATTAAATCACAACAACTTTGAAAGTTTAAACATATTAAATTTAGAACTAAATAAAAAGATAAAAACACTTTCTCCTCCCAAAGGAATTAAGAATAAAAACAATAATTTTAAAGAAAAACTAATTAATCATATCCTGAGCAATTATAATTTCAAAAAAGGATTTGAAAACAAAGAAAAATTCTTTTATACTTTTAACTTTAATTCTAAAGAAGTTTCTTTTTATGCTAAAAAATTTAAAAGAGTAACAAACAAATTTGAAGTAATTAAATCTATTTGGAAGTAATGAGTAAAAAGAAAAAACATATAAAATTTCAAAAAGAAAGAGCTATACTTTCTGATGTACTTCCTTATGAAATTCCTATTACCTTTTCTAATCGATATTTCTATCGATTTTTAGTTAATAATGAAATTGAATTTATACATTCTTCAAAGTTTAATATTAAAGGTATTACTCAATCAGATTTACCAAAGACTAAACTAAATGATTCAAAAGGAATAATTCGACATAAATCAAAATTGAAAGGAGATAATCTTGAAGCATTAGAAATGGTTTTAAGAATATTATTTTCAACCAATAACCATAACGTAAACACAAGAAAAATTCCTTTTACTTATCGAATTAGTCACAAAGAAAAAGATTTTAGAGAACTAGCTCTGGTTCACCCAATGAATCAATTGTTGTTGGTAAATTTCTATGAACAATATAAAGAATCTATTATTTATTCTTGCTCATTAAGTAATTATAGTATTAGAAAACCTGATAGTGTTGCTAAGTTTACCTTTTTTAATGATAAACTACATCAATCTAACAAAGGTGATTCGTCTGATTTTTTAGAATTGAGTGGTAAAGAATATGAAAACTTAAAAACTTTTTTTTCTTATAGTAAATACACCAATATTTATCAATTCTTTGAAGACTATAGATATCAAAGAGCAGAAAAAAAATACAATCATTTATTTAAATTTGATATTTCTAAATGTTTTGATAGTATTTATACACATTCAATATCTTGGGCTGTTTTAGGGCTAGATGTTGTTAAAGAAAACTTCAACGTATCTGATAATACATTTTCAGGAAAATTTGATAGATTCATTCAAAATACAAATTACGGAGAAACTAATGGTATTTTAATTGGTCCAGAATTTTCTAGAATTTTTGCTGAAATTATTTTGCAAAAAATAGATACAACAATTGAGAAAAAACTGAAAGAGAATGGAAATAACTATAAACTTAAAGTTGACTATGAAATCTACAGGTATGTTGATGATTATTTTTTATTCTGTGATGATAGTATTTTAAAAGATGAAATATTAAAATTACTTAAACACGAATTAAAAAAATATAAACTTTCTATTAATAACTCTAAAACAGAAGAATATAACAAACCAATTATAACTGAGATTACAATTGCTAAGAATAAAATTATTGATTTATTTTCTGATAACCCCAAATTTAGAATAACAGAATTAGAACAAAAACAAGAAAACACCAAGGATGAAGATGGTGAGGTTTCACTATTAAATCATAAGTTTGAGTTAGCATTCAATCCTAATAAATTAGCTACACGTTATAAAATAATTATAAAAGAATCTCAAGTAGATTATAAAGATGTCTTAAATTATAGTTTAGCACTTCTGTCAAGTAAAGTAGAAAAAAACTTAATTTCATTTGAAAAAGTATATTTTAATTATCTTAAAGAAAATGAAGCAGAAGCTTTCTCTAAATCTGATATATTAAAACTTAGAAAAACGGAAAGTTTATTTACTTCTCATATTGAAGGAGTTATTGATTTTATTTTCTTTATTTATTCTGTATCACCAAGAGTAAATTCTACAATTAAAGTAAGTCTTATTCTTTCTAAAATCATCTTGTTTTTTAAAGAAAAAAATAAGTTAACTAAAAAATACATTATTAATCAAAATAATAGAGAACGTGTATTTAAAAAGATTTTAGATGAATCAAGTTTTATTTTAAAGAAAAATGCTTTAAATGAATATGCTCAAGTAGAATCACTATACTTACTTACTCTTTTAAGGGATTTAGGTAAAGAATATAGGTTACCAGAAGAAATATTAATAAAATTTCTCAATGCAAAAAAAGATGAAGGAGAGAATAAAATAACTATAAACATTAATACACTAAATTATTTTTCAATTGTTGTATTATTTTACTACATAGGCTACTCTGAGAAATATTCACTGGTTAAAAACGCATTAATAGAGTATACTTTTGATTATATAAAAGAATACCCAAATGAAAAAATAGGTAAATCTTCTGAAATGTCACACTTAATATTAGATTTATTTGCATGCCCTTTTTTAGATTCTACAACCAAAATAAAAATTTTACATTTATACAGAGGTAGCGTAACTGAGGAAGAAAACAAAAATAAGATGGATGCTGAAAAATTAATAATTTTTCATAAAAATCATAAATATTGGTTTACTAAATGGGAAAGGTTTAACTTAGCTAAAGAATTAGAAAACAAAAAGAGTCAAGAAGTTTACTCTTAACAATAATGCCAATGCCAATCTCCAGTTTATATCTAGCATTTATGTTAGTATAATTATTTTCACACACTTGCAGAGGCAATAGTCCTTGGTAATAGAGGTCCAAACAAAAAGGTAGCAGGGGATTTAGCTACCTTTTTTATTGAATTTTAATTCCAATTTCTACAATTATAAAAACCTGTTTTAAGCAAATCACAAAAACAATATTTAAAATCCATACTATTTAATAAAAAATTATAAAACTTATTCTTAACCACAAACTAAAAAAGCAACTCAATGAGTTGCTTTTTCAATATATATAAAATGCATTTGTTAATGCTTATCTGTCTTTAATAACTGCGGAAACCTCTTTTTAAATTTGTTTAATCTTGGCACAGAAACTGCCTTAATATAACCTTGGTTTGGGTTATTATGTTCAAAATCTTGGTGATAGTCTTCTGCTTTGTAAAACTTTTTAAATTTAGTAACTTCCGTTGCTATTTTACCGTTATAAACATCTTTGTTTAGTTGACTAATCTTTTTTTCTATAATTGCCTTTTCTGCAGCAGTTTCATAAAAAGCAATAGATCTGTATTGTGTTCCGTAATCTGGATGTTGTCCATTTTTGGTTGTTGGATCTTGAGAACCAAAAAACACGGTCACTAACGTTTCAAAAGATACTTTTTCTGGATTGTAATACACCGCTACAGTTTCTGAATGTCCTGTTTTTCCGGTTCCAATACTTTTATACGTTGGGTTTAAGGTGTGTCCGCCAGCATAACCAGAAACAGCTTCTTCTACTCCACTTACACTTTCAAAAATAGCTTCTACACACCAAAAACATCCACTTGCAAAATAGGCTACTTTGGTATTTTCTTTAGCAATATAAGTAGCTTTGGTATCAGTTTCAGTTTCTTTTTTATCAGTAAAACCGAAACAAGAAATTAATAATATTGATAAACTTAAAAAGGTAACAGACTTTAAAATATTCATTTTACTTATGGATTAGGGTTAAAAAGAAAATTGCACAAAAAACAGTTGGTCTATTTTTAGTACAATTTTCCGAACTTTTAATTAAAAAAATCCCAAGGGGTTATATCATTAGGATATCCTTGGAAACATTCAATCCCATTATTGGGGAATCAAATTTAATTTTAACTTACCTAAGTAGTCGTTATAAATATACATAATTTACAGGTTGTTTACAACTTTAGGTTTTTATTAAGAAAATATCTTGTAAAAAATACCTGATACCCCTATTTTTGTTGAATAATTTAGTCACAAAATAAACCGGTCTCGATAAGTGAAGCAAAAAGTTTACTATTTTTTTAAACTTCTATAGCTACTTTTAATCAAAATTCATTTTTGATTTTTAAGAACACTTAAAAAGACTTTAACAATATACAATCTATTATACATGGAGCATTTTATAGTTTCTGCGCGTAAATACCGTCCACAAGTTTTTGCGGATGTTGTTGGGCAACAAGCCATTACAAACACGTTAGAAAAGGCTATAAAAAACAACCATTTGGCACAAGCCTTATTGTTTACAGGTCCTCGTGGAGTTGGTAAAACTTCTTGTGCTAGAATATTAGCTAAAAGCATTAATCAACAAGATGCGGAAGTTTCTGCAGATGAAGATTTTGCTTTTAATATTTTTGAGCTCGATGCTGCTTCTAACAATTCTGTTGATGATATTAGAAGTTTAACAGACCAAGTTCGTATTCCGCCACAAACCGGTAAGTATAAAGTATATATTATAGATGAGGTACACATGTTATCTCAGGCAGCTTTTAATGCTTTTTTAAAAACTTTAGAAGAACCACCTGCACATGCTATTTTTATTTTAGCAACTACAGAAAAGCATAAAATTATTCCGACGATTTTATCTCGTTGTCAAATTTTCGATTTTAAAAGAATTGGTGTTTTAGATGCTAAAAATTACCTAAAAGTAATTTGTGAAAAAGAAAATATTACGGCAGAAGATGATGCTTTGCATATTATCGCTCAAAAAGCGGATGGTGCAATGCGTGATGCTTTGTCTATTTTTGATAGAGTTGTTAGTTTTTCTGGAAGTAATTTAACAAGAGAAGCCGTTACCGAAAACCTGAATGTATTAGACTACGATACGTATTTTAATATGACAGATTTAATGTTAACCAACAAAATACCACAAGTGCTAAATGCATTTAATACTATTTTAGCAAAGGGTTTTGAAGGACATCATTTTATAAACGGATTGGCAAGTCATTTTAGAGATTTACTGGTTGCCAAAGACAAAGCTACTTTAGAATTGTTAGAAGTTGGTGATGCTGCTAAAAAGAAATACTTAGAACAAGCCACTAAGGCAAGCATTCCTTTTTTAATGCAATCTATAGAAAAAGCAAATCAGTGTGATTTGAATTATAGAGCAAGTAAAAATCAGCGACTGCTGGTAGAATTAACCATTATGCAAATTGCCTCTATCACTTTTGATGGAGAAAAAAAAAAATCAGCTAACTACATAATTCCTGCTACATTTTTTCAGGCACTTTCTCCTGCAGTAAAAGAGATTGCAAAACCGGTTGAAAAAAAACTTGAAAAACCTGTCATTGCGCAAGCTCCAAAAGTAGAACCGCCCAAACCTAAGATAAAACCTATTTTAAAATCTGTTGGTAGGCGTGCATCTTCTTTATCGTTAAAAAGTATTCACGAAAAAAAGGTAGAAAAGAAAGCTATTGAAGAAGAAAACTTCGACAACCACCCAAAAGACTTTTTTACCCAAGAAGCTTTACAAAATCTATGGAAAGACTACGTTGCTTTGTTAATTCAAAAAGGAGAGCGCAGTATGGCTTCTATTGTAGGCACAGACACACCTCAATTAGGTAAAAACAATAAAATATCTTTTTCGGTTCCTAATAAATTAATGGAAGAACAATTTAGAAAAGGAAGGTCTGAATTAATTAATTTCTTAAGAAAAAAACTGAACAACTATGGGATCAGTCTAGATGTTCGTTTAAATGAAAGCATAGAAAAGAAGTTTGCCTACACTCCGCAAGAAAAATACAATAAGATGAAAGAAATAAACCCTCTTATCGATAAATTGCGCCAAAGTTTTGAGTTAGATATGTAACAATACTTGTTTTATTGCTGCTTATAAATGAAATCTATTAAGTGAAAGTTGAACGGTTTTAGATACCATAAATCATATCCTTCGACAAGCTCAGGAGGACATTGTGAGTATTCATTGGTTTAGCACTTTTAGTTTAGTAAATTGCTTTGTTTAAGTTTTAAAAACAACACTAAAAATCATTATAAATGACACTTAAACATATCTACTTAAATAATTACTTTAATATTTTTAAAACTAATAATTAAAACAAAATCCTTCGAAAGGCTCAGGAGGACATTTTGACGTTGAATTGTTTTATCATCTTTAATTAAGTAAATTTCTTTCATTAAAATACATCC